>VMSV01000168.1 GCA_013791935.1 Desulfobacteraceae bacterium | reverse complement strand
TGTGTTCCCTGCTAAATAAATTAAACCACGCCCAATATTAATCATGAGGAGGACAGGATGAGTTTAGAAGATAAATACAAACAGGCTACGGAAATCATTGCCAGTGGACGAGTTTCAGATACCCTGGTGGACATTATTAAATTGCTGGTTAAGGAAGATCAGCTTGACTTGATTATGCATTTCAAGGAAAAACGATCCCATAGCATTGATCAACTCATGGCAATCAGCGGCCTTTCAGAAGCGGAAATACTGGAAAAGGCCAGCGCTTTGGCAAAAAAAGGCCTTATCTTCAACCAGCCCAACAGCAAAGGAGTGATGGTATTCAGACTGCTTCCTCTGGCCAATGTCGGGGTGTACGAATATACTTTCATGAAAAAATTGAGCTATACGGAAGATGAAATAAAGCTGGCCAAATTGTTCTCTAAATTGTTCGCGGAAAGGCCGAGAATGGCTCCGGAAAAAATGCAGGAAATCATCAAAATGATGCCAGCACCGGATAGAACCGTTCCCATCCGATTCAACAAGGCCACCGGCAAACCAACGGTGATTGACATCAATGAAAACGTCGCCGAAGATACGGCCAATAAAATACTTCTCACCTCAGACGTGGAAGCCTTGATTGAGAAATTTGATGAGATTGCCGTGGGCCATTGTTTTTGCAGGAATTTTAGAGACACGGAAGACAAGCATTGCAAACAAACCAATTTAAGAGAGAACTGCTTTACTTTCGGGAAATCCGCCAGGTTCACCACGGATAACAATTTTATGCGCATGATCACCAAGGAGGAAGCCCGGGACATTCTTAATAAATCCGAGGAAGACGGTCTGGTACATAAAGCCTACCATCCCAATTTCGATATCAGCAAGGAAGAAACCAGTGTGTGCAACTGCTGCAAGGATTGCTGCGGCAACTCCGCACGCTCGGTAGTGAATGTGGCCAGCTTTGTTTCCAGAGTCAATCCCGAATTATGCGTGGGTTGTGGAACCTGCGAAATCCGCTGCCATCCCGATGCCATCAAAGTGGGCGAAGACGAAAAGGCCCTTGTCAATGAAGAACGATGCATCGGTTGCGGTGTGTGTGCTTACTTCTGCCCACAAAACGCCATTACCATTTATCCCACCGAGCCCCACACGGTAAGGGTGGTTGTACAAAACAGGGATTGATCGAAAAACAACCCCCATAACCAAACGTTCACAACATCTCCCCGGCATGTTTTTCGCCGGGGAGATGTCTTTATTTTATGAAGAGGTATTAAATCCCATGAAATTCCATCGTCTCCTTATAGCAAACCGCGGTGAAATCGCCATTAGGATCATGAGAGCTGCTGCGGAAATGAATTTGCATACCGTTGGCGTCTACCCTGAAGATGATGCCGAATCCCTTCATGTTAAAAAATGTGACGAATCGGTCATACTCAAAGGGGCTGGCCCTTCGGCCTACCTGGATATGGATCAAATTTTGGCGGCTGCAAAAAAAACCAGCTGCACAGCCATTCATCCCGGGTATGGCTTTTTAAGTGAAAACGCGCAATTC
This sequence comes from Desulfobacteraceae bacterium, assembly GCA_013791935.1. GTDB lineage: Bacteria > Desulfobacterota > Desulfobacteria > Desulfobacterales > UBA5616 > VMSV01. The sequence continues at coordinate 8,055 of VMSV01000168.1, read as the reverse complement.
GCGGCACGGTGCGAATCGGACAACATCATCTTTGTGGGCCCCCGGTCTGAATTGCTGGAGCTTTTCGGAAACAAGCTGAAAGCTCGGGCTGTGGCCCAAAAGCATCAAGTCCCGGTTCTTAAAGGCACATCAGAGGATACTTCCACAACCCAAGCCAAACAATTTTTTCAATCCCTTCCCAAGGGAACCGCCATGATGGTTAAGGCGGTCGCCGGAGGAGGAGGGCGATGCATCAAGGAAGTACATCATTTTGATAATATTGAAAGTACCATAGAAAAGTGCCGGTATGAGGCAGGAGAAGCCTACGGCAATCCTGAACTCTATGTAGAAGAACTGATTCCTTGGGCCCGGCATATCGAGGTTCAGATTCTCGGGGACGGAAGCGGTGAAATCACTCATTTGGGGGAACGGGAGTGCAGCATTCAGAGGCACCATCAGAAACTCATTGAAATCGCCCCAAGTCCCAGCCTATCGGACGCTTTAAGACGAAATATCACTCATGCTGCGGTGGTCATGGCCAGGGAAACAAAATATAATAATGTCGGAACCTTTGAATTTCTGGTAGACGCCCATCGAATGAACGATGAAAATACCTTCGCCTTTATTGAAGTTAATCCCCGCCTGCAGGTGGAGCATACGGTGACGGAAGAAGTTTACGGCTTGGACATTGTCCGGTTCCAGCTTCAGTTGGCCCTGGGAATGACCCTGAGCGAGATGCGGCTTCATCAGGAAGAAGTTCCCCAGCCAAGAGGATTTTCCATACAAGTCCGTGTAAACATGGAAACCCTGGACAAGGACGGAAATCTTCAACCTGCAGGAGGCATTTTAAAAACATTTGAAATTCCCTCCGGAGCCGGAATACGCACGGACACTTTCGGTTACGGAAATTACCAGACCAGTTCACGCTATGATTCCTTGCTGGCAAAAGTGATCTGCCATTCCCCTTCGCTCCGGTTTTCCGATGCGGTGAATAAAATCTACAGGGCACTTGGTGAATTCCGGATTGAAGGGGTTTCCACCAATATTCCCTTTCTGCAAAGTCTTTTAAAACATCCGGATGTAAAAAACGGAAAATTCACCACACGATTTATCGAGGATCACAAATCAGAGCTGATGTTTGATCATGAGAAAGATCACCGAAGATATTATTTTGAACAGACCGTGGATTTAAAACTTGCAGGCGTTCGCGTGGATGAGAAAAATCCCCTGGCGGTTCTGGTTCATGGGAAAAAAGATGGCCAGCTTGCCGGGGATGAAGCCGCCCAATCCTATTTTAATGATATTCATGATCGTGAAGAAATATTAGAATCCGATGGGACCCTGGCTGTAAAAGCCAAAATTCAGGGAACCATCTGGAAAATAAATATTGTGGTAGGCGATCCGGTTTCTGTGGGTCAGGAAATTCTGATCATGGAAGCCATGAAAATGGAGCATGAAGTCAAATCCCCGGTCAATGGCATTGTTCGAAAAATTACCGTTGATGTGGGAGATTCCGTGTATGCCGGTCACCCTCTGGTTTTGATTGAAGTCCTGGTCTCCGAGAAAACCCTTGAAGACGAAATCGATCAGGTTGATCTGGAAATGATCCGGCAAGATTTGAAGGAAATTCATGAACGCCAAGGCGCAAAGCGTGACGAAAACAGGCCCAATGCCGTGGGTAGACGCAGAAAAACAAGTCAGCGCACGGCCAGGGAGAATCTCGAGGATTTATGTGATCCGGGATCCTTTGTGGAATATGGAGGTCTGGTACTTCCGGTGGGCATACGCCGCCCCTTGAAAGAAATGGTGGAACGCTATCCCGGCGACGGAATATACACGGGAATCGGGTCTGTGAATGGAAACTTGTTTGATGAAACCACCAGCCGCTGCGCTGTCTTGACTTACGACTATACGGTATTGGCCGGAACCCAGGGGGCGCTGAATCATCGAAAAACGGATCGCATACTAGAAGTGGCCGAACGCTATCGAATTCCGGTGGTGTTTTTTACCGAAGGCGGTGGTGGCCGGGCCGGGGCCGGAAGCACGTCAACCCCCACCCGGGAGGAAGCGTCCGCTCCGGTGATTGGCGGGGGAACGGCAGGGCTGGATATTCCCACCTGGCATACCATGTCCAAACTCAGCGGTTTGGTTCCCACAGTGGGGATTACTTCCGGATACTGTTTTGCCGGCAATGCCGTGCTGCTCGGGTGCTGCGATGTTATTATTGCAACCGCAAACGCCCGGATCGGTATCGGCGGTCCTGCCATGGTGGAGGGCGGGGGGCTTGGGGTTTTCCACCCGGATGAAATCGGCCCCATGTCCGTACAGGTTCCCAATGGGGTTGTGGATGTGGCGGTGAGAGATGAAGCAGAAGCGGTTGCCGTGGCCAGGCAGTATTTATCCTATTTTCAGGGACCGGTTAAACATTGGGAAGCCCTTGATCAGCGGGCCCTGAGACACGTGATTCCTGAAAACCGGTTACGGGTGTATGACATTCGAAAACTGATCGATATCATGGCGGACAAAGATTCTTTCCTGGAGCTTCGGAAGTATTTCGGCAAGGGGATCATCACCGCCCTGATCCGTATTCAAGGCAAACCCATGGGCTTGATTGCCAACAACCCGGCCTTCTTGTCCGGAGCCATCGATTCGGACGGATCGGACAAGGCCGCCCGATTCATGCAGCTCTGCGATGCCTTTGACCTTCCTATTGTTTTTCTCTGCGATACACCGGGGATTATGGTGGGCCCGGAAAGTGAAAAAACAGCCCTGGTGAGGCACTCCGCACGGATGTTTGTGACAGGAGCCAATTTGACCGTGCCCATCGTGACGGTGGTTTTGAGAAAAGCCTACGGCCTTGGCGCCATGACCATGGGTGGGGGGCATTTTAAAAACCCCGCCATGACTGTGGCTTGGCCCACTGGTGAATTTGGCCCCATGGGACTGGAGGGTCAGGTTAAACTGGGCTTCAGGGATTACCTGGCTGCCCTTGAGGACCCGGATGAACGAACTCGAAAATATGAAGAGCTGGTAAACTTTGCCTATCAACGGGGAAAAGCCATAAACATTGCTGTGTCTTTTGGTCTCGATGATGCCATTGATCCGGCCGATACCCGAAAAGTCATCAGCGGTGTTTTTGACTCTGTTCGTACGGAGAAACGCTCCGGAGGTAAAAAACGGCCCCTGGTGGATCCCTGGTAAACTCATCGATTCATGACATCAAAAAGGGCTTCTCTTTTTTCGTGAAGCCCTTTTGCCACAGACAATCACTCGATTTCCCAGGTGAAGAAATCGTTCTGCAAACCCGAAACCCAGCCCTGAAGTTCCTCCGGTGATCAAGATGGTGTTGCCGGTCAAATTCATAATACCTCCCACGAAATTGTGTAAAACAAGTTCTAATGAATATGGCTTCTATTTCATATTTTCCAAGGATGCCAAAAAGTCTATTTTTATAACTACTCAAAATCATTTGATTATTTAATATTTTGGAAATGGCATTCAAATTGCTATTACTGATAAAACTGGATTTTGAACTTTTCTCTTTACAGAAAATCATATCACTTTTTTCACGAAGAAAGCCATTTATTTTACGGGGGGAGCAAACGTTGACCGGAATGGAAACGAATAAAACGAAGTTGCTTGTTGGAAAAATGAGGAAAATAATGATCAAATGTTCCGTTCAACTATGGCGTTCTTTTTCCGGACTTTTTTCCGATAAAGCAGAAAATGCCAGAGAGGAAGAGAAAATCAATGAAATCGTTAAGAAAATAATTGACCACGGACTTCTCCTGGGAGAAAGAAAATACATTCCACAAGGCCCCGCTCTATATTCGAAACTTCCGCTCAACTCAGACCCTCAACAGAATTAAGCGAAAATCAAACCGTATTCGAAGACAGAACCTCACAAAAACGATCCGAAAAAATAGTTGAAAGCCCCGCTCTATAATGGTAATCTTACGTAAATCTCGCTCTCTTTTAAACCCGGGAAATCGCTGACTCGTTTGCATTGATTATTTTTTTAATCAAAGGAAAATGCCATGAGCAATTTTAAAACGTTTCAAGTGTTTCCAAATATTCCGGAATCCTTAAAGTTTTTAGAAGTACTGAGCATGAATTTCTGGTGGAGCTGGAAAAGAGACGCCAGCGAGCTTTTCAGAAGGATTGATCCCTATACATGGGATAAATCCGGACGAAACCCCATTGTATTCCTCACCCAGATCCCTCAGCAAAGGCTTGAACAGATTGCAACGGACAACAGTTATCTGGCCCACCTCAAGGAGGTTGAGGAAGAATTCAATTTCAGGGTTCAACGGGAAATCCAGAATCCCTATTCCCCCTTCAAGCCCAATGAAACCATTGCCTATTTTTCCATGGAATTCGGCATTCATGAAAGCCTGCCCCTTTTTGCAGGAGGGCTTGGAATTCTTGCGGGAGATCATCTAAAATCCGCATCCGATATGGAAATCCCCTTAACCGGCATCGGCCTGCTATTCCGAAGGGGGTATTTTCGCCAAGTCCTCAGTCCGGACGGCATGCAACAGGAAGAATATCCCGAAACGGATTATTACCATCTTCCCATTACCCGCGCCTTAGATCAAACCGGAAAAGAGCTACGAATCCGGGTGGATGGCCCTGATGGATTGATCCAGGCGGATGTTTGGAGGATAAACGTGGGCAGGGTAAGGCTTTATCTTCTGGACACCAATTTATTTGAAAACCCGCCGCTCATCAGGAATATTACGGCAAATCTTTATGCTGGGGATGCAAAGACAAGGCTTTCCCAGGAAGTCCTTCTTGGCATCGGAGGCATGCGAGCCCTTGAAGCCCTTGGAATTTACCCAAAAGTCTGCCATATGAATGAAGGGCACTGTGCTTTCTGCGGGCTGGAAAGACTGGCCCAGGTGATCTCAAAATATGGGGTGGACTTCAAAACAGCTATGGAGATTGTTCCCCGCATTACTGTTTTTACAACCCACACCCCTGTGGCAGCCGGGCACGATGAATTTAATGCGGATCATGTCCTGCCCGTGCTAAAACCCTTTACTGAAATCTTCAATCTCCCTGTGGAAGATATTCTTGCCCTCGGGCAGATCAACGGTCCTGATTTGAAGCAACCGGTTTCCATGTTCGTGCTTGCCATGCATTTGTCTCAATTTCGAAACGGCGTAAGCGAACTTCACGGGAAGACGGCAAGGCACATGTGGGCACATGTCTGGCCGGGTATTCCTTCGGATGAGGTTCCCATTTCCCATATTACCAACGGGATTCATATTTCATCCTTCATTTCTCCGGAATACGCCATCCTGTTTGATCGCTACCTGGGGCCGGACTGGTACATGGCCTCTCGAATTCAGCAGAATATTTATCGCATCGAGAATATCCCCGATGAAGAGCTCTGGTGGGCCCACGAACTCAATCGTGCAAGACTCATCAATTTTTGCAGAAACCGGATGGTTAGCCGCTTCAAAAGGCAGAATGCCCCTATGAAGACCATCGAAGAAGCTGAAACCATTCTGGACAACGATGTTCTCACCATTGGGTTTGCCAGGAGATTCGCCACATACAAGAGGGCGGATTTGTTGCTGAAAGATCCTATACGTCTTTCCTCCATGCTGGGATCTGAAGACCGGCCCGTCCAGTTCATCTTTTCAGGAAAGGCCCATCCAAAGGATAATGAAGGCAAAGAGATCATTCGAAGACTCATTGAGTTCAGTCGAAGCCATCTGGCCAAGAACCGGATCATCTTCCTGGAAGATTACGATATGAATGTTGCCCGGTTCCTTGTCCAGGGGGCTGATGCATGGCTCAATACCCCCAGAAGACCCTTCGAGGCCTGTGGGACTTCAGGCATGAAAGCTGCAATCAACGGTGTGATCAATATCAGTATTCTGGATGGTTGGTGGTATGAAGGCTATTCCGATTCCGCCGGATGGGCCATCGGTCACGGGGACGTCTATACGGATTCCAACTACCAGGACATCATTGAAAGCCAGGCCCTATATAATGTATTGGAAAATGACGTGATTCCCACCTTCTATAATCGAAAAAGCGGAGATGTCTCCCCCCTCTGGCTGAATCGGATGAAAGTCTCCATGAAACTCATCATGAGTCGCTTCTGCAGCATGAAAATGATTGATGAATATGATCGAAAATTTTATGCCACCGCAGCCATGAGGCACGATGAACTTCTTGCGGAAAATGCCAGGGAAGCCGCGGACATTGCACGAAGAGTCCGGCGGTATCGGTTGCTCTGGAACCAGATCAAAGTGGAAATGCCCGAGAGGGAACGTTCCGGCTCCTTCAAGGTCGGGGAAAGTTTCAAAATCACCTCAAAGGTAACCCTGGGGGAACTCTTGCCGGAGGATGTAGAAGTTGAGTTGTATTATGGCCCCATAAAATTGGTGGAAAACCTGGAATCCGGCCAAACTGAAACCATGTCTGTCCGGGAGAATATAGGCAATGGGGTTTATCTTTTTGAATGCAATCTGGCCTGCAAATATTCAGGCAGATTCGGATTCACGGTGAGAGTGAAGCCCAGGGGTGATGAGCGGCTTAAAACAACGCCCTATATGATCACCTGGGCTTAATGCTTTTCAGGATCAACACCTTACAGGGTTTGTGCTAAAATAGCGGGTTCGCCAACGGGCAAGGCCATGGGGGCGTCGTCTGCCAGCACCGCGGCCTTCTGCTTTCTAATGATCGCTAAGGCGATATCATAAAAGTTATAATGGGAAGGACTTTTCTGGTCCAGTTTTAAAAATGCGGCCATATTGTTGATGCTCGCATCAAGCACTTTATCATATTGGATGGAACCAAAATCTTCGATTTCAATGCCAAGATAATTTTTTGCAACGGACCTGACGATTTGGCTAATATTCTTTTCCTTGGAATCCTTCATCATATTGACAACAAGATTAGCGTTAAAATGATTGAGAAGACTCATGAGCTTTTCAGCATCTTCCGGGTCAACGCACCGCACCGCTTCGTGTAGCTTGGCCATGGAATCCAGCTTTTCTCCCTGGGTGGAAAAACCCGCCCGATTGATCAGGTCCATAACTTCAGGGAATTTGCTGAATTCCTTGGAAAGCGCTCGATACAAACTGGATTTGATAAATCCATAGGCGTTTTGCAGGGACGTCACCTGGGGGGTTAGAACAACGATTCTGTTGGGTGCAAAGAGAAAAAAATCGATGGTGGTGAAAGACGCACCAGCCCCTAAGTCTATGAGAATGATATCCGCATCAATATTTTTAAGATGATTGAATATTTTAACTTTCTGAACATGTTTCGGATTGGCAACACCTAATATGTCGTCAGCACCGCAGATGATTTTCATATTCTCAACCGGTGTGTCCAATAGAATTTCATCCATGGACAGGACATTTTTTTTCAGAAAATCCACCATGGTATAAGCGGGATATCGAATCCCGACAAGAGTATGAAGATTGCTTCCTCCTAAATCGGCATCCACAATCACAACTTTCTTCCCCAGTTTGGCCAAAGCCGTTCCCAGCATGACGGTCACGACGCTTTTTCCAACGCCGCCCTTACCGCCTCCAATGGCCCAGAATTTATTGACAATATCTTCCATTATACCCTCGGTTGATTTTGGTACTCTTCCCACAGATTCCACAGCATATTATGATCTTTATTCCGTATTCCCACCAGCCTGTTGATCAAATCAATTTGGTCCATTGTTACGTCTTTGAATTCGATTCCAAGTTTTACCATGGATGTGTTTTCAACGCTTGTGATCCACTGGATTTTTGCCAGAACGAACATTTTCTCAAATCCCGGAACGGACATGGAAAGCTTCAGAGTTGCACGCAAAGCTTCTTTCAGAATGACCCGCCTGTATGGATCATCGAATTCCAGGCAGGATCCTCCCAGAGAAATATCTCTCAAATATCCTTTCAGGGACACCGGACTCTGAGTAAATATTTTAAACTCGACAGGATAGGTAAACGTTGATCTTAAATGCAGCCTTTTATCCATTTCTGAACTGATGCAGGCATTTTCCTCCGGCAGTGTGGTTTGGAGTGTCTCGTTCATGTCAGTATTATCGGTGAAAATGTT
>VMSV01000183.1 GCA_013791935.1 Desulfobacteraceae bacterium | reverse complement strand
GTTCCCATGACTTCCGGCTCCACTTGGGGAAGGCCGGGGAGTTTTTCTTCCAAGGTGGAGAGAATTTCCACTCGCTTGATGGAATCAATGCCCAGGTCGGATTCAATGTCCATGTCCAGGCCCAGCATTTCTTCAGGGTAACCGGTTAATTCGCTTACGGTTTCCACAAGGACTTCCGTGATGGCTTTTAGTGACAAAACGTCTGCTTCATCCAGCGTAGAATTTATGTCATGGCTGCCGTCCATCGAACGGTCTTTTCTGGTGAGGTACTGGAGGATCTGGTTCAGGGTTTTAAGGGTTCCCATGACTTCCGGCTCCACTTGGGGAAGGCCGGGGAGTTTTTCTTCCAAGGTGGAGAGAATTTCCACTCGCTTGATGGAATCAATGCCCAGGTCGGATTCAATGTCCATGTCCAGACCCAGCATGGCTTCGGGATAACCGGTTAATTCGCTTACGGTATTCAATAGCGCGGATGTGATGCCCAAGACGGTTTGAGAGCCGTCATTTTCATGAGCTATAATGGTTGTGTTTTCCTGAAGATTTTGGTTTTGGACGGGAAGCAAAGGTGAAGGAACAGAAACGGCTTGGATTCGTGTTTCAGGAGATTCAAAGCGCTCCGGTTTTAAACGGTTTTGTTCCCCGGCGTGTCCCCATGCAGCCTCAGGTCTCGGTTTGCCAGGGTTTGGGAACATCCATTGCCGGGTGGTTTCCATCAAGGTCTTCAGGGTCCGGTTGGCTTCCGTCTGGGAATCCAGAAATTTCTGATGGGTTTCCGCAGTCTGTTGCTGAAGGACCTGCATGGCTTTAAGGCCCTCCCGGACCACGCTTAATGCATGGGTCAGCACCTCTGGTGCAATGGGTTCCAGGGGTTTTTTGAAATCTTCTGCTTCAAACGTTTTTTCCTTCACAGCCTTTTTTTCTAAAGGCGTATTGCAATCAGAGGGTTTTATTTTAGTTTCGCTTTTTGACGGAGCATTTTTTTTTGAGGCTTGGTAATTGGTACCGGAAATCATGATTTCCATTCTGGGCTTTTGCGGGTCTGCCGGAGGGGTTGAACCTGGCTCCCAGTTGCCCACCAATACCGGATACCCCAATGCTGCCAGCTGGCAAATGGCCTTTGCCAGGTCCGATAGGCCCGATTGCCTGCCCCCTGAACCATCCACGGCAACCATATTGAAATGCTCGCCTTCCAGAATGGATTTGATGAGGCCGGAGAGAACGGTTTTGGGGCCTACTTCCACAAAGGTTTCAATCCCTGAAGCGTAAAGGTTTCGAATGTCGTTGACGAAATCCACATGACGGATCAACTGCTCGCCCAGTATTTTTTTGGCTCCCAGTGAATCTGAAGGGTAGGGGGTCCCGGTACTATTGGCAAAGACCTGGATATCCGTGGGCTTCAGTCTGGAATGGGTTACGATGTCCATGAAAGGTTGCTGGGCACCCTTCATCAAATGACTGTGGAAGGCGGCAGCCACGGAAAGGGCTACGGTTTTAAATCCCTTTTCCTTGCAAAGTTTGTCTGCTTTTGCAATGGCTTCCGTGGGTCCGGACAAAACCCCCTGGTTGGGGTTGTTCCGGTTGGCGAGAATTACCCCGGTATCTGAATTTTTAATCAATTCATCCAATTCATCCAGGGGTGCTTTTACGGCCAGCATGGTTCCGGGATCACCGCTGGCTTTCCCGGCCAGGGCCATCAATCTTCCCCGGTGAATCGCAAGGTTGATCAGGGTGGGGTCATCCATCCATCCTGCGGCGTTCAGTGCCACCAGTTCCCCGAAGCTGTGTCCGCAGGCGGCGTCGGGTTTCAACCCAAAGGACTGAATGATTTTCAGCATGGCCAGGCTGATGCTTCCAATGGCCGGCTGGGCCACATCCGTATTGGTGAGGTCCTCCTCTTGTTGTTTTTTGAGTTTTCTGTCCACGACTGGAACCGGGAAGATGAAGTCACTCAACCGGGTTTCTTGTGTAAAAAGGCTGTTGGCGGTTTCCAGGACTTCAAAGGCCTTGGGAAAGGTGCAGATCAGGTCCATGCCCATGCCCACATACTGTGCCCCTTGACCCGGAAACACAAAGGCTATTTTTCCGGGTTTGCTCGGGCCGCCGAAAAACGAAGACTTAGCGTCTAATTCAGGCTGACCCGGATTTTCGGAGACTTTCATGGCTGCGTCACCAAGAATCTTTACGATTCCGGACAGGCCTTCTTTCTGCCAGAGGGTGTGTTCAATCACCATGAGAAGCCGGAAAGCCTGGCCATGATCGAAGGTTGAACGGGACAATTCTGCTGGTCCGGAGACATCTTTGAAGGATTTCGCCGATGAGATGGATGCTTTCAGGTTCTCAACGGATTGGATGACAGCGTCCAGTGAATCTCCGGAGAAAGCCAGAATTTCCACGGAACCATCCCATGAGGTATGGCTTTTTGTTTTGGAGTATTCTTCAAGAACCGCATGGAAATTACTTCCGCCGAATCCAAAAGCGCTCACGCCTGCGTATCTTGGGTGGTCCTTTCGTGAAAACCAGGGTCTGGCCTGGTCACTTAAATAAAACCGGGTGGTTTCAATCCCCAAATTCGGATCCGGTTCCTTAGCCTTTAGAGTCGGCGGTAATACCTTATTATATAGGGAAAGAATTGTTTTGATGAGTCCTGCCGCTCCTGCCGCAGCCTTGGTATGGCCGATCATGGATTTTACGGAACCCAATGCGCACGGGATGGAATCATTCGTTTCCTTTTCCCGTGTGTCTGAGAAAAATTCTTTAAGGGCACTGAATTCAACCCCGTCTCCCACGGGGGTTCCTGTTCCGTGGGCTTCAATCAATTCCACGGAGGAAGGAGAAACCTCCGCGATGGTGTATGCATTGGCCAGTGCCCGGATTTGACCTTCTACACTGGGGGCGTAGATGCTCTGGGATTTTCCATCGCTCGCGGTTCCCATGGCTTTGATGACGGCATAAATCCGGTCGTTATCTTTTTCAGCATCCTCAAGCCTTTTCAGGATAACAATGCCGATACCTTCTCCCAGGACCGTGCCGTCCGCATCTTTTGAAAACGGCTTCGCATCTCCTGTGGGCGAGAGAACTCCTGTTTTGCTGAAGCACATGTGCATAAAAATGTCGTTTAAGGTATCCACTCCTCCGGTCACCACCATATCGCTGTGACCGGTGATAAGTTCCATAACAGCCATGTGGACTGCGCCCAGAGAGCTTCCGCAGGCGGCGTCCACTACGCAGTTTGTGCCTTCAAGACCAAGCCGGTTGCTGATTCGTCCGGCAACCACATTGCCCAGAAGGCCGGGGAAGGAATTTTCCTGCCAGGAGACATAGGCGCCGGAAATCCGGTTGACGGCTTCCTCGATTACGTCGTCCGCAATTCCGGATTCTTTAAGAGCTTTGCGCCATACCGGATGGCCCAGCCTGGAACTCAGGGGAATCACCAGCTCCTGGGTTCCTGTGACCCCTAAAATGACACTGGCCTTTGCTTTATCAAAGGATTTTATTTTGCCGTCGTATCCTGCATCCTCAAGAGCGGTCTTTGCGGCCATTAATGCAAGAAGCTGGGAAGAGTCCGTGGCTTCCAGAATGGCTGGAGGAATTCCGAATCGCGAGGGGTCAAAAGCAACCGGCTCCAGAAATCCTCCCCGTTTGCAGTACACATGGTCGGGCGTTTTAGGGTCTTCATGATAATAGTCTTCAGGAGACCAATGGGTTGGGGGAATGTCAGTGATTCCGTCTTCCCCTCTAAAAATCAGCCGCCAGTATTCTTTCAAGCCCGATGATCCGGGGAAAAAGCATTCCATTCCCACCACCGCAATGGGCACTTGTTGTGTTTTATTTTTATAATTTTCGTTCAATTTATCATCCTTTGTTTCTTGGATAGTGCCATAAAACCCCGACCCGGGTTTTCGCTCGACCGATGTATGCCGGAGTATTATGAAGTCGTCGACACCCATGGCCAAGTATAGCGCAATCTTATAATGGATCTTTTGACATTTTTCAAGCATTGTGGGAAAAAACTTGACGTTATTCTATTCATATAACAACCTATTAAGATTTCTTTTCCAGGCCTGTTTTTCTTAAAAATGGGGCTTGAGCAGGGGTGCTTTGCCGTGATATGAGGGTTATCATATCTGTATAACAATATCCCAACTAGGAGGTATCATGATCCAATATTTTATCAGCAGGGACCTTTCGGAAAAACTGGGCATCAATCTTGCCAGGTGGAAGCGATGGTCCAGGGAATTTCTGCCTCCTGATCCCCTGGGAGGCAAACAGTCCGGATATGCCCGGCAATATTCTCTAAGCGAAGCTTTTATGGTTTTTCTGGGAGGACACCTGGTGGGAAACCTCAGCTTATCCATTCCGGAATCCAAAATTATTTTAAAAGCTTTCGGGGAATGGATCAAGGAAAGAAATTTGTTTTCAGGTCATGACCCGGGGGGCGAAATGTTTGGAAATGAAGGATCAAGCCCGGGGGAGCTTGGTCTTGTAATTTTTGGCGGGTTAAATCAACAAGCTTATTTTTTTATTCAGGAATCGGAAAAACAGCCTTTTTTTTGTCTGGATTTAACCAGAGGGGAGGGAAATCCTTTGAACGGGGCAAGCCAACCGCAACTCCCCGCTTCTGTCAATCCTGGTTTCGGCGCAGGAACAAACGGAAGGTCTGTGGTGACAAGCGCAAAAATATTATTTATCAATTCAATTATTAATGAATTTAAATCCCGGTTGAATCCATGAAAAACATTCCAAAAAGCATCCTGTTCAGCAAAGCTTGAATTCGCCTAAAGATCTGGAACAAGGGTATTCAATTCATCTTCGATCATCGGTAGAAATCTTCCCACCTTGCCAGGCAAAACAATGTCTTGGTTTTTCAACATACTCAACCTCAGTACTACAGAGGCACCCATCAACAGGTTTTTGGCCACTGTTACGGTTTTTCGGTTTTCAATTCCATCAAGAAAGCTTCCTTTAACCCACTGATTAAAGGCTCCCATGGACGGTCCGCACCAGATCTGAAAATCCATTTGTCTTGCAGGGTCCCCGTGTTTTGCCCATAGGGAGGATTGACCCAGGTAAGACCGGAACACCAGGGCCATTTTATGTTTGGGGTCTTTTTCTCCCCGTTCGATCTGTCTGGGATCCATTGTTTCAAAATAGCGTTTTGTATTTTCCCATTCCTCATGGAATCCGCATTTGAAGAAATCCTTTTCCAGGGATTCCCTCTGGGAAAGGGGGATGTCTTCATATTGCCCGTACCGGTTATAAAGATCATACAATTTTGAAGCGCGAAGGGGAAACATGGTTCCCCGTTTCAGCACTTGGACCTTGGCCCCCATTTCAAACATATCGGCTGCCGGAGCCATGGCAACATCCGCCTGACCGGCCTCCAACAGCATTTTTCTTACGATTGTCGAAGTTCCGGCTTCAATACAGGACTGATTCACTGATCCCGTGAGAATGTATGCCGCACCCATGGCAAAAGCCGCGGCTGCTGCAGAAGGCGTTGAAATCCCGCCCCCCAGTCCGACACAGGGAACCCGTTGATATTTAAATTGCTCGGCAAGCTCATCTCTTAATTCCATGATGGTGGGAAGCAGGGCCATGGCCGGGCGGTTATCCGTATGGCCTCCGGAATCCGCTTCAGCTGTCATATCTTCGGCCACGGGGATGTATTTCGCCAGATTCGCTTCCTGCTCTGTAAGGTAACGGTCCTTCACCAACTGGGCCAGCATCTTTTCCGGGGGGGGAGAAAGGAATTTTGCAGCCACCTCAACCCTGGATATTTTGGCAATGACTTTGTGGGGGCAAAGAATGTTTCCTTGTGAATCCTGATGGATTCCCTTTACCCGGTAATAAACCAGGGGCAGGGTGAGGTTCAAATACGCCGAAGCACTGATGAGGTTGATGTCGTTATTAAGATAGAGATTCACCACCGCGGCTTCATGGGCAGGGTCACCGGGGCTGTGAATCAAATTGAATCCAAAGGGAAGCTCTCCCATCCGGTTTTTCAGGTCATGAACCGCTTCTTCGATTTTGGTTAGAGACAAACCCCCGGCCCCGAAGAAACCCACCATTCCGGCTTTCCCGGCCTTTTCCACCATGTCCACGGAAGTGATCCCGTTGGCCATGGCACCGCAAACATAGGGGTATTTCAGGCCATGGGTTAGCTTGAATCGTTTCTCACCCAGATCTTTTGGGTGAAGGGGTGGTACATAGGCCAAGAGCCGGTAGTCTCCAGTTGTCTGGTTTTTCATGGAATGGATGGAGGCTGATCCTTCCCGGGAAACAGCATAACGGCCTTCCATATCATCCACGAGAAAAATCGGGGAGGTCACCTGCAGAATAGCTTTATGAATCGCGTCCTCCCCTGTTTCCGGGATTGATTTCCCGTTCCACCAGCCAATCTCCCTGTCCCCGGCGCCTTGGTTTCGCATGATTTATTTTCCAACCACAGTCTGTTGTATATATTAAATAAAATCAAATATATAATAATAGGCAAAAGTAGGGTTGTTTTAAAAAAAAACAGCACAGATGTCAAGGCACATTCAATTCATGAAGGATTGTGCGGCTAAAAAAGTCAAATTCGTTCATCTTTATACCTCCGGGTTCAGTGAAACCGGACGTTCGGAACATGCCCGAATCGAAGACCGCATCATTCAAATCGCCAAAGAGAACAACATCCGAGTGGTGGGACCCAACTGCATGGGGATTTACTGCCCGGATGGTGGTCTGGCCTGGGGGGAAATGTTTCAAACCCGGCCCGGTCACCGGCCGGTTGGCCAATTCAGGGCACAGGGGGATTGGATATGCTCAGCAGGATTATTACTGAAGGAGTAAAATCCATTCGAAAACCATTTTATTTTGTGGTGGAACGGGATGAGAACCGGCAAAGGGATGGGATCATGGGCGAGTTGAGAACCCGAATCCAGGAGGCGGGCATCCCAGCCTTTCCCAGCCTGGATCTTGCGGCCCGGTCAGCCATGAATATGTACCGGTATCAGGAGTTTTTATCTGCAAAAAAGTGAAAAAATCACCCCCGTGGGTGGTACTTCTGATGGGTTTGAATGAGATGATCCCGAACCACATGGGTGTAAATCTGGGTCGTGGCAATGTCCACATGTCCTAGCATGATCTGAACGGACCTTAAGTCCGCACCCCCCTCCAGAAGGTGGGTGGCAAAAGAATGCCTCAAGGTATGGGGCGTGATGGTTTTTGTGAGGCCTGCCTGAAGGCCGTATTGCTTGGTGAGTTTCCAGAATCCCTGGCGAGTCATGGGCTTTCCGGCCCTGGCCACAAACAGAAAAGGGCTGATCTTCCCCTTGAGCAATAAAGGCCTTGCATTCAGGAGATAATCTCCCACTCTGGATTTGGCATGACTTCCGATGGGCACAATGCGCTCCTTGGATCCTTTGCCAAAGACCCGCACAAAGCCCATTTCAAGGTTCACATCATGGAGCCCCACATGGATCAGCTCAGAAACCCTCAAGCCTGCAGCATAAAGCATTTCCAACATGGCGCCATTCCTTCGGCCCAAAGGGCTCTCATCATCCGGGGCATCCAAAAGTTTCTGAACCTCTGCAACAGACAGGACATCCGGCAACTTGAGAATTCCCTTCGGCAGATCAATCAGTCGGGCCGGGTCATGGGAGATGATTTTTTCATCCACCAGGAAATGATAAAAGCCCCTCAACGTCACCAGATGTCTTGCCCTGGATCTTACTTCCATTCCGGCTTTCCTTAAATGAATCAGATGGCTCAGGAGGGTGGTGGTGTCCGTGCTGTGAATGTCCTGGATGCCGTTTTCAGAAAGAAAATCAAAATACCGGGCAAGATCATGGCTGTAGGATTCGATGGTGTTGGCCGCAAGGCCCTTTTCCACCAGGAGGTAGTTGATAAACCGATCGGCAAGTGAGTTTAATGACGGCATGGGC
>VMSV01000016.1 GCA_013791935.1 Desulfobacteraceae bacterium | reverse complement strand
TCGGCATGGCGGGCCACCCGGGTGGCATGGCCGATCCGCTTGAAATCCTGCTTGAAATAGCGTTTCATTTCAATGGCCACCCGGTCCTTGATGAGATCCTGCTTCTGGGCCATCAACTCCGGAGGCAAATTGCCCACGCACTGTTCTGCAAAAGGGCAGTAGGCCGCACACCCGAAATCCATATTGGGATTCATGAAACGATGGCCACAGGCCTTGCAGGTCCGGGTGGGGTCGTCCTTGAAAAATTCCACCTCATTTCCGCATTTGGGGCATTTGGCCTCAAAAATCGATCCTGGTTTCCAATATTGCATATCCTGTCCCGGGCATTTCATGATTCACCTCCGAATGTATATATTCACCTGGCAATGATTGGTCATTTTCTTTACCTCCACCCTCCCCCGTCAATGGGGAGGGAATTATGGATGCGGCCAATTTAATTGCCGGTTTATTTTCTTCCTTAAAGTAATACCGTTTCACTTTTATCCAAGGATGGCTTTCAAATCCTCATCCGGTGTTTTAATGGCCATGATGTTGAAGTTTTCCACCAGCACATTCAGAACATTGGGGGAAATAAAAGCCGGAAGGCTTGGCCCGAGCCGAATGTTTTTGATGCCCAGGTGCAAAAGGCTCAGCAGAATGACCACGGCCTTTTGCTCGTACCAGGAAAGGATCATGGACAGTGGCAGGTCATTCACACCGCACTCAAAGGCATTGGCCAGGGCCACGGCAATTTGAATGGCGGAATAGGCGTCGTTGCACTGCCCGATATCCAGAAGCCTTGGAATTCCTCCGATATCCCCGAGATCCTGGTCAAAGAACCTGAATTTTCTGCAGGCCAGGGTCATCACCACACAGTCCTTGGGCACTTTTTCCACAAATTCCGTGTAATAGCTTCTTCCGGGTTTGGCCCCGTCGCATCCCCCCACCAGGAAGAAATGCCGGATGGATTTGTTCTTCACAGCCTCAATGACCGTTCCAGCTACCCCCATGACCGCATTTCTGGCAAACCCCACCATGACGGATTTTCCATGGCCATCTTCGGCAAAGCCCGGAAGTTCCAAAGCCTTTTGAATGGCCGGGGAGAAATCTCCGTTGCTGAGATGCCGCACACCTGGCCATCCCACCAATCCTGTGGTGAAGATGTGATCCTTATACGTTTCTCCGGGTTTTTGAATACAGTTGGTGGTCATGACAATGGCCCCCGGAAATTCATCAAATTCCTTGGCCTGGTTTTGCCATGCCGTACCGTAATGCCCGCAAAAATGTGCGTATTTTTTCAGTTCCGGATACCCATGGGTGGGCAGCATTTCCCCGTGGGTGTAAACCTGGATGCCCTTGCCCTCGGTTTGCTTGAGAATGGCGGCCAAATCCTTCAGATCATGACCGGACACCAGAAGGGCCTTTCCCTTTTTCGGAAACAGGGGAACTTTTGTGGGCACGGGGTGTCCGTAGGTTCCGGTGTTGCCCGCATCCAACAGGGCCATGGCCGTGAGGTTGACTTCTCCGCATTTCAAGACCCATCCCACCAGGTCCTGCACCCCCAGGGAATTGTCCAGGGTGGCGCAAAGTCCGTCCTGAATGAATTCAAACACCGCATCATCCTTTTGGCCCAGGATCAGGGCATGGTCGGCATAGGCGGCCAGGCCTTTCAACCCGTAGGTCAGAAGTTGTTGGAGGGAAAGGATGTCTGCATTGCCTGCGGTTTCAGGGTTGATGGCCATCTTCTCCCCCTGGGCCACCAGTTCCGGCAAGGTTGCGGCAGGAACAAATGCTGCCGGTCCCTGTGAAAAAGCCATTGCTGAAACCCCGGCTTTGGATAATTTCCCTTTCAGCTCTTCCCGGAGGACCACGCAATTTTTAATCAGGGCCGCAAACCGGTCCGGGTCAAAGTTCACATTGGTCAGGGTGGAAAACACCGCCTTGCTGATAAAGGCATTGATGGAATCCTCCTTGATCCCGGCTTTCCGGGCTTCTTTAGCGGTTACGGCCAGTCCTTTTACCGCATAAAGCAGAAGATCCTGAAGGGCTGCAACATCTCCCTGTTTTCCGCAGACGCCTATTTTGGTGCAACCCTGTCCTTTAACGGTCTGTTCACATTGATTACAAAACATGTCTTTCCTCCTTTTAAGTTTTCGTGCGTGTTAAAATATGATACGAATTTAAAAACGTTACGCTTCGGTTTTGCTTGATGTTTGACTGTTTAATAACTTTTATTTCATTCCTTCGCCTTGACTTAGGTCAAGAAAACAAAAAATATTTAAAACAAAATTGGGGTATCCCATGGTGACGATATTGGGGCCAACAGCACTGCCGGTCATGGACAGAACGGGTTTGATCCTGAAAAAAATCCCCTGTTTCAGTGGGCTGGAAGATTCCGACCTTCAGGATTTCAAACGCATTGCCGTCAGGAGACCATTTGAAAAAGGGGAAATGATTTTTCTGGAAGGCGATCCGGGAAACGGGTTTTACGTGATCGCAGAAGGCATGATAAAGGTTTTCAAGGCCTCCTTCGGAGGGAAAGAGCAGATCCTCCATGTTTTGGGACCCGGTGAGCCCTTTGGTGAGGTGGCCGTGTTTGCGGGCCAGGCCTTTCCGGCCAATGCCATGGCCCTGGCCAAAAGCAGCCTGCTGTTCTTTCCAAGGGAAGCTTTTGTGGAGCGGATCACAAAAAATCCATCCCTTGCCATGAACATGCTGGCGGTTTTGTCCATGCGGCTTAAACAGTTTACCAATCAGATCGAAAGCCTGGCTTTGAAAGAAGTACCGGCCAGGCTGGCGGGGTATCTTCTCTACCTGTCCGAGGAACAGCAAAACAAGGAGAGGGTGAAGCTGAATATCTCAAAGGGCTCCCTTGCCAGTTTTTTGGGCACCATTCCGGAGACGCTTTCCAGAATTTTTGCCAAAATGTCTGACCAAGGCCTGATTGAAGTGAGCGGAAAGGAGATTCGGCTGGTGAAATATGAGGGGATTGAAGAGCTCTTTCAGGGGGGCAAAATTGAGTTGTGACAGAGCCGCGGCCAACCCCGCGGCTCCTTGGAATTTCCAACAGGGCTTCCTATTTTACGGCAAGAAGTTCCTTGCTTAAAAGCCGGATATGTCCCATTTCCTCTTCGATGATGCTTTCAATTCGGGGATTGCCCAGATCGTCCGGAACCACTTTTTTCATTCCCAGGTAGAAAACGATCGAATCCTTTTCCGCCTCAATGGCGCCCTTGAGGATTTGTTTCATGGACGAGAAATCCAGCTCCTTTTTAAAAAAGACCCGGGTGTCCGCCAGGGCTTTGAGATAACCGGCGGAATCATCATCGGGGTCAAAGATGGTCTGGGCTTTTTCTTTGCCGGAAAGGGATTTTCTTAATTCAGAAAAGCGTTTTTCGTGATCGACTTCCATTTCCGCCAAGCGATTCAGGAGATCCTTTTGCTTGGGATCGGAAACTTTTGTTGCGGCGGTTCTATAAAAGTCCGCTCCGTTTCTTTCCAGCTCTTCCGCCATCTGAAAAACTTCATCTGCATTAAAATCATAAGTCATGGGTAAACCTTGTCCTTTCTGTGTCATCACACAGGCTATTTTGATTCAACAATCATTCTGGTATAAAATTATGCCGTTCCCAGTCTGCACTCCTGGTCCCATTCCGGGCAGACGGTTTTCATCTCCGCATGGTACTGGTTCATGCACTCCGAACATTCCATTTCAACATTCGGCATGTCGCCGTATTTTTCCTTGATTTCTTCCGGGGTCAAAACCGACAAAAAGCTGCACCCGCATTGCGGGCAAGAGGTTTTCAAATGATATTTTTTCTTCATAAAGCCTCTCCTTTTTCTCATTGGATTAAAGTGTTATATGCATCCGTAAACTTCTCGGGTTAAAGACCGGCAGACGTATTTCACAAGGATGGTGATGAAAAAAATTGTGTACTTTATTTATATTATTGATAATTAGTTGTCAATTGGTCTGAAGAAAAACTGTAAAAAGATGTTGTCCTGCCCCCCTGGATATGGCATATTCCCTAAAACCTCTGAATGTGCAACCTGTTTATTTCTTATTATATCCTTTATTTAAATAGAAAAGGAGACGCCATGGCCACCCGATTGATTCCCAGAACCCCATCTGCCTATTCCTACCCCTTGTTGCTGAAAAACATTCTCCATATGCCTCTGGTCTATGCTCCGGATACGGAAATTGTCTACCGGGATATCTCCAGGTATACCTACCGGGATTTAAACCGGCGCATCCATCAACTGGCCAATGCCTTGAAGTCCATCGGGGTGGAGCCGGGGGATACGGTTGCGGTGTTGGACTGGGACAGCCACCGATACCTTGAATGCCTCTTTGCCATCCCCATGATGGGGGCGGTTCTGCATACGGTGAATATTCGATTGTCCCCGGATCAGCTGGTGTATACCATGAACCATGCCGAAGATATGGTGGTTCTGGTGAATTCGGATTTCGTTCCGCTCCTGGCCCCGGTGAAAGACGAACTCACCACCGTGAAAAAATATGTGCTTCTCACGGATGAGGATTCCATCCAACCATCGGGTTTGGATTTTGCGGGAGAATATGAAACCCTTTTAAGCCAGAGTGAAAGCCTTTATGATTTTCCCGATTTTGATGAGAACACCATGGCTACCACCTTTTATACCACGGGAACCACCGGTCTTCCCAAGGGAGTTTATTTCAGCCATCGCCAGCTGGTTCTTCATACCTTCGGGGTGATCGCCATGGATTGTGCCTATAAATCCCACATCAACCTCAACTCCCTGGATGTTTACATGCCCATTACCCCCATGTTTCATGTGCATGCCTGGGGATTTCCCTATATCTGCACCATGCTCGGGGCAAAGCAGGTCTATCCGGGGCGCTATGATCCGGAACTGCTGGCCAAACTCATCGTTAAGGAAAAAGTGACTTTTTCCCACTGTGTTCCCACGATTCTGCACATGATCGTGACCAATCCGGCCACCCGGACCCTGGATTTTTCCAACTGGAAAGTCATCATCGGCGGCTCCGCACTTCCCAAGGGATTGGCCACCGCAGCCACGGACCTGGGGATTCAAATCACCTCGGGCTACGGCATGTCCGAAACCTGCCCCCTGCTGGCAAGCGTTGTTTTAAAACCCCACATGCTGGACTGGGAGACCAGCCGACAGTTGGACATCTTCTGCAAAACAGGGATACCTGCGCCCTTGGTTCAACTTGAAATTGTGGACCCCCAAGGAAAACCCCTGGCCCATGACGGCAAAACCACGGGGGAGGTTGTGGTTCGCTCTCCCTGGCTCACCCAGGGGTATTTTAAAGACCCTGAAAAGAGCGAAGAATTGTGGAAAGACGGCTGGCTTCACACCGGGGATATCGGTTTTATCGACGCAGAAGGGTATCTTCAGATTTCGGATCGTCTGAAGGATGTGATTAAAACCGGCGGGGAATGGGTGAGTTCCCTGCTGTTGGAAGATATCATCAGCCGCCATGAAGCCGTGAGCGAGGCTGCGGTGATCGGCGTTCCCGATGAAAGATGGGGGGAGCGGCCCCTGGCCATTGTAGTGTTGAAAGAAGCATTTAAGGATTCGGTTACCTCGGAAGACTTGAAAAAATTCTATCAGAAACATGTTGATGACGGCCTGGTTCCCAAATACGGTATTCCCGACAGGATCATTCTATCGGATCAAATCGCCAAAACCAGCGTGGGCAAGATGAATAAAAAAGAGCTGCGAAAAAGCTTCAATTGATTTTCATAGGAATGAATTAAATGACGTGGTTGTTCAACCCAGAGATATGGCCCGAATTGATGACCCTAACGACCGAATCAGCCAATTCATTGAAGCTCATTCCACATTAAATTGGATTTTTTGCTTAACTTGACGCGGGTTCAGGCCGATACTATAGATCGGATGCACTTTCTGCCAAAAGGAAGCTTTCAAATGAAAAGTTTTAAGATTTTCCTGGGGATTGCCCTGATTCTGTGCGGTTTTTGTTCAGACCTTCATGCGGACATTTATTGCTATGTCAGCAAAGACGGCGTGCGCCATTTCACCAACACGCCCACGTCGCCGCAATACCGGCTGTATATTAAAGGCCGCCCGGCAGCACCCGCCCCGGCCCGTCTTCCGAATAACTTTGATGATTATATCACCATGGCTTCCGAGGAAAACGATCTGGATTTTTCCCTGATCAAGGCCATGATCAAAGTGGAGTCCAATTTTAACAAAAAGGCGGTTTCAAGAAAAGGCGCCATGGGGTTGATGCAGATCATGCCGGAAAACCTCAATGATCTGGCCATCAACGATCCTTTTGACCCCTGGCAGAACATCATGGGGGGCAGCAAATACCTTAGGACTTTGCTGGACCGGTTCGGGGGGAAAATCGCCTTGGCCCTGGCGGCATACAACGCCGGTCCCACGCGGGTGGAAGAACATGAAGGGATTCCTCCCTTTCAGGAAACCCAAAACTATGTGAGGCAGGTCCTCAGATATGCCAATATTATCGGCGATAATGATTAGAAACTTGCCTTGTGTTTTTCAATGCGGCAGTCTTATCAAGCAACTCTTCCAACACGGTCCCTTTAAAGAATCAATTCCCCGCTTATTACGGAACCGGCTTTAACGACTTTTTGGTCGGAATGCCGGTTGACAATGTTGACCTGACCCTTCAAGGTGACATCCTTTTCAAACAGAACATCTCCCCGAATGGAAAGGGACGTGCAATCCACCAGGGACGGCACCCCCCCTTTGAACCGATCATCAAACCCTTCAATCGTTTCATAAAAATCCGGGTCCAGGTGAATTTTGATTTCATCCGAGATACACCGGGGATTTAATACCAGTTTTTGATCCTCGCTCAAGAGATAACGGTCGGATCTTATGGCCAGAAGGTCGTTGCATTTCTTTACCGGAAAAAATCGTGTGCGAGGAACTTTCACCACTGCCGCACCCTTGAAAAGTGAAATGGCTGATCCCATGGCCGATTCAATCTGGTACACGGGGGGACTGTTATGGTCCCTGGGATCCAGGGTCTTGACATTAAGGATCATGGGTAGTTTGATCAAGCCATGGGTGTTGATGTTCTCTTTTAAGGCCGGGAGATTGAGCCAGAGATTGTTGGTGTTGAATAAAGAGTAGGAGGCGATGTTGCTGAAGGCCTCCATCTCCTTCTTGTGACACTGGGCCGATTCCCGCAACAGCAGATAGCCTTCCTTATGCCGGGCAAGATGCCCGCCTTTCATGTCCGCAGGGGTTCGCGTGGACACTTCCATCATGAAGGGAAGTTCGTGGCTGGCGAAATACCCCAGCAAGGATTCATCCATGCCGGCCCCCAGGTTGTCACAATTGGAAACAAAGGCATACCGGATTCCTTGCTGAATCAGGTCATCCAGCAGGCCGGACTCGCTGAAGGCCATGTATAGGTCCCCGTGGCCCGGGGGATTCCATTCCAAATGAGGATTTTC
>VMSV01000268.1 GCA_013791935.1 Desulfobacteraceae bacterium | reverse complement strand
TAGGCATCCTTGGTGGCGAGTTCATAAGATTTGCAAACGGGGCATCCATAGAGCGGCTTGCTTGCACGCAAACCCCCAAAATCCCCGGATTGCCAATCATTTTCTAAATGCGGTTGCCCTGCTCCGGGTTTGGTATTTGCCGAAAAGTTATGAATTGTGCTATAGATCATATCCCTATGTATCCAATCCTTCTCACGCTTAAAACCATTTCCAGAGCAAAGCTGTCCGGCCTGATGATTCTCTCCGGACTTCTGGCTGTTTTGGTGGTGGCGGGGCTTGTGGCAGTCATCACCGGGTTGACAGCAACCCTGGTTCATTTCAAAACCGGCTGGCTGGATACGGTTTTTAACTGGGTCACGGGAATTGCTACCGGCATCGGCGGATGGTTCATGCTCCCGGTGTTTACCGTTCTCATCGGCGGCATCTTCCAGGAAACCGTGATTCAGAAAGTGGAAAGAACCTATTATCCCGGAGCTTTGCAAAAACAAGGGCCTACCTTCTGGGCGGATCTTGCACACGATATCCGGTTTACCCTAAAAGCCCTGTTTCTCAACCTGCTGGCCATGCCTTTCTATTTCATCGGCATCGGGTTTGCCATTTCCATTGTTCTCAACAGCTATCTTTTGGGCAGGGAATTTTTTGAAGGCGTTGCAGGATATCACCTTGGAAAGGATGAAGCCGGGGAACTTGCAAGAAAACATCCACGGATGGTCTACGGCGGAGGGTTTGCCATCACCCTTATTTCTCTTGCCCCGGTGTTGAACCTGTTTGTGCCCATCCTTGCCGTGGTGTGGATGGTGCATGTGTATCACAGAATTCAAGAGCAGGGAAAGTAATTCAAAGGGCATTCAAACGCCCTTCGCTGGCTTGTCTTGGATTAAACTTATTGATTACGGGTATGTTCATCCATGAATAAAATTCTTTTTGTCTATGATCCCGACTTGTCCAAGAAGAATCGGCAATTCACCGTGCGTTTATCGCAAGCCGTCAGGGCCGGGAAGCAATGGGCTTTGGAAAACCCCGCCAAAATCTATTATGTTAAGGATCTTGCCCGGATTGCATCCATTGCTGCGGATAAAACCCTTCTCAAAATCGCCCTGGACAGCGAGATGGGGTTGAGGAAGCTTGAGGCCCGGTTTCATTCCAGCCAGTCCGAATATACCTGCCTGAGAATTCAGACGGATTTGCTCCATGCGTTCATCACAGATTGCCGGCAAAAGCAAATCCTGGTTCACGGGGATGGGCGCGTCACAGATTTTCGAATCTTTAGAAACATTCTTCCCGAACTCTCCATTGAGGGGGATCGATTCGACCTTCTACTGGCGGGGCAGAGCTTTTCTGAAAAAGATTACATTGTCGCTCCCATTCCGGTGACGGTGGTCTCGGGTAATCGTATTGTTCAACTGAAGGAAAATATCACCCATTCTTTTCTTGCGGCCATTCCCATCCGTGAAAAGCTCACCGAAAGCCGGCGGGAATCCCTGTTAATGGAGTATTCCATGATTCCGGGAAAGGTCGGCATCCTTTCCGGCAAGCAGAAAGAAGAAAAATATACTTCCCATGACGATGGCATGCCAGTTCTGGATTTCAAGGAATCCCTTACAAAAGCAAAGCTCATTTTTTTCTATGGCAGGATGGCAGTAAAAGATACGGATACCCGGCAGATGCTTTATGAGGCCGCCACCGATGCCAGGATTATTCGGGATTCCAAGAAAGAGAGCGAGTTTAGGGAAAGGCTCTTGGCCTATGGCTTTTTTGTACGACCCAAGGAGGAGTATAACTGGTTCCTTTCCTCCAGGTCTCTTTCATCGGTTCTGCCGGTTCTGGAAAAGGCCGGGTTTCATGTGATGGTGAACCATCGAAACCTCACCCATGGAGCCGAACTGGGGTGGAAAGTTTCCGCCGACAAGGATCACATCCATTTAAAAGCCCGGGAAACTTCCCATGGTTCTGTGGAAAACCCCGAGGCCCTGTTTGCGGCTTTCCGGAACCATCGGCTCTTTTATGAAAAAGCGGACGGATCTTGTGGACTGATTTCAGACGAGATACGTTCCCTGCTGGCCGGTTTATCCCTGAACGGAACCTTTACCCGTGGAGGGCTTCGATTCAACCGAAGGGATTTTTCATGGGTCGGTGAAAAGCTCCGGAAAATCAAAGGGGTGGAAACAGACCCCTCCTATGGAGCCCTGCAAACTTTTGCCCGAGATTTTGACGGGATTCAGGAATATGCGGTTCCCGAAACCCTTGCAGATGTTTTAAGGCCCTATCAGACTCTGGGGTTCAACTGGCTGAAGACCTTGAATCATCTGGGCTTAAACGGTATTCTTGCTGATGACATGGGCCTTGGAAAAACCCTTCAGATTCTTTGTCTCCTCCAAAGTCTCAAAACGGAAAACAGGTTGTCCGGTCCGGTGCTTCTCATTGTACCCAAAACCCTCATGTTCAACTGGGAACTGGAAGTTAAAAAATTCACTCCGTCCCTATCCTGCTATATCTATGCCGGGCCGGAGCGTTCCAGGGCTAAGGAATTTTTACAATCCCGGGATCTGGTTCTTACTTCCTATGGCCTGGTGAGAACCGAGACGGATTTTTTTCAAAGCCAGACCTGGGGGTATATCATTCTGGATGAAGCCCAGGCCATTAAAAATCCCCGGGCAGAGGTTGCCAGGGCTATCAAGGCCATCGCCTGCGAAAAGCGCCTGGTCATCACCGGAACGCCGGTGGAGAATTCGCCAACGGATCTGTGGAGCCTGTTTGATTTTCTCATGCCGGGGTTTTTATACGGCCTGCAAAAATTTAAAACCAAATACGGGACGGGAAAATCAGCCCTGGCCGAACTCCACACCAAAACCCGGCCCTATATTTTAAGGCGATTGAAAAAAGACGTATTAAAAGAGCTCCCCCCGAAAACCGAAGTCACGATCTTCTGCGATTTTACGAACGACCAGAAAACAGCCTATCATAAGGCCCTGGAAGAGGCCAGGGAGGATATCAGCACCGGGCAGGGTCGAAAGCCTGTGGAGATATTAAGGCTCCTGACCAAACTTCGGCAAATCGCCTGCCATCCGGAACTTGTATTGAAAACGAGCAAAGAAGGGAATGAAAGCGGTAAGACCGAAGCCGTATGTCACCTGGCGGAAAGTATTCTGGCCGAAGGGCATAAGATTCTTGTTTTTTCCCAGTTCACCGGCCACCTGAAGCTGGTGGAAAATGCGTTTCATCAAACCGGATTAAAAACTTTTTACCTGGACGGACAAACCCGGGACAGGGCCGTCGTGGTTCAAAAGTTTCAATCCTTCAAAGGGGCGTCCGCCTTTTTCATTTCCCTTAAAACAGGAGGAACCGGCCTGAATCTCCATGAAGCCGATTATGTTTTTCTCCTGGATCCCTGGTGGAATCCAGCGGTTGAAAACCAGGCCATCGACCGATGTCACAGGATAGGCCAAAAACAACCCGTCACCGTGTATCGGTTTATCACAAGGGGTTCCATCGAAGAAAAGGTTATGGCCCTCAAACAGGTGAAAAACCAGATGGTGGAAGCTGTGATTCAGGCCGCCGAACCGGCTTTCGCGCCCTTGGATGAAGCTTCCATGCGGGATTTGATTTTTTCAGATGGATAAGTCCTGATGACCAAGGGTACGGAATACGCTTATCTGAAAAAGGTGAATCCGGATTATTTAACTATTGCCTTTGATTATTTCTTAAATTATGTTGGCGTCAAGAAGCTTTACTCGCACGGGCAATAGAGCCCCAGCAGTTTCCCGATTATAGAATCAAATGATCTGCCTGCCATAAAAATTCAAAACCATTTTTTTAACGAAGTTCATATTCACGAGGAGAAAAACATGACAGACGGAACGCACCAGGAAGTGAAATTTTACGGATGGATCAATGTGGTATTTCTTTTTCTGCTTTACGCCATCGTGATGGGGTTTGTTTTTTACGGATTTACGGTGATTTTCCCGGCCATGCTGAAAGCCCAGGGCTGGGGCCGGGGGGAAGCATCCCTGGGCCATACCATTCGTGGGCTAGTGGTGGGATTCATGGCGCCCCTTGCCGCCGTGAGCATTGGAAAACTGGGTGCCAAAAAAACCCTGGGGATGGGTCTTCTGGCGGGCGCTCTGGCCTTGACCCTCCTTGGAACGGTCACCAGCAAGCTTTGGCACTGGACCCTCATTTGGGGTTTCATGATGCCGGCTGCTTTTTCCCTGGGTGGGCTGCTTCCTATTCAGACCACGGTGAATTTCTGGTTTAATACCAAAAGAGCCATGGCCACCGGCATCGTCATGACCAGTGCCGCCATTGCGGGAACCGTGGCTGCGCCTTTTTACACCTTCATCATGGCTAAAACCGGCGGTTGGCAGGTGGGATGGCTGGTGGGGGCAGGATTGTGCGCTGTGGGTTTCATCCTCACGTTTTTCATCAAAAATACCCCCCAGAGCATCGGTCAGTTCCCGGACGGTATTGATCCCGATGCCGCACCCAAGACAGGGGTGAAAGCCAAAGCCA
Source organism: Desulfobacteraceae bacterium (assembly GCA_013791935.1). GTDB lineage: Bacteria > Desulfobacterota > Desulfobacteria > Desulfobacterales > UBA5616 > VMSV01. The sequence goes on along the minus strand of VMSV01000268.1, from coordinate 136 downwards.
AGGGGGTTTACCAGACCAAGACCCCATGGACCCTGAAAGAAGCCCTGCGAACCCGGGTGGTTTGGCTCCAGATGGTTTGCATGATCGGCCAGGTCTGGGCCCTCTATATTGTAACTGTCCACGGAGTTCTGCATCT
>VMSV01000108.1 GCA_013791935.1 Desulfobacteraceae bacterium | reverse complement strand
GGTCCCGGGTGGCTTGCCTTTTCTGCCATGAAAAGGGCAGCAAAAATCCCACCCAAGCCCACTCGGTGCACATGCTCAACAATACCATGATGCGGATTCAGTCAGGCAAAACCGGTTTTTACCTCTACGGCATGTCCGAGGGGGATCAGGACGATGAGATCATTCAAAAACATCTTTCGGCCATTCCGCAAGAGGAGGGTTTGATCGTGCTCAGCCACAATCCCATGCGATTCAACCTCCTGGATGATCATCGAGAAACATTCATGATGGCCGGGGACACCCACGGCGGACAGATTCCGTTGCCGGCTTTGGTTTGGAGAATTCTGGGGTATGAGAAAAACAGATGGTATAATGCAGGCCTGTTCAAACAAGGCAAAAAGCAGATGTATGTCAGCCGGGGCATAGGCTGGAGCCATCTGCCCCTTCGTTTGTTCTGTCCGCCGGAAATCGTTGTTTACCATTTTCTACCCATAGAGAGGGACGGCCAATGAAAAAGCTCGGTTTTTTCGCTCTCCTCGTTCTATGGGCAGGGGCTTTCCTGATCTCCTGCACCGGGCACGGGCGGGAAGATTATGTCATCAATGACTTTGAAGCAGATGCAGACCTGGATCGGTTGGTCTGGAAATGTCGGACCTTGTACTCCCTGTCCACCCAATATGCTTCCAATGGAAAGTCCTGCCTGAAGCTGGACATGTATCCAACCGCCTACCCCGGAGTGACCTTCAAAGACTACCCCGAGAGCTGGTTGCGGTTCAACGCCCTGGCCATGGATATTTTCAATCCGCCGGAAAACAAGGGAGACTGCCGGATAACCCTTCGGATCGATGACCGGGAGAAGACACCCCCTTATCAAGACCGGTATAACGGAACCTTCCTGTTAAAACCCGGTTTGAACCGAATCAACATTCCTGCAGGCGAGATGAAAACGCCAAAAGGCAGGCCCCTGGATCTTTCTCGGATTCACGCTTTCATTCTTTTTACCGTGGAGCCCCCGGAAAAAAAGACCCTCTTCCTGGATCATGTCCGATTGGTTCATGGGCCGGAGTGAAAGGGACTATGAAACCAGCTTTCGGCCCAATTCCTCAGCCCGGGCCATGAGCGCCCCATCACTTTCAATCTCGCCGGGTTTGTTGGCGCTGCCGTAAACCATGCCCACAATCTTTGATCCCGTGTAGTTAAAGGCGTCCTGGAAGGTACGCAGGGCGTTGACGCATCCGGACCTGAACGGGTCCATATCCCCGTAACTCATGGCGATGGCGATGCGTTTGCGGTGAAATGGATTCTGTCCGTAGGCCCCCAGGGCAAACATCCGATCCATGAAGATTTTCATCTGGGCCGACATGGTAAACCAGTACACCGGGCAGGCCAGAACCCAACTTTGGGACTCGAGAAGCTTGGGATAGATGGACTGCATGTCATCCTCGATGGCACAACCCTTGCTGTCCTTGACCTGGCAGGCGTAACAGGACTGGCAGGGCGCAATCTTCAAACCTTGAATAAAAACCGTTTCGGTGATGGCTCCGGCAGCTTCAGCACCCTGGATGATCTTTTCGGCCAGAGAAGCGCTGTTGCCTTTCTTCCGGGGACTGCCCAGAACCACCAGAACCTTTTGCTTTTCCATCTTCGTTTCCATTTTTTACTCCTTCGTGTTTGATGAACCTGTTGTGGCGAATATTGTTTCGCCATGGCATCAAAGCCCTGACTATTTTACCTGGTCTTCAGGCAGTTGCACCATGATGCATTCGCCTTTGGCGCACACCTCTCCCTCTGCGGACAAGGTCACGGCCACAATAACTTTTCTCCTGGAAATTTCCTTGGCCCTCCCTTTCAGTTCCAGAACTTTTCCCAAAGGAGTCGGCTTCAGGTAGTCGACTTTTAAAGACGCTGTAACAAACCGGTAGGGTGGCCGATCGTTGAGGGAAAAACCGTCGTCCTGGAGCTTGGCGGCCGAAGCCGTGGCTGCACCATGGCAATCGATTAAGGAAGAAATTAAGCCGCCGTAAGCGTTTCCGGGAAAGCCCCCGGTGTAATGGGACTGGGGGGTATAATGGCAGATGCTTTCTTCACCGTTCCAGTAGCTTTTGATTTGCATCCCATCGGTATTGAGTCTTCCACACCCGTAACAATGGGCGAATTCTTCCGGGTAAAGATCTTGTATGGCTTTGTCGATCATGATGTTGTCTCCCCTGTGTGAAAATGATGAACGGGAATCTAACAGTCCTAAGGCCTGGATGCAATGGTTTTTACATCTTGTCCCGTTTATCCGGGTAGGCTCAAGAGGACCGAGCGAACCGGTCCTTTCCTATTGACTTTTAAAGGACATATTCATATTCATTTACATCCTTTGTAACTTCATAATCGATAAAAAGCGAGTTGACCCTACGAACGGAGGCATGACAATGGTGGAAAAACAACCAATTGCAAGTACTACCCTGGGAAAGTTGCAGGGTACCCTGGAAGAAGGCGTGGTGGTCTTTCGAGGCATTCAATACGGCAAGTCCACGGCGGGAAAAGGCCGCTTCATGCCCCCGGAGCTCCCGGAGCCCTGGACCGGAATTCGTCCTGCTGTCGAGTTCGGACCCATCTGCCCCCAGGGCGGTGCTTTGGCCGGAAACGCACTTTCCGATGCCAGCACCATTGGCCCCCTGCCCTCCCTGCCTCTTAGTGAGGATTGTTTGTACTTGAATGTCTGGGCCCCGGCCATGGGTGATTCCGGAAAGCGCCCCGTGTTGTTCTGGCTTCACGGCCGGGGCTTTAATGAAGGGGCCGGTTCCGAAGGCTGGTACAATGGAACCAAGCTGGCTGCAAGTGGCGATGTGGTGGTGGTGACCATCAATCATCGTCTCAACATCTTCGGGTATCTATACCTCGCGGAACTGGGCGGAGAAAAGCATGCCACCAGCGGGGTCAACGGCATGCTGGATGCCGTCCTGGCCCTTGAATGGGTGAGGGATAACATAGAAGCTTTCGGAGGCGACCCCAACAATGTCACCATTTTCGGCGAATCCGGCGGTGGTGCCAAGGTGAGCACCCTGTTGGCTTTACCCCAAGCGCAAGGACTGTTTCATAAAGCCATCATCCAGAGCGGGCCCGGTATTATGGGCATGGCCCCTGCCACAGCCACGGCCTTTGCGAAAAAAGTGCTTCATCATTTTGGCCTCGGGAAAGAAACCATCCATCAACTCCAAGAAGTATCTGCCGAACAGCTCAGGGAAGCCGTGGAAAAAATCGCCGGCGTGGGGCCCGGCGGATCTCTATTTATTTCCCCGGTGGTGGACGGTAAAATCTACCCCCGGCATCCCTTTTCTCCCGATGCCGCGCCCACATCAGTGAAGATTCCCGTGATTGTGGGGAGCAACAAGGATGAATCCGCCCTGTTTTCAGCCGCAGACCCCAGGCGGCGCAAACTGACGGAAGAAGAATTGAACCAGAGACTGGATCGTCTCCTGGGTGAGCGTAAAGCCGAGATCCTGGCCGTTTATCGCAAGCACCGCCCTCACGACACCCCCTGGGACTTGCTGATCGGCATCAGCAGCGAAGGCATGCGCCTTCGGTCCATTCAGTTGGCCGAAGCCAAGTACCAAGCAGGCGGAGCCCCGGTGTACATGTATTTGTTCACCTGGGAGAGCAATTACATGCGCGGCCTGTTTAAAGCCTCCCATGCCATGGAGATCCCCTTTGTGTTCAACAATCCGGACATTGCCCCGTTCACGGGGGACAGCCTGGACCGGTATGAACTGGCCGCTTCCATGAGCCAATCCTGGGTCAATTTCGCCCGTACTGGAAACCCGAATGTTCCGGGCCTCCCCCATTGGCCTGCCTATGATCCGGAAACCCGGGCCACCATGTTGTTTCATGTGCCCTGCCGGGTGGAAAATGAGCCCCGCCAGGAAGAGCGACTGGTGTGGAAAGGCAAACCCGCCTTGCGGATTTTATAATTTGATGAAGGCAAATGCCCATGCAAGAATCCAAAAAAATGGGCGTCAACTGGTCCTTTATAAACATCTTCCGCAACATTATCCGGGCACTCAAGAAGGCCGGCATCAGCGACGACCAGATCAAGACCATGACCATTGACAATCCCAGACGCTTTTTGAGCGGGAAATAGCGTAAAGTGGAGGCCCTGGCTTCCGCCGTCATTTGGGTTGTGTGCCCCCCGGTCTGCAACCGGAGCTTTCGCCGGTTGCAGAGGCAGGTTTTCTTGTTTTCCCCTTTCCCTCATTTTCTTCCCTCTCACCGCATCATTTTTTCCAGTATTATACCGCTGCTTGCGAACAATGATCATTTCCGGGGTTTTACCGCTGAAAAAAAACCGATAGGGTTGTATTTAAACCCTATTTGTTACCTTCTTAATTGTCTTTTTGTTTGATTTATCAATATTTTTATGATGTAAGATTGCCTTCGTTTGTTCCAAAATGATTTTCTGCCAGAACCGCCCAGGCAAGACACTTTATAATTAGAGCATTTTTCCCTTAATTACACTTTGTTATTGTTTTGATGATTAGATTTAGGCCTTTTTCAACCTGTCGCACTAGCTTTCACCTTCAGCAGACCGCTGATAGATCGCGGCGGCTGCTGAGGTAACCGTTAAGGTAAAGTAAAATAAGAGAGGGCAAAATGGAAGAACTTGCTAGGCGCTCTGCAACTCAACTGGTTAAAACCATCAAAACAAAGCAGATTAGCTCTGGTGAATTGGTGCAGTATTTCATGGAACGCTACTACCGCTTGAACCCAAAAATTAATGCCATTGTCGCCACGGATTTCGACTCGGCACTAAAAAAAGCGCAAGAGGCGGATACAGCGCTTGCCAGAGGAGAGGATTGGGGACCACTCCATGGTCTGCCCATCACGCTGAAGGACGGCTTTGAAACCACAGAATTTCCGACGACTTTTGGTTCACCTCTTTTTAAGAATTACATACCAGCTCAAAACGGGGAGGTTGTTCAGGCATTGGTTGACGCTGGAGCAATTATTTTCGGAAAAACCAACCTGTCCCTTTTTGCTATGGATACGCAGTCCTTTAACGACGTCTATGGCCAAACCAACAACCCGTGGGACGTGACCAAAACGCCGGGTGGCTCATCAGGCGGTTCGGCAGCTGCTCTGGCAGCGGGTTTGACCGGACTGGATATGGGCTATGACGGTGGAGGTTCCATTCGGCAACCTGCTCATTTCTGCGGAGTTTACGGGCATAAACCAACTTACGGTATCGTCCCGTTGCATGGGTCAGTCAGTTCTTCATTTAGAAACAAAACGAATTATACAGTGGATTTGGATTTGGTGGTAAACGGTCCCATGGCTAGAAGCGCGCAAGATTTAAGTCTGGCAATGAATATTCTCGCCAAGCCACCCACTTACCAACAAAAGGCTGTTCATATTCACTTGCCGGAACCGCGAAAAACAAAACTGAAAGACTTTCGCGTCGGATTCTGGATAAATGACCCAAGTGTCCCCATGGATATAGAGGTAGGTATTTGTCTGCAGAATCTGCTCGATCGATTGGTTTCAGAGAAGATTAGTTTGACTGATGAAAAGCCGGATGTGGACCTATTGCAGTGCCATCATCTACGGGGGTATTTTGATGTTGCAATGCAATCTCATTTGACTCCCCAGGAGGGTATTGATGAGATTTCCGAACTCGTAAAGCAACTGAATAAAGAGGATAAATCCTTTAAAACCATAATTGCTCGAACGTTGGTGGGTGATCACCGTGAGTGGAATATTAAAAATCAGACACGTGCTTTGATTCGGCAAAACTGGGAAGACTATTTCCGAAAATTTGATGTCTTGTTATGTCCGGTCACCACCATCCCCGCACACTCCCATGACCATACGGACAAATTCAGCCGAACGATTGAAGTGAATGCCCAAACCTATGATTATTGGGAAACAACCATGCCCTGGAATGCCCTTGCTCAGGTGGCCTATCTGCCCGCAACAGTTGCTCCCATAGGATTCACATCTGCAGGCCTTCCGGTGGGAATACAGATCATCGGTCCCTATCTGGAAGATCATACACCGATCCAGTTTGCCGGTCATCTGGAGGAGATCCACGGAAGTTTTCAGCTGCCACCAGGGTTTGGTGACTGATCGCTCCAATAAATGCTCACCATAGTAATAGGGAGGACATTGTTGACAAATTGTACTAAATCTTCTGGATTGAAATGTATCTTTCCAGTGATAAATCATTCGTTGCTTTGAGTTGGGGACTTTTAATGTATCAAATGAATATAACCTGGCTTCTTCACCGGATTCTGGCCACTCCACGGCCAGAACTCAGTGAGAAGTTCGTTCTGTGTCAGTAATACAATGAACCAATTTATAACTGAAAACCAATTTATTGATTCAATAAGGGGTCTAAAGGGGTCACCCATTAAAGGGCGGGTCAAGAGAAAAAACGCCTCTCCCGAGTAAAAAAATAACTTTTTTTTCACTTGGCCTTTACTCCCGGCCGATGGACACGGCTTCCGCACTTGATCGCACCCGTCATCTCTTATTCTTGGTTCTTGGATCATTGAAAATGATCCACACCAGTCACCCATCCGGTTCAAGGCTGATGCACATTATGCTTAGAGCCTGTGATGTGCGGCCCGTGGTCCGTATGCCGGACCCCAGAAATCATTCGGTACCATGTCGTGTCCAATGGAGTAATTTATATGGACACGCCCATGTAACTATGCGTTTCTATTCTGCCAAAAAAAATTGTTATGAGAGATTACGCCAGAAAGCATTCTGCGCGTTCATTAAAAAAGGGATTCCAGAGGGCAGGAAGCCGGGGCTGACAAACGGGGTGCTCAGTTCGAACTGTGAGGCCATTAATATTGACAAGCCTGCATAGAACATGTACTGTAGACCTGTACGTAAAAATAGGAGGCAGATATGGCAATACAAACAACATATACTCAAGCTCGGGCAGGCTTGGCTTCATTGTTGGACGAAGTCACCAAGAACCGAGAAGTTGTAATTATCCAGCGACGTGGGTGTGAAGATGTCGCCATGATAACCGCCGACGAGCTGGCCGGTGTACTTGAAACGGCACATCTTCTTCGGTCACCCAAGAATGCAAAACGACTCCTTACAGCTCTTGACAGAGTCCGCAAAGGATCAGGCCCCTCTCAAACGATTGATGACCTTCGAAATGAGGTTGGGATTGAGTAAAAGGGCTAAGAAACTCTCTGTAACAAAAAAACTGAGGGAATCTGTATTTCAGCCAGAATTCAGGGAGGATCTTCGGTACTGGGTGGAGATTGATCGAAAGACAGCCCTGCGTATTTTTCAACTGATTGATGCGATTATGATAGACCCTTTTCAGGGTATTGGTAAACCTGAACCTCTTAAGTTTTTGGGTTCTGGTGTCTGGTCCCGTAGAATAACGCAAGAACATCGGCTGGTTTATGTTGTTCACCATGATAAAGTCGATTTTGTGCAAGCACGTTATCATTACTAAATATCATCATAGCCACCAATGGCCTTAAACTCAGAACGTTAAAACCGGGACGCCTTGAACTACTCTGGAAACGGGAAACACGGGGGAAACAGGCCCATGAAATTAGGCGTCTCTATATAATTTCGTGTAAAAGCAAGAAGCATGCTGATCTATTATTGGGTGGTTACCGAGCTGGGATTTCCGGCGACTGAAGCCGGCCTTAAACTGTTGGGCAATCTGCAGCGGTTCGAAAGACATCCTGAAGGGTTCGGGGAAATATTCGCTTTTTCTTTTCGGGGATCAAAATTTGATATTCTGATCTTGTAGATAATGCCGGAACTCGTTGATCCGGCTGGCCAAGGCTTGAAAGGATCGATTTGAAAACTCTGCCAGTTTAAAATAATCAAGAAATGGGGGCAAATAGGGTAAAGCATGACAATACCTCCATATTAGGTTATCATGCTTTATCGTTAAAACCTTAATTTACAATGCAAACTTCGCTAACCGCGGGGTTTGACGGTTATACCAGCAAAAATTAGGGAAAGGTTATGCCAAGCTATAATACTGTTTTTGAATCCAAAGAAGAAATATACGGAATAGTTCCAAGGGCCGATGATTCAGTTCATTATTCTGCCTTATTACAGATAAAGGATAGTGGAAAATTCCCTGTAGTGCTCGAAATGAAGTTTGTTCCACCTCATCCTTTCGCGTTTAATATGCCAGAAAAGCACATAATAAGAGCTACCAGTATTTCAGACGCTTATGCAAAAGTAGCGAAATTCTTTTACAAATATGGCATTAGGTTTCGATAGATAAAGCTCAAGTACAAGTAAAGGAGTCATAAAGGGGTAGAGTCAGCCGTTGACTCTACCCCATGCCTTTTCACATCGACTATGGTTTAAACTTGAAACGTCATTCATGAAAGCCTCTCCTTTTGTGACTTTGAGCAGTTCACATCTGAAGGGGCTTTCATCTTTTCCCGTAAATGTCAAACTCTGGTGAACCGCCCGGCAAAGCCGGGAGTTTACTTCATTGTAATTATCTGATGCATGTCTTGGCGTTGGTATAAAAGCTTGACTTGCGGTCCGATTATGGTACTATTTTCGGACTGGAGGAAATAACAATGAATATTACAAGTGATATCAAGCCTGTTACCTATTTGAAATCACGAGCGGCCGATTTGCTTAATCAAATCAATGAAACGCGTCGGCCTGTGATAATTACCCAAAACGGCGAGCCAAGAGCCATACTGCAAGACCCGAAAAGTTATGAAAATATGAGGAATGCTCTCGGCATTTTAAAACTTCTTTCTGAAGGGGAAGCCGACATCAGAGGGGGCCGAATTAATTCACAGGAAGATGTTTTTGATGAAATCGAAAATGCATTGAAAGCCAGCCAGAAATGAGCAAGAAATATCAGGTTGCATGGGCAGCTGTGGCAAAAAATGATTTGAAACAAATCATTGAATATATAGCACAAGACAGCCCGGACAATGCATCGCAAATACTCAATAAAATTAAACAAAAAGCATCCGATCTTTATGCCATGCCTGATCGTGGGAAAATTGTTCCGGAGTTGAAAGACCAAGGTATACACACCTACCGAGAACTAATTGTAGCGCCCTGGCGAATAATATACAGAATATCAGATACAACTGTTTATGTTTTATCCGTTATCGATTCAAGGCGGAATGTCGAAGATATCTTACTTGACAGATTCGTTACATAATAAAAAATAACTTCGGGACAGGGAGTAGCCTTGCAGCTACCCGACGGCTGGCCTGTTTTCCGGGACGGGCTTCCCACCCGCTGGATTGCGCGGCCTTGCCTGGCCGCACTCAAGATCTGACACGTATACTGTTAATTGACCATCACCTAAATCTTGACAGATGTAACCCATCGGGTTACAGTTTGGACAGCTATGATTAAAACGTTCAAACATAAAGGCCTTGAGGATTTCTTTTATACTGGGAAAAAGAAAGGGATCAAACCGGAACATGCTGATAAAATAACAAGAATATTAGATCGTTTAAATGGCGCCAATGACATCATAGACATGAATTATCCCGGGTCATACCTACATAGACTTACAGGAAATCTGAAAGATCAATATTCGGTGAGGGTGTCTGGCAACTGGCGTATATTCTTTAAATTTATAGATGGTGATGCACATATCGTTAATTACGACGATTATCATTAAAGGTGTATAATTATGAAAAGAATGCAACGACAACCAACACATCCCGGGTCCATCCTTAAGGTAGATTATCTTGAGCCATTAGCAATTTCAGTAACAGACATGGCTGCAAAATTGAATGTATCAAGAAAAACTTTATCAAAAATTTTAAACGAAAAAGGTGCTGTAACACCAGATATGGCCTTACGACTCTCAAGGGCTTTTGCCACAACTCCCGAGTTGTGGCTTAATCTGCAAAAGAATTACGATCTATGGCAAGCAGAGCATTCATCGAGCGACTGGAAGCTTGTACGTCCGCTACCCGACCAAATGCTACACCCTAATCTATAAAGGGAAAGCGAACAAACGTGTGTAGGAGACGCAAAAGCCCGCGCTTCTCAAAGCATTGTCGTTGGGTGCGCTGAGCAAGGAATTTTCTTGATGAACAAAGAAATCCGAAATCTCATAACGTCCTTCATCCTGACTTTTGTTGCGACCTGGGCGACTTACTTTGCAATCGTGTTCAACGACTGGAATCCATACACCATGCCAGGCATGGTCTTTTTCTGGACGGGTGCGTCTGCACCAGGTTGGGCCGCCGTACTCAAGGTTTTCTTCACATACAACAAAGACAAGCGGCGCGATTATTTCCGACGTTGTTTTTCATTTAAACAAATCAAACTGCCCTATTGGGCGTTCATCGTCCTTCTGTTCCCGATGATTTATGTGATCATCATTTTATTGGATGCACGGATGGGAATCGCTCTGTCCGGCATGACCAACCTGAACGCTTACATCGCCGCTCCCTTGACTATCCCCCTGGCCCTATTCATTAGTTTCCTCTCCGGTCCGGGGGAGGAATTCGGCTGGCGCTGCTATTCGGTTGATCCACTTATCAAGCGGCACGGCGTACTGTGCGGTTCAGCCATTCTCGGTTTCATCTGGAGCATCTGGCATCTGCCGTTGTTCTTCATGCCACAAACTTGGCACGGTCAAATGGGCTTCAAATTCGCCGGCTTCTGGGCTTTCATGGTCCAATGCATCGGTCTGGCCATGATAATGACCTGGGTGTATCTCAAGACAAACCGTAGCATTCTTTCCGCTTTTATGATGCACTTCTTCAGCAACTTCACCTATGGTAGGATTGCGCCTTGTTCAAATCGAATTTGACTTCTCTTCGTGGTAGCCATAACGGCGTTGGGTCTATTCCTCTGCATTCTTTTGGAACGCAAAGCCCAACAGGTTTCTGTCGCGCAAATGGAAGGGTGATGTATCACCAACAATTGTCAAATCCATCAAAATCAGAGTCATCCCTCTGGTGGGAGAAAATGTCGTTATCAGCCTTTGATCGTTTCCAAAGCTAAATCAGGCGAAGGAAAGCCGCCCATCGAGACAGGGAGTAACCTCACGGCCACCCCCTCCCACATCACCGGACATGCTGGTTACGTATCCGGCGGTTCGGCTGATTGAAAACAGGCCCAAGGAATAAAGCGGGCCTGCCTTCCGCCGTCATGTGCGTTGTGCGCCCCACGGTCTGCAACCGGAGCTCTCACCGGTTGCAGAGGCCGGTTTTTTTGTTTTCCCCTTTCCCTCATTTTCTTCCCTCTTGCCGCATCATTTTTTCCAGTATTATACCGCTGCTTACGAACAATGATAATTTCCTGGGTTTTACCGCTGACAAAAAACCGCAAGGGTTGTTTTTAAACCCCATATGTTACCTGTTTACACGTAATTTTGATTGATTTATGTATATTTTTATGATGTAAGATTGCCATTATTCGTTCCAAATTGATTTTCTGCCAGAACCATCCAGGCCAGACGCAATATTATTAGATCCTTTTCCCCTTAATTACAGTTTGTTCTTGTTTTACTGAGTAGCTTCAGGCCTTTTTCAACTTGTCGCATGGCCGGAAAAAAACCTCCAGCGGTATAATATCATTGATATGAACTTGATCAAAGGAGTCATGAAATGAAATGGGAATATAAAACTATTCACTTTAGCCGGAAGAAATTTATAACAAGTTCACTTGATACAGCTTTGATAGATGAAAAGTTAAATTCATATAGTGACAATGGCTGGGAATTAGTAACATTTGAAATTAAGACGACTTTTATAGGTATTGAAACTGGTGCCTATGCTCTTTTAAAAAGAGCAAAAGGTTAAATAAATTAGGTTTTGTCCTATTTTGAAAACTCTAATTCATGTCATTTCACCTCACCAGACCGGCGAAGCATTGGCATTCTATCCGAAGTCGGCCCAGCGGCTGGCGGGTTATGCCTCTATGGGTATGAACCCAATTAGCTATTTTTAAGAACCCGCTGACAACATAAGATAAAAGGTCATTTATATGGTGGTGAAAAGATACCCTTGATCATTGGAGAAGTATTCTTCCAACTCAAGATAATACGGGCAATAATCGTCATTTTAAGTTTCCCGCCAGGATGCATGGCCGAATTCCTGTTGAAAATGGTGAATTCGTTTACGATATTTTCATCAGAGAAGAAAAGCGATGAAACAGACAACGGCCAAATTAGTCGCTTATGCCGACCCCAAAAAGCCGTAAAGGCTTATCATTCGGCTATTCGATCAAATTGCAAAAGTAAAATGAAGGTCCTACCCGGTAAATTCAAAAATTGGAAAGATAAAGGAGAGACAATCATGCGGTTTGGTAAATCTTGTGGTTTTTTTTGTGCCGTATTTTGGGTCGTTGTTTTGTCTGCGGGATGCTCTTCATCGAGCGATGGTGGTAGTACCAACAATGATTCTTCAGGATATCAAACGTATACAGCACCCGGCTCTGATCTCGTGCTGCGGATACCTGACACACTGGAAGTTCTGCAAGAAGATATTGAAGATATACATCACCTTGCCGACATGGCACCCCATTGCTATACCACAAATGGAGGATCTATCGATATTGTTTTAGCGCAAGCTTGTATTTACTACGATCAATATTATTTATATCCGCAATATTTTCCCAGTGGACTTAATAATATTACAAATGTAAAAGCATATGTAGAATATTTCCAGATCAATGATCGTTTTACATATTATTTTTCTCCTGAAGATTTTATGGATATTATGTTATGGTATCATGGAGATACCACGTCGATCGGATTCTCAATTGAATACAACGGCCAAACCGTTACAGCTCAAAACCCACCGATTATTAATGGCATAGATCCTTTTACCCGTGCATGGATAGATGGTTTCCAGATCGGTGACAAGCTTATGGAAATCGATGGCAAATCCATAGTGGGGATGAATCGTGATGCGGTTGACTTACTATTCCCGACAAATGAAGGGGAAACCGTGGAGATTACCGTGGACCGAAATGGTGTTGAAATAGCGATTGATACAGCTGCTGAGGATAACATCTGCTTACTGATTGATCAGGATATTGCCTATCTAAACGCCAGAACGTTCACCCAGAAAACCGGAGAAGAAATCAGACTGGGTTATGATGAACTCAAACAAAAAGCTGGCGGCCAAATTGATAAGCTGATTCTGGATTTAAGACACAATGTTGGTGGAGCCATTAGTGGGTCGTTGGTCTTGGTCGATTATCTGATCAATAACGATAACGGTACTTCTCCGATGTTTTCCATATCGGGCCCTGGTTTTGATGATGAAACATATTACCTTGGTGAATACACTGAATTTAATATAGGTGATTTTGAGAAAACCAATTTTGTTTTATTGATTGATGAAAATTCGGCTTCTGCATCGGAAATTGTTGCCGCAGTATTAAAACACTATGGTACAGCCACCCTAATAGGAGAAACTACCTTCGGGAAGGGAATCGGGGAATCCATTGTAGAGTTGATTGATGGGTCGGGTGTGGCGATTCCTTCATTGAATGGGCTACCCCCATCCGGCGAATCGTATCACAATATTGGGATTTTACCCGATTACCCCCTAAACGCCTATCCATCCTCCTTTGATGATGATCCGGTGCTGGCTGCGGCCATTGAATATCTAAATACCGGAGACATTACCATAGCCGCTTCAGACCAGACCGCAAGAAAGAGTGATAAAAGTTTTGCCGCAAAGAGCATTGACCCGCTTAAAGAAAAATTACATAAAACGCATCGAAACGGGCACTACTAAAGGAGTATCCCTGTCAGGCCTTGGTTTTTGAATAAAATGATTTAAATGAAATTGCCTATCCAGTTGAATTGATCTATAGATATTTTAGTTAAGATGAACAAATCAACTTTGGAGGCTTTTATGAAGTATGTTTTAATTCTATTCACAGTTATTTCTGTAATTGCATTTTCTTCAAAACTTATTTGTGCTGGAAATGGCAGTGAAGCTTGTGTAACCCATTGCACCGAGGCCGCTTCAGCAAACTATACCGAAGGAACTGACGCGTGGTCTGCTTACTTCAATGGATGTATGCGCACCTGCTGGATGAAATAACGACCGCCTGAATGGAAAAGGATCGGTCTCAGATCTTGGCGGGCTTATATACCACCTGATTTGAGCGCCGATTTCTTTCCTATGGCTTTCATTTGTTGATTAGCGCGTTCAGGGCTTCCCAATCCATCTTTTGAATTATCTGTTTCGTCCGGTTGGGGTCCGCCTGGATTTTGATGACGATATTTTGAACGACTGTGGAGAGGGCAGGTTTTTCCCCGGGCGTGAAATGCATATAAGTCCCGCCGTCTGTTCACATTTCCCAATGGTTTCCAAGAAAAACATAGGTAGAGCCCTCACGCCAAATGAATGGCCTGTTCCGGGCACATCTCCTGGCAGCAGAAACAGGCGATGCATTTTGCGGGGTCCACAACCGGCAGGGGTCCTTCCATGGAAAGGGCCGATACAGGGCATTGTTCCACACAAGTTTCACAGCCCGTGCACAAATCTTCATCGGCTTTGGGCCGCAGGGAAGAACGGGAAGTAAAAAAGCTGAGGCGGTCCTCGGGGGTGGCGTCGGCCATGGCGATCATGGGGGGCAATTTAAAACCGGGAATCCCGGAGGCATCCCCCGTCACCTGAATCTCCTTCAAATCATAGTTTCCCAGCCCCTTTTCCCGGGCAAAAACCAGAAGCGGAACCTGTTCGGGAGAAACCCCCATCATTTTAGCAATCACCGCATCCACCGCAACGCCATTATCCGATGCGAGGATTTTGCCGATCTCCCGCAACTCCACCGAAGCCGGACCATTGCCTTCCATGCCCAAAACGCCGTCCACGATGATCAGATCCGGAACCCGAAGGGCATAGACATCCACAAGCATCCGGTTAAAGGTTTCCGGATTGCCGGAAACCGCATGAAGCCTTGCCTTTAAAGCACCGGGAATGATCCCGTAATTATTCTTGATGGCCCCGGAAAGCAGGGAAAGCCCGTGGGTTTTGAATTTCGGCAGGGAGATGTACACATCCGCCTCCAAAATGGCCCGGGAAACGCTGATGCTGTCAATCCGACCCTGGAGGTAATTGGGTTTGAAATCCACCTTCACCGCGTCGGTTCCGATGTTCCGGTAATATCCCCCGGCAGCCTCCATCATGCCGGTCTGTTTGAATGTTTTTTCATTGTCGCCGTAATTCATCATCCCCGGGTTGTCCCCCACGATGATGGAGCCGGCCCCCAGGCTCACCACTTTTTCCACCACAGCAGCCACCAGCGCATGATGGGTGACGATCCCCTGTTGGGCATTCGATGCCCGCAAGGCATTGGGTTTAATCATCACTTTTTTCCCCGCAACAGACACCGGAAACATTTCAAAAGCCGCATCCACGGCTTGCCGGCAATTGGAATAATCCGCATCATGAACCAGCACTCTATGCATGGGTATTCTCCTTTTTGTAGGAATGAATAATGGTAAATTTAATAACTCAACTTTCGACTTTAGCACTCGTTAGTGATTATCCTGTTCTTTGACAAATTGACATACTTCAAGG
>VMSV01000258.1 GCA_013791935.1 Desulfobacteraceae bacterium | reverse complement strand
CCGGGATTATGCCGTCAATGCCCTGATGTATCAACTGGGCCTGCGTGTGGGAGAGGTGCATGGTCTAAACCTTGAAGACATCGATTTTGACGAAAACAAGATCAGCGTCATGGGAAAAGGCAACAAACCCCGGACCCTGCACCTCAACAAGGACCTGGTGGAAATCCTCAGCCACTATCTGGCCATCAGAAACCGGTTCTGCAACAGTTGGCTGACCACGGCCCTATTTATCTCCAAAAAAGGAAACCGCCTGGCCATCCGGACCATGGAGGACAATTTTAAAAAGCTTGTGGATTACTCTCCCGTCAGGGTCCCGTTCAACGTCACCTGCCACACGCTTCGACATTCTCTGGCTTCCCATTTAAACGACAACAACGTGGACATCCTGGTGATCCAAAGCATCCTGGGCCATGCCTCCACCCGAAGCACGGAGCCCTATATCCATCCGTCCATGGATCGAATCCGCAAGGCCATGGAAAAACTTCCGGGGGTTAAATTTGTCAAAGAACTGATCCGGAAAGGAGAAATTGATTTGCGGTTCCAGAAACCGTTCGGGCCGAAGTTGGAATAGGTTTTTTCTTTTACAGACCGGTTTTGCTTTTTTTATCTGATTGGAAAATCAGGCAGGGCGTAGCCTTGCCAATCCAGGCAGTTGAGGTAGTACTGTAATGAAATTTATCTTGAAAAAAGTTCTTTGCTGTTGCATATTGGCTGAAAATTAACTTCTTTCGATCATGTTTTATCAATTACTTCCATTTTACTTGCGCCTAACTCGCGAACTGACTGCGGGGTTCGCTGTGGCTTACCGGCGAGGGCCGCCCTTTGGCCCGAGTCCGATGTAAAGCCACTTGTTATACACTCTTTCAAATTCTTTTTAAGGCCCTCCGTATTAAATGAACATAATACTTTGTATCCAGATATACCGCGAATGAGGCAAATAGTCCTATGCTGATACAGAGTATAAATCCATATCCCAAACCTTCCCATAGCGACTTGGTTTCGAATATTTGTGGCCCAATTATTATGAATGCGGAAGCACAGATCAAGGCGAAAACCAAATCATAATATTGGTAGCGGTATTTGATAATAGTCTCGCTATTTTCTTCAATAAATGTCAAGTCTAACTTAGGATGCGGGAAAATCGACGGTGCACCGTACAACCGTGCCCACCTGATCATCTTACATGATAGATGCTTGGAAGATTCATCCAAAACAACAATTCTGAGATTCTTTTTAAGCGCCTCTTTCACGAGGCGCAAGGAGATAAACTTTTCATTTAGGTTTACTTCGCCTTGTTTTATGTAAAATCTCGATAGATTCATATGGTGTATAACGCCCCGTTTCACCATGCGCGGCGTAGCCGCGTCTGAGTGAAAACGGTTGTTAGATTTTTTACATGCCATCTTTCCAACGTCTAACTGTAATTTCCTTTAATTTGTTATTTTCATCCAAAAGCCATATACCATCGGCAACACTACCAGCGCAAAAAAAGTTTTTAGCCCAACCATAAGTGGTTAATGTGCATTGAATTATGTAGTCATCTTTTTCTGGAATTGTCTCAAAACCCCTATACCTACCCCTTCTCATCTTTGGTCCTAAACCATTCATTTTTACTAAAGTATATTTTCGTTTTAGAATCAGCTTAATTTTATTTCTGACAATATCTGCTGAACTTCCAATTGGTGTAATCCCTTCTATCCTTTCAGCTAATAGATCTGTGTTTTGTCGAATTAAATCCTGTTTTGAAATTACAGGGTAACTATCCCAGTTCATCCAAACCAGAGCAATTGTGAACACAACGAACGAGAATATAAACTTTTTATTCATTAAAAATTTCATTTTCTAAATCTAACCTATATATTATGCCGATGGCGGTAATTTCCGGTCATACGGCGGGTTAAAAAAATATCGAACTTACCATATCATAATATAACTAACTGTGATTTAACTAAATTATTACGCAATCAAAAAGATTAACCTAATTTGTACTGGATCTTTGCTGGATTATTTCTTCAGAAAACGCTTTTGGGATAAACAATGGCATTCTTACATCATAAAAATATAGATAAATCAATAATATTTACACACCATGCGGTGAAACATTGCATTAAGCAAGACCCTTTCAGCAAATTTCCTTGGCGGTAAAACCCGGAAAATTATACGTGTTCGTAAGCGGCGGCATAATTCGGAAAAAAAATTATGCACTGCAGAAGAAAAAGAGTGACATTTTGAAATATTAACCCGGCTTAATTACCTTCCTGATTCACCCCCCACCCAACCCTCCCCCACCGAGGGGGAGGGGGAAATTGAGGTTTCCTATTTAATTGACTGCTTTAATGATGCAAAATAAGGATAAGGCTGTGAACCCTTGCCTGAAATGGTCAATAATTTCCCGGCTTATTTTGCTGCCATTTTTGGATCGCACAGAGGCCCATGCGTTTTCCTTCGGCGTAATCCATCTCCAGCAGATGTCTGGCCCGGGTTGTGCGTCCGGAGCGGATCGTGGAAGGGCAGATCTCTAACACCTCGGTATCGGTGGGTGGATTTTTAATGAATGATAGCACCGAATTGTAACGGGACTCCCGTTCGCTTAGGGCCTGTCGAAGGGCCGGATTGCGCCGGAAAAACAGAGGAATGCATCGGTTCTCCCAAAAGCTTTTTTTGCTGTAGAAGGCGAGCTGGGACCGAATCACCATGATCCGCCGCGCCCCGCGCCGATGGGCTTCCTGCACGGGAATGGAGTCGGCCAGACCGCCGTCCAGGTACTCAGAACCCTCGATGTTTACGACTCCCTGATAGAGAAGGGGCATGGCGCATGAAGCTTTGAGGGCTTCAAAAAGCGTTCGCTCATCCGCCCGAAGATACACCGCCCCGCCGGTTTGCACCCGGGTGACGACCATATAAAACTCTTTTTCCGCTGCGCCCTTCACATTCAAGGGTTCCACCCGGGCCATATGGTCCCAGAGCCAGTCCAGATCCATGTAATGAGATCCCTGCAGATATTTCTTCAGGCTGAAAAATTCGGGCAGCAGCATGTATTCGGTATAGGAGCGGTAATTCCGGCCAAACTGTTTTCCAAGATGGGAGGCGAGATTGCAGGCACCGGCGGATACACCCAGATAGGTGTCAAAGGGATCGAAGTTTTTCTCCAGAAAACAATCAAGCACACCGGCGGCAAACACGCCGCGCATGCCGCCGCCCTCCACCACGAGGGCTGTTTTTACACTATCTTCCAAGGCCGGAACTCCAGTACGGCATCAGCATCTGTGTTTTCTATCCGATCCATGAAAAGCCCTGACTATCGTTGAATGGTTTACTTTTTCAACGATAGCGCAACAGGATAGACAAGGCTTTCCCCCTATTCAAAAACCTGGTCTGCGGAACTCAGAATTTCATAGGGGATTTCGATCTTTTTTTCCGTGGCGGTTTTGGCATTGATCAACAATTTACCCTTTGAAACCGTCTCCATGGGAATTTCAGAAACCGGCGTACCATTGATGATCTTGATGACCATATCCGCCATCTGTTTTCCCCAGATCCCCTCTGAGGTCACCACGGAAAATAATGCGCCATCTCTTGCGGCATCCTCCGTCGCCCCTACAACAGGAACTTTTGCATGATCCACCGTCCAGCGGATGAGCTCGGGCGAAGGCACTTCCTTGTCTCCATCCATGATCATGGTCGTACCCACGATGTAGATAAGGTCTTCGGAACAGTTCTCAATATGTTTTTTCCAATCATCAACTGTTTCAACCAGATACATGTCCTTCAGACGAACCCCGGATATTTTTTCCAGGGCATCCGCCTTGGCCATTAAACCGGCCTTCACCTGGACCATGGAGAAGTTGTTCCTTCCGATCATGGAAACGGTTTTTGCACCGGTGATTTGATTGGCAATGGACCAGATATCCGCGGCAAAGCTTCTTCTGGCAACTCCTGTAATATTCTTGGTGGGCAACCCCAAGGATTCGGGTGAACCAAAAAAATATCCGGCCACCACCGGGATATCTTCAACCTGTTTGGCGACGTAGGTGATCACATTGTCAAAAACGACAATAATCACCTTGGGGTTTATGGCTTTGACCTTGTTGATGGTCTCTTTTCCCAAAGTCATCCGGGCGGCATCATCCGGGGCCTTGTCCAGGTCCACATAAAAATATTCCCATGAGACATTATTTGCCTTAAGGACTTCTTCCATTTCTTGAAACAAAGGATCAAAGGTCGGTGTGCTTTTCATGGTCGCTTCGGGCAGGCCTGCGATGATTGCCACTTTACCCTCACTCCAGGCGCTTCCAGTGCATATTGCCAAACCGAGAATACAAAATACTGCTATTTTTCTCCATTTTAACATGACATCCATCTCCTTTTTCCATCGGCTCATCCGGGTACAATCTTTTTTTCCCTTATTCGCGATCACAGGGCTGGTTATTTTCATATATCCTTTATCGTCTTTTCCCGAGAAAGGTTGAGTTCAATTCATTTGACAATCCCTGTTTTAAACTCCTCTTGTTTCATCAAATCATCGTTCTTGTTTATACTGAATTTTTGATGTTTTAATTTTCCAATCGCTATGATAGCAGACAATGATGGATAATTTTGCATGAAGAAAATTGATTTTGAAGCACATTTTTACTCCGAAAGTGATGTTGATAAGTCTTCAGAGTACCATCAATATTTTTTGTCCTGAAAGGAAAATAACAATGCCTAAAATCAAATATGGACCAGAACATCCGGATGAAACATATAAACCTCACCGGTATGAAGAACACCTGTTTGACACGGGGGAAGTATTGATCAATTTTGCCACATCCGGTTCATCCGACAAGCCGGCCGTTGTCCTGATCCCCGGCCAGACCGAATCGTGGTGGGGATATGAAAAAGCCATGGGACTGCTTTCAGAGCATTTCCAGACTTTTGCCGTGGATCTTCGGGGACAGGGCCGATCCAGCCGGACCCCCGGCCGATACACTTATGACAATTTCGGCAATGATTTGGTTAAATTCATTGCCTTTCATATCAAACGGCCCGTCATCATCAGCGGCCTATCCTCCGGGGGCGTCATTGCCGCCTGGCTCTCCGCCTATGCACCTGCCGGGATGATTCGAGCAGCCCATTATGAAGACCCGCCCCTGTTCTCATCAGAAACCAAGCCGGCTATCGGACCCGGCATTAGGGAGGGGGCCGGGCCTGTTTTTGAACTGTACAATACCTATTTGGGTGGCCAATGGTGTATCGGTGACTGGGAAGGCATGCTGGAGGGTGTTGGGGATTTTCTTCCGGCCCACATGATGATCAGTTTTCAAGCCGGGTATTCAAAATTTAAAAATGAGCCCCCCCAGAACATGAAAGAGTATGATCCGGAGTGGGCAAAGGCATTTACGACAGGCAGTGTCAGCGCCTCCTGTGACCATGAACGGATGCTTAAGAAAGTAAAATGCCCGGTTCTGTTTACGCATCACCTTTCAAAGATCGACCCTGAAACGGGAAGACATCTGGGCGCAAGCACCACACGCCAGGTGGATCATGTGGAAGCCATCATTAAAAAAACAGGACAGCCTTTTACACGTCTTTCATTCCCTGAAATGGGGCACAACATGCACCTTCTGGACCCGGAGTTGTATGCCCGTACATTTACGGAGTGGGCCAAGACGTTGCCCGGCGAAGAATAAGCTGAAAAAAACCATAAGAGGTACCCATGGAAATCAATGGCCTGCTGATTGCCAATCGCGGTGAAATCGCCATCCGAATTATTCGTGCCGCCAAAGATTTGAATCTCAAGACCGTGGCCGTTTTTTCAGAAGATGATGCCACATCCCTTCACATAAAAATGGCGGACGACGTCCGGCCGTTAAAAGGCCGGGGGGTTCCGGCCTATATGGATATGGATCAGATCATCGCTGTTGCCAGGAGCACCGGATGCAATGCCATCCATCCCGGGTATGGATTTCTTGCAGAGAATACGGATTTTGCCCGGCAATGCAGGGAAGAAGGAATTTTATTTATCGGGCCCACGGTGGAAAACCTGGCGCTTCTAGGGGATAAGGCCAAGGCCCGGACAGCAGCCGTCGAGGCAGGGGTGCCGGTCCTCCGGGGGATCAACCGGCCCGTATCCCTTGAAGAAGCCAAAGCCTTTTTTTCTTCCCTGGGGACGGATAGCGGTTTGATGATCAAGGCGGTTGCCGGCGGCGGCGGGCGGGGATCGCGCATGGTCACCGACATGGGGCAGATCGAAGAAGCCTATGACCGTTGTCAGATCGAGGCTGAAAAGGCCTTCGGAAATAAGGATCTATACGTCGAAGAACTCCTCCGGCATGCCCGGCATATCGAGGTTCAGATCCTCGGAGACTGCCATGGAGCCATCACCCATTTGGGGGAACGGGAATGCAGTGTTCAGCGGCGGCACCAGAAATTGATCGAAGTGGCCCCGGCACCCTTTATTTCCGATTCACTGAGACTGGAAATCATCGAAGCCGCCATGGGATTCGCGGCAAGCATCGGCTACACCAATATCGGCACCTTTGAATTTCTTGTTTCATCCGGTGATCCCCAAAGGGAGCGTTCGTTTGCGTTCATCGAAACCAATGCCCGGCTGCAGGTTGAACATACCGTGACGGAAGCGGTGACCGGCGTGGACATTGTCCAAACCCAGATTCAACTGGCCCGGGGAATATCCCTTCACGCACTGGGGTTGGATGACCCGAACACCGTTAAACCCAGGGGAATTGCCATTCAGTCCCGAATAAACATGGAAATCATCACCGAAGACGGGGCTGTCCAACCGTCCTTTGGCACGCTGCGGTCCTATGAACCTCCCACCGGGCCGGGCGTTCGAACCGATGGATTCGGATATGCCGGATATGCCGTGAACCCGTCTTTTGATTCTTTGCTGGCGAAAGTCATTGTGCACTCGCCGACACAAAAATTCGGGAACGCCGTACACCGTGCCATCCGGGCACTGAGCGAGTTCCGGCTGGAAGGCATTGAAACCAATATCGGATTTCTTCAAAACGTGCTGGCCCATGCAGATTTCATAAACGGCGGGATCCACACCCGCTGGGTGGATGAAAACGTGCCTGTGCTTGCCGGAAAAGACGCCCCGCCATCTCCCCGGCGTTGGATGGAAAGTCCCGCCATGGAGAGAACCAGCAGCAGCAACCGGACCGGCGCAGCACCGGCAAAAATGAAAAGTGCCGATCCCCTGGCCATATTTGACTATACGCTCCAAACAAAAACCGCACAAACGCCTCCCTCCGGAACAAGCAGCGGCGAGAACCCGCTTCCGGAAAAAGAGGGAATGATCGGTATCGCCTCTCCGATTCAAGGCACGATTATACGGATTCTGGTCCAAGAGGGAGATGCCATCCACATGGGCCGACCGATCCTCATCATGGAAGCCATGAAGATGGAGCATACCATTAAAGCCGAGTGTTCCGGGATCATTCGGCAGATCAATGTTTCCGAAGGGGATATCATCGTCCAAGGGCACCGGCTGATGTTTATCGAAGCAGCCGATGTGGGAGAAGCCGAAGTACAGGACATTGAAGAGATCGATCCCGATTTTATCCGGCCGGACCTGGAAGAAGCCTATGAAAGGCACGCCCTCACGAAAGATGATGCCCGACCCGGGGCCGTGGCCAGGCGCCACGCACTGGGATACCGGATGCCCCGGGAAAATATCGACCAATTGGTGGATCCGGGAACGTTCAAGGAATACGGGCCCCTGGTGGTTGCCCTCCAGCATCAAAAATTCGATGACGCAGAACTACGGGAAAAAACACCGGCTGACGGGCTGATCGCCGGCATCGGGGGGATTAACGGCAAGTACTTCTCCCGTGACCGGGCCCGGACCATGGTTCTGGCATACGACTACACGGTCCTCGCGGGTACCCAAGGCAGGCGAAATCATTATAAGCAGGACCGCATGTTCGACCTGGCCAAACGGTTCAAACTTCCGGTCATCATCTTCACCGAAGGCGGCGGCGGCCGTCCCGGGGATGATTACACCGGGCCAAGGGTCGCCTTTGATACGGACACCTTTACGCATTTTTCGAAACTAAGCGGATGGGTCCCCCTGATTGGAATTAACAATGGCCGGTGTTTTGCCGGGAACACGGTTCTTCTCGGTTGCTGTGATGTCATTATTGCCACGGAAGGGTCCACGATTGCCATGGGCGGCCCGGCCATGGTGGAAGCCGGCGGCCTGGGCGTCTACACACCGGAAGAACTCGGGCCCATGTCGTTTCAGGTCCCCAACGGCGTTGTGGACATTCTGGTGAAAGATGAAGCCGAGGCCGTGGAAACCGCCAAGAAATACCTCTCCTACTTTCAGGGACCCGTCAGCGAATGGTCCGCACCGGATCAGCGAAAATTGCGACATATCATTCCTGAAAACAGGCTTTGGTTGTACGATATGCGGGAGATCCTCCAAACCCTGGCCGACGAAAACTCGATCCTCGAAATCCGGGAGAAATTCGGGATCGGCATCATCACGGCGTTTATCCGGATTGAAGGCAAGCCCATGGGAGTCATTGCCAACAATCCGTTCCATCTGGCCGGGGCCATCGATTCCGATGGGGCGGACAAATGCGCCCGGTTCCTCCAGCTTTGCGATGCTTTTGATCTGCCGGTCTTAAGCCTCATGGATTGCCCGGGCATGATGGTGGGACCCGATGTGGAAGCCACGGCCCTGGTGAGGCACTGCGTACGAACCTTTAATGCAGGTGCCAATATGACCTCGCCACTTTTTTCGGTGATTGTTCGCAAGGCGTACGGCCTTGGAGTACAAGCCATGTGCGGGGCCAGCTCATTTGTCGGCTTCTTCTCGGTGGCCTGGCCCACAGCGGAGTTCTCGGGCATGGCCATTGAGGGCGCCGTAAAACTCGGTTACCGAAAGGAACTGATGGCCATCGAAGATCCGAAAGAAAGGCAAGCGGAATTTGCCCGCCGGGTGGATTTCGCCTACGACCGGGCAAAGGCGGTCAATGCCGCGGGAGGTTATGGGATTGACGATGTCATTGATCCAGCCGATACACGGTCGTGGATCGTAATGGGTCTTAACAGCCTTCCGCCGGTTCCGCAAAGATCCGATAAAAAGTACCCTTACATCGACACCTGGTAGATGAAACACCGGAATGAATCAACAGGGATAAGCTTGCCATTAGAAATACACTTTGAATCTCTCCAATGATTTTAACATGGCTCGGAGAGCGGAGAGCAAATGACAAATCCTTCCCCATACCAGGAATCCTTATAGTCAATCACCGTTTGGTTGAATAATTTTTCATTATTTATATCATAAACAAATTCGATGCCATGCAAGCGCACAGTCTCATCCGCTTCCCTTGGTTCATCCAGAACCATTCCCAATCTGGGGCCGATTCAGCCAAAGCCTTGCTCAATGATACGAACAGATTTGGCCGCAGCATGTTTTAATACCTTGAGAAGTTCAATCTTTGCGGTTTCCGTCATGGTTATTTCAATCATCACTTTTTCCTTTTCATGGGGCATATGCAGTCAAAAACCGCAAAATCCCGGGAATGGCATTTTTATTCTACGCAATGAACCTATGCATTAACACGGATCAACCGCACATTCAACATATTGTATTGTATCAATAAATATATTGACAACCCGGGGCGAAAAAACGATATTCATCGACGCTGGGGAAAAACCGATCGCACCCGCCCTTTTGGGCTGCAGAAGTATTCCGGTCATTTGCCACCGCGATGGTGCCACATTACGTCAGAAGCCATTTCAGCTTCATATAATTTACGATTAATCGCAATAGAACAAAGGAGTCTCACATGCAAAACAAACAATCCTTTACCAACCGGTTTATCCAGAATAAGGATGGGGTGATTGGCCCTGTGGAACCGAAATTGAAAACCCTCGTCCGGAAATCCGCTGGTGATTATCCGGGAATCCCCCGGGCCTATCTGGATGTTGCCGAAGTTTATGCCAGCAAAAAGCTCCGGGGGCCCGGAATCTGTGACGAGCTTATGGAATTGATCCAGCATATGTTTACCGAAGAAGAAGCCATGGTTTGCAGACATCTTAAACCAGGCGTGATGGACCTTACCGCAGCAGCCATTGCCGAGCGGGAACATCGACCGGTGGATGAAATACGGGAGATTCTTGAAAGGCTGTCCAAGGAAAAACGCATCATCATGGGAATGGGGCCAAAGGACCGATGCGTCTATTTTACCATCCCCCTTGTCCCCGGGGCCTTTGAAACCGTCCTGGCCCATACTTCCATGGAGCATTTAACACCATGGCATCATCGTTTTGCGGAATTGTTTGAAAAATTGTTTGATACCGGCTTTACTGCCGGCAGGGGAGAGGCTCCGGCGGAAAAATCCGTGATTCGATACCTTCCCGTGGGGCACTTGATCAAAACCAACCAGGTGGCCCTGCCCGCAGACAAGCTGGAAGAAATGTATGAACCTTTTGGCAAATCCCTTGGCGTAACCCTCTGCCAGTGCCGGATAACCACGGATATCATGGGACAAAATTGCGGGCGACCCATGGAAGTCTGCACGGTCATGGGACCCATGGCCGAAGGGAGCATCCGTGACGGAAGGGCCAGGCGGGTGGAACTGAAAGAATTGATTGATATTAAAATCGAAGCCGAAGCTTCGGGTTTGGTCACCTGGACCATGAATGTGGACCCCACGAAAAGCTCCAGCACATCCTGCTCCTGTTGTGGATGCTGCTGCCATTATATGCGAGGCGTCAGTGAATTCAGCATGCCGGCAGCCATTTACCCGCCTAAATTTTTGCCGGTTTACCATTCCAACAAGTGCTCCAACTGCGGGAAATGCGCCCTGGCCTGTCCCATGGGAGCCATAACCGTCAATGTAAAAGCAAAGACCTTCCAGCATAACAAGGAGCGCTGCATCGGGTGCGGACAATGTGTTGTGGCCTGCAGCAAGGATAACGCCCTGGGCATGGATGCCGTTCCGAATTATAAAGAGCCCGTATACATGGGATTTGGCGGTATCGGGGAATTGTAAAGCCCTACCAACACAAAGTGACAAAGGCTCAAAAACACGGTTGATTCATTCCAGAAAAAAACGGGCCATTCGAGGGGCCGCATGTTTGTCCTGGATCATAAACATGTGGCCACCTTGGAAAAACTCAAGGGTGGCGCCTGAAATTTGCTTCTGTAGGGCCTTGAGATTTTCCGGACGGGATATCCCATCATACTTTCCTCCGAATATGGCGGTTGGGATTTTCACCAAAGGTAATCGGTCAAAGGTGTCGTGGCCTTTACGGGCCTCCATCTGCTTCCGATTGCCTTGTATGGATTCGGGTGATCGCGTGGCTTCACTTCGTTTTTTTGTATCCGCAACGATCTTCCCATAGATTTCGGGACGATTTAGCTTAAATTCCGAATTGATCCGTGTATCTGAAATTTCAATCTGTTTTGCAATGGCCTCGTCCAATGGCAGGGCCTGCAATTCATGCAAGGGATAAGAAGAGCCTCCCGCACCCCCCGAGCTTGTACAGGCCAGCCCGAGTTTTTTGATCTTTTCCGGATAACGGATGGCCAACTCCTGGGCCACCATCCCCCCGAAAGATATTCCCAGCACGGAACAGGGGGCGATATCCAGTGTCTCCATTATGGCGGCTGCATCTTCGGCAAAATCTTTCATCTCATAAGCGGGCAAATCGCATCGGGTTTGTCCCAGTCCTCGCTGATCATAGCTGATCACTGTAAAAGATTGATTCAGGGGTGAATCCATAATATTGGGTTTTACCCGCAGGTCCCCCCCTGAACCGGAGATGACAAAAAGCGTTTCGCCACGGCCTGATTTCTCATAATAGACATTGAGCTGGTTTGCCTCAATAAATGGCATGATTTTTTCCTCCTGTTGGGATGATTGCACTCCATGGTCGTTGTATAGTGTGAAACCTATATTACACCCTTGATCGGGTTATCAATTATTTATTGACATCCGACATTAAAAATCATTAGATTAAAACTATAAAGCAATATAACATTTCAATCAAAACCATCAATACACATCAATCTGCAAACAACCTTTAATATACCTTTTTTCATGAGGAGGTAGGAATCATGCAAACAACCACCCATCCAGTCAACAAAACCCCTTTTGAAGGGTTTGAAAAAAATCAACCGTACTCCGACAGAATTGCCAGGATGAAATATGATTTATTATCGAGCAGTTATGAGGCTGATATTGAAAGAGCCCGCTACTACACCCAGGCATATCGGGAAACTGAAGGCAGCCTTCCGGCAATACGTGCGGCAAAAGGCTTGGAAAAAACCCTTCGCCACATGAGCATAAAAATAGATGACGATGAATTGCTCGTGGGGGCCAAAACCATCAAGAAAGTGGCAGGTCCCATCGGCATTGAACGGTCCTTATCCAGCCTCATGAGTTTTGTGGGGATTCAGTTCCAAGGCAAGGATGTGGACGCCATCCGTTTCATGGACAAAGTCGGCGGCAACAGCCCTGAATTTTTAAAAGGGTACTTAAACCTTCCGGATGAAATGGTCCACGAATTTTCAAATGAGATCCTCCCCTACTGGGAGGGAAAAGATCTCCATTCCCGAATGGTTGACCAGTGGAGAAAAGAAGGTGTGCTTCGTGAGGGAGAGCCCACAAAAGGACCGGTGGGCGCTGGCGGTATGCAGGGGCATGTGACTGTGGGACTTCAAAAAGTTCTGGATTTGGGGTTTTCCGGAATTGCCCACCAAGCCAAAACACAATTGGACCGGCTTAAAAATGACGCGCCGCTCTATGATAAACGAAAGGATTTTTTGGAGGCCGTACAGATTTCAGCAAATGCCGTTATTGAACATGCCCGTCGGTATGCGGACCTTGCAGAAACCATGGCCCGGACATCTTCTGGGGGAAGGAAAAAAGAACTTTGCGATATCGCCAATCGCAGCCGAAAGGTTCCGGAACTCCCGGCCGGCAATTTCATGGAAGCCCTGCAATCCATCTGGATGACCCAAATCACCACGGTGATCAGCTATGGTGAGGATTCCATCTTTGCTCCCGGAAGAGTGGATCAACTGCTCTATCCTTATTATCAGAAGGATGTGGAGGCAGGTCTTCTTACCAAGGAGCAGGCCATTGACATCATAGAAGAATATCTGGTCAAACTCTCCACGTTCATTGCCTTCGGGGCCAACAATATCACCATCGGCGGGATGGATAAAAACGGGGCGAGTGCCGTTAATGCCATGTCCTACCTGTTTCTTGAAGCCCATGAAAACATTAAGGGCCTTCGAAACGGTCTGGCAGTCAGGATTTCGGAAAATACGCCAAGATCATTTTTGCGCAAGGTGGTTGAAACCCACCGCCGCACTGCCGGAGTGGCGTTTTTCAATGATACGGTGATTATCAGAGACCTGAACCAAGATGGATATCCCCTTCAGGATGCCAGAAATTATTCCATTGTGGGGTGTGTGGAACCCACGGGCACGGGGAACAATAACGGATACACCGCCAGCAACAGCATCCGGCTGTCGGCCATTTTGGAAATGGCCCTCCACGAAGGCCGCCAATTCGGAGCCGACTGGCAGCAGATGGGTTCAAAGACCCCCTTACCGGATACGTTTGAATCCATTGAAGATGTAAAAAAAGCCTTTGTGGATCAACTGCAATACAACATGGCGCTGATGGTCAAACGGGCCAATATCAAAGATAAACTGTTTGCCGATGCCTTCCCCACCCCGCTGTTGTCTTCCACCATCGAAGGTTGTGTGGAGTCCGGACTGGACCTCACCAGCGGCGGGTCCAAATTCAATCACGGCGGGGTATCGGCCAGAGCCCTGGCCACGGTGGCCAATTCTTTGGCCGCCATTCAATGGGCCGTGTTCGAAGAAAAACTGGTAACCATGGCTGAACTGGTGGAACATTTGAAGAATAATTTTAAGGGCGCGGAAGCCTTGCGTCAAAAAATCATAAATTTCGCGCCTAAATATGGAAACGCCGATCCCAAAGTGGATGACATCGCTGTGTGGGTGGCCAAGGTATACAGTGAAGAAGCCAGAAAACATGCTTGCATTCTGGGCGGTGTTTATCGTCCCCTGCTCGTGGCTTCCGGAACCCATGTTTATGAAGGCCGTGATACCGGTGCCACGCCGGATGGACGTTTGGCAAAACAGCCCGTGTCCAATGGAATCTCTCCGGCAAACGGTACTGAAAAGAACGGCATGACATCTGTATTTCATTCTGTATGCGCCGTATCCGCCATTCCCATGCCCGACGGCACTGGAATGAATATGAATTTCAATCCGGCCATGATCCAATCCGAGGAAGGTCTGGAGAAACTCACCTCCATGCTCGAGGCGTATTTTGAAATGGGGGGACGCCATATCCAGTTCAACCCATACAGCAAGGAAACCTTGAAGGACGCACAGCAAAATCCGAAAAACTATCCGGACCTGATGGTGAAAGTGTCAGGATACTCCTACCGGTATATTGATCTGTCCAAAGCGCTGCAGGATGATATTTTAACCCGTACGGAATTCAGCGCATAGAGAAAGGATCGTGAAATGGACCTTAAGTTGACGGATAAAGAATTGGCGTTAAAACAGGAATACGCGGATTTTTTTGAAGCGGAAATGAAGCATGCGCCCCATAAAAAAGGCACCGGTGTTTACGGATCGGAAGAAGATTCCAAGGAGATGGATGATTTCCGCTGGGTGATGATGAAAAAAGTGGCTGAAAAAGGGTGGCATATCATGGCCTGGCCAAAAGAATACGGCGGGCGGGAAGCACCGATTATCGAGCAACTGCTTTTTAATGAGACCCAGGAGTTCTACGGAGCTCCCGGAGTGGATGGCATGGGGGTAAAATTATTTGGCCCTACCCTGATTCTCCATGCCACGGAAGATCAGAAAAAAAGACTTCTTCCTCCCATTGTCAAGGCGGAAGTACGGTACTGCCAGGGTTGGAGTGAACCGAACGCCGGATCCGACCTTGCCTCCCTGGAAACCACGGCCATTAAAAACGGGGATCATTATGTGGTGAACGGCCAAAAAATATGGACCAGCGGCGCCCATCATGCGACCCATATGTTTTTGCTTGCCCGGACCGATCCAAACCAGAAGCGAAGCAGGGGACTA
Source organism: Desulfobacteraceae bacterium (assembly GCA_013791935.1). Classification (GTDB taxonomy): domain Bacteria; phylum Desulfobacterota; class Desulfobacteria; order Desulfobacterales; family UBA5616; genus VMSV01. The sequence goes on along the minus strand of VMSV01000258.1, from coordinate 13,141 downwards.
TCGGTGTTTAATGTTGATATGAAAACCCCCGGTATCAAAGTCCGTCCCATCAAGTATATGGACGGCTCCCACATGTATAACGAGGTTTTTTTTACGGATGTGAAGATACCGGCATACGACCTTATCGGAGAGGAAAACAACGGCTGGGCCTATACACGAAATACCATGAATTTCGAAAGGGCCAACACAGCCTCTTATATTCGATTAAAGCGTTCCGCCAATCAGTTGATGGATTACTTGAAAACCACCAAAAGAGATGGAAAACTGCTCATTGATCACCCGATTGTTCGATACAAGATGGCCAAGATCATCATCGATATTGAGCTTGGACGGTCATTGGCTTATAAAATCGCATGGCTGCAGATGAAAGGCAAGCTGGTGTTTTCTCCTGCGGCAGCGTCGGAAAACAAGGTTTTTCAAACCGAGCTGCGCCAGCGTCTGGCGAATTTCGGAACGGAGATGATGGGTCTTTACGGCCAGTTGGAAGGATCCGAGTATGCGCCCATGGAGGGTGCTTTGACCTTCGGATATCAATCCGTGTTGGGTGCGACCATTGCATCCGGATCATCTGAAGTTCAAAGAAATCTTATTGCATGGAATGGGTTGGGGCTGCCCCGGTACAAACTATCTTAATGTTCATCCGGAAACGGCACCTTTTGGCTTCGAACTACGTTTTCACATTTTTGAAATCCTCGAAATAGCCTGCTATTCCTCCGGTTTCAAAAATATTCAGGCCTTGTTCCAAACCAAAATTCACCATTTCCAAATGAACATGGATTAAAAGCATAAAAGAGGTGATCATATGGATCTTGATTTTTCCAAAGAGCAAGAATTAATCCGAAAATCGGCGGCTCAATTTGTAGCAAAAGAGTGCCCGTTTGACCTCGTCAGGGAGCTTGAAGAAAGTGATGACGGGTACTCAAAAACCATGTGGCAAAAAATGCGGGAAGTTGGGTGGCTGGATCTTCTGATCCCGGAGACTTACGGCGGATTCGGCAGCGATTTTATGGATGTGGTGATCATCCAGGAAGAATTGGGCAAACGGGTGGTGCCCAGCCCATTTTTTTCCACCGCAATTATTGGAAGTTTAGCCATCCTGGAGAGTGGCTCGGAAGCCCAGAAAGCAGCCTTAATGCCGAAAATCGGGGACGGCAGCATGCTGGTGTCTCTTGCACAATACGAGGAAGAAGGAAGTTATCAGCAAACCGGGATACAAATGGTTGCTGAAAGAAAAAACGGGCATTATGAACTCAGCGGCACAAAAATGTTTGTCACTGATGCCAATATTGCCGACAAACTCATCGTGCCGGCCAAAGCAGACAAAGATGACGACGGCCTTACGCTCTTTCTTGTGGATACGAATACACCAGGCCTATCCGTTTCAAAACTGCAGACCATTGCAAAGGACAATACTTGTGCGGTGAAATTCGACGCCGTTCAGGTGCCGGAAAGTGATATTCTGGGAACCATTGGAAACGGCTGGTCGGCGTTGGAGAAGATGTACACCAAGGCTGCTGTGGCAAAAGCCGCGGAAATGATCGGGGCATGCAAAGCCTGCATTGATATGACGGCCGGCTATACCAAAGAGCGGGTGCAATACGGCACACCCATCGGAGGGAACCAGGCGATCCAGCACTTTATGGCCAACATGTTGATTGCCTACGATACGATCCATGAATACCTGTATCGAGTGGCCTGCATGATTGACAACGGCGAGGATGCCGGTTTGGAGGCGTCCATTTTAAAAGCCGGTGCCAATGAAAATTTTAAATTCATCAGTGAGCGCGCGATACAGCTTCACGGGGCCATCGGAACTACAAGGGAGTTTGACATCGCTTTATTCTTCCGAAGAGCCAAATCCTGGGAATTTGTCTGTGGCGATACGGATTATCACCATGAAAAGATCATGGAGCGGTGTGCTATAGAAATGCCGGGATATTAAAATGTCTTTCAGAATCGTCGCCTTTCGGCCCGGGCCTGCGTTTTCGCATTTTTGAAATCATGGAAATAGTTCACTATTCCTGTGGTTTTTAAAAATTTCATGCCTTGCCCTGAACCAAAATTCGCCACTTCTGAATAGACATTTACTGTTTAAAATAAAAAATTACAATCATTAGGCATATAGGGCCGGATAATCATCCGCCCTGATTTTTTTGTGGTAAAATGGATATTACGCCCAAAGCGGAGACGATTTTTTCATCTTGCGGATCAGTTTTCGCATCTTTGCCACGGGTTTTCCGCTCTCTTTTTCTTCCAGCATGGAATCGTACCAGTAGAATTCCGTTTTTGAACTGGCCCCGACACAAAGGATCTCTCCGTTGGCTGTATAGGGCACATCTGTTTTTATCGGGCCATGGATATATTTTATTTCGGTAGCCCCGAAAAATCCAACGGAGCCTTCCTCTTGTTCCTTGGGCAATATCGGAACAAGGATCAATGCGCCATAAGCAGCAGACACGCTGAGGATCGGTCCCCCCCAGGGGGAATCTCCGGTATACCAAGATAACGGATCGGTAATATTTTCCACCCGTTTGGCCGCATCTTCCCGGGGGATCAAAACCTCCTTGGACGGCAGTTTCATGCCTTTCTTTAACCCGGCCAGAATCCGGAGTTCTTCCGGTGGCGCATCTTTGAGTTCCAGGGAATGCAAATAGGACGGTTGGGCCGGGTTCCCCATGGAAATCGTTCCTTGCGCCACCAGGCGATTGTCCGTTCTGGCTTCCACACGGGCTTCCAGCAGAGTATCCGGGGTATTTTGGGCCGGCATTTGAACAATGGCCCTGACTTCTTCTCTATCGGTGGTGGCATAGGCATAAAACATGCTGATGCAGCCGCTTTCAAACCATCGAGGGCCGAATAATTCAAGCATAAGCGGTGGAAACAAGTTCAAATGCACGGTACCGGGTATGGTCCCGCCTCGCATGCCCACTTTCCGTGCGGTGTCATCGTTATGGATGGAACTGGATGCCCCTGCCCATTCATTCACAGGCGAGCGCCATGGGCCGTAAAGATAGCCGTCTTTTTCCGTAAATTTTTCCATCATGAATGATTTCCTTTTTTTGGGGTTTCCGTCCTTAAAACCGGCCAGCATTATAAAGCAAATATTATAGGCCAACACTATAGATTAAACGATTTCAGGGATCAATTGTTTTCTAAAGCATGTTCATGGAGAATCAAGATGTCTGAGGACAAGCAAACGGCGATGAGGATTGCCTTATGGGGGATTTAGATTTTTTCCAATACTTGCAATACTTCTACCCTGAAGGCATCATCCCGGAAATGGATGAGAATGATGCCTTCAGGGAAGGGTACTCTCTTCGCTGCTATTTTAACCACAGGAATACTCGAAGTATTTTGAGGATTAAAATTTTTATCCAACGCAGAAATTGGGCGAATTAACCGTTGCTGGATGGACACTATTCAAATATATGGTCTGCTGAGTTCAGTATCTCATAAGGGATTTCAATCTTTTTTTCCGTTGCGGTTTTGGCATTGATCAATAATTTCCCTTTCGAAACCGTCTCCATGGGAATGTCGGAAACCGGAGTCCCCTTTATGATCTTTATGACCATATCCGCCATCTGTTTGCCCCAAATCCCTTCGGATGTCACCACAGAAAATAGGGCGCCGTCCCTTGCCGCATCCTCGGTGGCTCCAACCACAGGGACCTTTGCGTTGTCAACCGTCCATCGGATCAGTTCAGTCGAGGGCATTTCAACATCTCCCTTGGTTATCCGGGAGGTATCTGCTAAATATATCAGGTCTTCAGGGCAATTCTCCACATGTTTTTTCCATTCATCAAATGTATCGCACAGATACATCTCTTTCATTCGTACGCCGGACAATTTCTCCAGATCATCTGCTTTTGCCAATAAACCGGACCGAACCTGAGCCATGGAAAAGTTGTTTTTGCTGATCATGGAAACTGTTTTTGCCCCGGTAACTTGCTTGGCAATAGCCCAGATATCCACCGCAAAGCTTCTTCTGGCAACACCGGTAATATTTTTTGTCGGCAACCCCAATGAGTCCGGTGAGGCAAAAAAGTACCCGGCAACGACCGGGATATCTTCAATCTGTTTTGCGATGTAGGTAATCACATTATCAAATACCACAATAATCACATTTGGGTTGGTCGCTTTGACTTTGTTTATGATTTCTTTTCCCAAAGCCACTCGGGCAGCATCATCCGGTGCATCCTCCAGGCCCACATAGAAATACTCCCAGGAAACATTATTTGCTTTAAGGGCATCTTCTATGTTTTGGAATAAGGGGATATAGGTTGTATTACTTTTCATTTGGTCTGCAGTCAGACCCGCGATGATGGCCACTTTTCCATCACACCACGCGTTTCCTGCAAACATGACCAATCCGATCATGCAACATACGATAATTTTTCCCCACTTACTCATCATTTTGATCTCCTTTATTTTCCGGGTCACATTTAAGACCGTGTTTAAAAACGCCACTTTTCCCTCTTCAACAATCACACGGCTGTTGGTTTCCACAATTATTTTATCGACATTTTTCGGGAAATATTAAGATATATTAAATCTGGAACGGCCTGAAGAAACCTTCCTTATCCATGTGCTCCTTCCATGCTTCAACCTTTTACAGGAAATGGGGTAAGTTTTTCTGACCGGTCGGGTCCCCATTCCCGCCGGAATCAAAAGCCGGGGAATTTGGTCTTCAATCCGGATTGGGTCCATCCGGTTGTTACCGTCTGCCTCAACCGGTAAGCGTCCATGACACGTGAGATTTTTTCCTAATGGTTTGAAATAGTTATTGACATGAAAGAATTGTTTTGCAATATACTCGACCCCTAAGCAAACCTGTCTCCATGCTTTCTGCGTTTGTTTCAAAAAATTCATTGCCGAAAAATAATTGAGGGAACCTTTCCATTATAGAACTGTTCCCTGACAGCAGGAATATGGACCGTACCTTCAGGTACTTTTTATTAACACTATTTCAAATGAGGTTAAACAATGGCAAAAATTAGTAAACAGCGGTTGATTTTCGGGCTATTTCTCATCGCTTTCATCATCATCCTTGAGCTCATCCTCCACCATTTTCACCTTCCAGCATGGCCGGCATTCCTGGTCATGATCTTTTTCTTTGAAACCCACATGGATCCAAAAAAGGCTTCCCATATCATCGTGGGCGGATTATTCGGAATCCTCTGCCTGATTCTCACAGGCCTGTTCATCAAAGCCTTGGCACCGGTATTGGGTCTGATGACGGCAAGGCTTGCGTTCATATGCCTTGTGGTTTACGCAATTGTGGTATTCGGGGAAATGCTTCCCATGGTTTTCAACAATTACGCTTTTATGTTTTTTCTTATTTCCGGACTTGCGGCCACGGTTCCGAATCCTGCTCCCAACCCATATCTCTGGATGGGCATCGAACTGGTTGGAGGCACAATAATCATCCTTGGTGTCATGGGAATCGGCAAATTGATGGCCCTGCTTTTCACTCCGGCAACGGGAGGAACGCCTCCAGTGGCAGGACACTGATCAAAAAAGAGCATGGGACCTTATTGAAAACGACATCGCCTTCTTGTTCGGTTTTTAGGAAATTCTCAAAAAACGGTAATTCCGTTTTGCATTCAAGATGACACCGAGGCGGCCAGAAGAAGGCGACGCAGGTGTACGTGGTGCGTACATCGATGAGCCTTCGACGCAGCCAACGAAGGTGCCGCTTGAATGCGAAATGGAATAACAAGGCCCATGCTCTTACCCGGGCGCTGAATACCCCGCTCATCCGGGGAACCGACCGGATCTTCCACGAGAAAATTATATTCCACAAGAACACTCTCCATTTCCAGCACTCATATTCTTTAAGAACTGCAGCCCGCTCCACGGCTTCGGTATCCTTTTCAATCTTTTCCATAAGACCCGCTTTCCTTTAAAAACCAAGGGCTCTTTATCATTGGAACCCAAACAGGATAAACTCTGAGATTTCTTTTGTTGCGCGGCCATGTTAATGCTATGATCCATGCAATAAATGACACAATCCTGTCTCAAGGACATGGAAACAATTTACACAATGGCGGGTCGGCAAATCTTACACCGCTTATATCTTATTGATATAATAACATATTAATATATATCTAATTTATGGCCTGCTTATTGCTGTTAGAATGTTAAACTTGATTGGTTTTTCAATTTCAAGGAAACATAGGTTTTTGGGAGGTTTTTATTATGAGGAAACTTAAACTTTATCGGCTTTTTTTTGTTGGGTTATTTTTATTACTTTTTTCATCAACATCAAGTTATGCTGTGCCCGTTTACCCGGATTCCGGGCTTTGGGAAAATGATACCAAGAATAATACAACGCAACCAATTATATCTACCGACAAACCCCGTTCAGGGAATGCATCCCTGAAGTTAACCACTTCCGCAGCTTATGTAGATTGGTCTTTTTATGTTCGTGAAACTGATGCTGGATTGGGATATCTTAAGGCCATCACCTCTCTCTCCTTTGATTGGTTACTACCTTCCTCCGTTTCGAAACTAAAAGATAGTGCTGGCAATGAAATTATCTATGACCCGTGGTATGTTCAAACCCCGGTGTTACGTTTGCTTATAAAAGATGGCGACTATTTCAGCGAACTGGTGTGGGAAAGATACTATACTGACAGCCGTATAGACACCATGACAGACGATATTGGCATTTGGCAATCTGAGAATTTAATGGATCAGAATTTCTGGCATCACACAATCACTGACGAAGGCTATACTCTTAATGATGGCACCAGTGCAAATCCTTACTTACATCAAGCACCACTGATGGCCCTAACAACAAATCAATGGGCGAACAAATCAGGTATTACCTTACCTTACTCTTTAGATTCAGCTGTTGTCTATGGCATAAGTGTTGGCGTTGGAAGTGCCTGGCCGGGGGCATATACTGCCTATGTGGATAATATTTATCTTGCTTTCGCAAACGGGAGCCCCGTAATCAACGACAATTTCGAACTTCCGGTTCCGGAACCCGCCACACTTCTGCTTCTCGGATCGGGCTTGGCAATGCTTGGAGCCAGACGAAAATGGCGGTCCAAATCAAGCCGATCCTGATGCCCTTCAAAACTGCGTTTTTCCACACCGGTCTTTACAAGGCCGGTGTTTTTTTATATTGAACGGACAATAAAAACTCTGAGTGACAGATAAAATTTGGATGAAAAAGACCCTGGATAAATTAAAAGTCATGGTGGTCATGGGCACACGGCCCGAAGTGATTAAAATGGCGCCGGTGATACAATCCCTCCAACAGCACCCGGATCAATTCCAAACCATCGTCGTGGCCACGGCCCAGCACCGGGGGCTTCTGGATCAGGCATTATCCATTTTCCGAATTCAGCCAGATTTGGACCTGAATCTGATGAATACTGGACAGGGCTTGCCGGATCTCACCGGCCGGGTCCTTTCAAGCATGGCCCAAACCTTAAGCAAAACGAAGCCGGACATGGTCATGGTTCAGGGGGATACCACCACGGTACTGGCCACAGCCCTTGCCGCTTTTTACCAGAAAATACCGGTTGCCCATATTGAGGCCGGACTCCGTACCTACCATAAATACAGCCCATTTCCGGAGGAGATGAACCGTCGTCTCACCAGCGTGATGGCGGATGTGCATTTCGCCCCCACTCTTTCGGCCAAACACGCTCTGTTGAAGGAAGGCATTTCCGATTCAACCATCGTGGTTACAGGCAACACGGTGGTCGATGCCCTTCTTCACGTCTGTGAACTTCCCGAACCTCTTGGACACCCGGTTTTATCCACCCTTGATTTTGATCAATATCGTCTATTGCTGGTAACCTCCCACCGTCGTGAATCCTGGGGCCTGGAATTGCAGAATATCTGCATGGCCATCAAGGAAATTGTGGAGAAATACCCGGATGTCCTGGTGGTTTATCCGGTTCATCCCAATCCGGTCGTGCAATCTACGGCCATGGATATTCTTGGGGGAATGGAAAGAATCAAACTCGTGGAACCCCTGGACTATTTGACCTTCATCCATCTGATGAAAAAATCGTATATGATTCTAACGGATTCCGGGGGTCTCCAGGAAGAGGCTCCCACATTGAAAAAACCCCTGCTGCTTTTAAGGGAGGTTACGGAAAGACCTGAAGCCTTTGATTCGGGTTTTGCTAAAATCGTTGGAACAAATCACCAAAATATCGTAAAAGAAACAGAATTTCTTCTAAATGACAGAAACGCTTATGAAAAAATGATTCGAGGCGATAACCCTTATGGGGACGGAAAAGCCGGGCATCGGATCGTTCAAGCCCTTTGTCACTGGGGAAAAAGGGCAGCACCACTCCTTTCATCCGAAGAAGAATTTACATTCTCGTTGAAAAATTGAGCCTGAAAATGCCAAAAACCCTGATTTATTACCATCGTTCCTATAGAAAAATAACCGGCTCAGGCCGGGTGTTCCTGGGTCTCTTGATGGCCACCAGCCTGCCCCTTTCCATGTTGATCCTGTTTTTTCATTCAGACGTGACCGCATGGGTGAGTGTTGCCACCAAGGCCGCTCTGGCATCCTATAACCCGTCCTGGTCCATTGAAGTGGTTGAAAAGACTTTTTTATGGAACAAGATGAGCTTTGTGAGTATCTCCGGAAAGATCCCATCGGAACTGACCATCGCCGCCAATGGCTTCCTTTCCTTGCTCATGATTGTCCTTCTGCTTCTGACCCGAAAAGGCAAAAACATCGCAGTTTATTTCATATTTCTTTTCGGTTTCAACCTGGCCTCGGCCCTGTTTTTTTCGGCATTCCCCGGCGATTTCCCTTATACCGCCGCTGAGTTTTCAGAACTTTACATGAAGGCTCAGATCAGCATGTGGCTCTTCATTCCGATTATTTTAGGCATGGCTTTTCTTCCCCTGCCAGGATCACTGGCCACCAAAATCCTGCTGATTCTGGCCACCCTTTCCTATTCGGTGGGGTTTTGCACCTTGAGGTATATTATTTTTCTCTTTATCATCAAAGAATATTCAATCTTTTACATGGCATTGCTGTTTTTCGCCTTTGGTCCCCTCATCGATTTTGTGTATATCGTGGGTTTTTATTCGGTTTACAACCGAAGGCTTGCCATACAATTGAAAGGCAGCGCGAGCGTATGGAAATGGTCGTATTAATCCTGAAATTATATCTTATTTTCATGGTTTTCGTGTTGCTGATATACACGTTCCGGCACTTTTTGTTCACCATGAACCGGCTCTTTTCCGAGCAGCGATTTTATTATCAGGATATTATTGATTCCGAACTTAAAAACATCAGCATTCTCATCCCCATGCACAATGAAGAAAATGTGGCCGGGCAAATTCTGGATTTGCTGGTTTCAAGCACATATACGTATAACAATGTTGAAAAATCCCCCAAGAAAATCCTGGACCTGCTTTTATCCGCAGATTATCCCCACGATAAGATGGAGATCATTCCCATCAATGATTTCTCTTCGGACCAGACCCAGACAATACTCGACGAATATGCCCGGCGTTATCCCGTTATCAAACCCATCCACCGCTACGAGGGGAAACCGGGAAAGCCGGCGGCCCTGAATGAAGGCGTCAAACAGGCGAAAAACAATATCATCGTGGTTTTCGACGCCGATTATCTGCCGCCCAAAGGTATTCTGAAGGACATCGCAGTATGCTTCAATGATCCGGAAATCGGCGCTGTCATGGGCCGGGTGGTGCCCGTGAACACAAAAACCAATCTTCTCACCCGGCTGCTGGACCTGGAAAGAACCGGCGGATATCAAGTGGATCAACAGGCAAGATATAACATGAAACTTATCCCCCAGTACGGCGGCACCGTGGGGGGATTTCGCAAGGATGTTTTCATGTCCCTGGGCAGCTTTGACACCAAAATTCTGGCTGAAGACACGGAGCTGACATTCCGAATGCTTTTGAACGGCTGGAAAGTCATTTATGCCAACCGGGCCGAGTGCTATGAAGAAGCGCCGGAAACATGGAACGTGAGAGCCCGGCAAATTCGGCGATGGTCACGGGGGCACAACCAGGTTTTGTTCAGATATCTCATCCCACTTCTGGAATCTTCGCATTTATCCTGGAAGGAAAAAATTGACGGCTTGCTCCTGCTGTGCATCTATGCCATTCCCCTCATTCTTCTTTTGGGCATATTGGATTCCCTGGCTCTTTTTTTCCTGGGGGAAATGCAAATTTTGGCAGGCATTGCAGCATTTCTTTTTGTGGGGGCTTTCAACACCTTCGGGAATTTCGCCCCTTTTTACCAGATCGGGGTGGCCACCCTTCTGGATGGCGCCACGAGCCGTGTGCTGCTTCTCCCCATGCTGATCTTCAATTATTTTTTTAACACCTTTTATATCACCCTGGGCTTTTTTGAGGCCGTGGCCGATAAATTGACGGGTCGGAAAACAAAGTGGGCAAAAACCAAGCGATTCAGAACGGAGAACAGTGAAATTTCCATGGCCATAAAAGACCTTACCCGGACCAACGGGAATAACGGTAGGGGTTAAACCATGATCATCGCAATCGTCTTTTTACTTTTTTTGCTCTTTTTGCTGCTTCCTTTTTTACCCGGGGCCCTGGAGCTGTCAAAAAAAGAGGACGCCGATCCCCTGTATATTGCCATGGACTACATTCGGAGCCCCCGTTATTTTAGCAAATCTTTCAAGGAGTTGATAGGACCGGCACTGGAGGAAACCAACGGAGAAACCGGTTTCCATGAGATTGAACTATCCAAAAAGGAAACGTTGGAAATCTGCCGATCCATGGATGTGCCGGATGAAAAGGAAATCCACCATCTTCTTTATGTAGACGGGGATCTGGTTTCCGGAGATCGCGTACTTTTTGACCATGAAGTGTATATCACCCATAATGGTGTTTTTGGACAAGACAATGTCATTCAGGCCCTGGCTGCAGAAGGCCAGGTCACTCTCGGTCAGAAAACAGAGTTGAGACGCTGGCTGGATGCCGAAGGGGATATCCATGTGGGTGAGCAATGCGACCTCGGGATTAATATTTCCTCAGGAGGAAGTATTTTCCTGGGCAAAAACTCTATCTTCCGCAGGGTTTTCGCTATCCCCATCATCACTGGGGACAGGGGAATCCCGGATCCACTTGAAATGTCCCTTCCTCCAAAGGAGCCCTCAACACAGGAATCCGCTTTTATTCGCAGTAAAAGTCAAAACATTCCAAAAGGAAGCATTCTCCGGAATAATGTGGTTTTCACCCGGAAGGTGACCATCGGTTCAAACACCCTGATCCAGGGGAACGTGAAAGCCTATGACGAAATTGTGCTGGAAGAAAATGTCACCATTGATGGAAATATCTTTGCCGATGCCTCCATTTTTATCGGACCTGATGCAAGAATAACCGGAAACGTTTTTTCACAAAAATCCGTTCATATTTCCAGGGGCACCATCATCAGCAATCCATTGAATATAAAATCAGTCATTGGCAAAAAAGAGATCCACATCGAGCCGAACGTCCTCATTTATGGATTCATTTCAACCGAAGGTCACGGAATCGTCCTATGAATAAAAGACCTCTCCCATAGAAGTTCAGTTAAAATTGGAAAGCTGGGCTATACCTCACGTGTGGCTATAGGTAAATCAAAATACCAAAGGAAATAATCCAGCAAAGGATGGTATATTGAAGGAAACGATCCTTCAGAAGGATTTCTGTGGGATCTCCGGACTTTTTTTCCACCAGGATAAGCTTCATGTATCGCATAATGCCGAGTATGACAAATAATGTTGTAAAATAGAGCTTGTCTGTTCTGAACCTTGCCATGACTTCGGTTGACATCGTATACATAATATAGGCGACTATTGTTATTGCCGCCATGGCCATCATGGTCATATCAAGAAACTGCAGATTATATCCGTCTAAGGATTTTCTTGTTTTATTATTTGATTCGAGAAGTATGAGGACGTCATCTCTTCTTTTTCCAAGCGCCAGAAAGAGTGAAAGAAGAAAGGTCATAATGATTATCCAGGGATAAATTTTGATATGCGTAACAACCCCGCCGATAAAAATACGGATAACAAAACCGGATGCTATTATAAAAATATCCATAATCGAAATGTGTTTCAATTTGAGGGTATAGGCAACATTAAGAACCATGTAAAAAGCAACCAGAGACAACATGGCGTGGCCTAAGCAATATGACAGGATTAACCCCAGTGTTGAAAAAACTGTTATGGCTGTTCCTGCCACTTTTTTTGAGATTTTTCCTGAGGCCAACGGTCTCAATCTCTTTTCAGGATGTAATCTGTCATCCTCGACATCATGCCAGTCATTAAAAATATATATTGAACTCGTGATGAGACAAAAGATCAGAAACGCAGCGCCTGCCTTGATCACAAGATCAAGGTGGTTGATTTGTAGCGCAAAAAACAACGGGAGGAAGATAAAGAGATTTTTCGTCCATTGCCAGGGGCGTAACAGCTTGATAAAGTCTTTCATTCAATAAAATCTCCTTAAAAAAGGTTTATCAGCAATGGACATGATGGCTCTGTCACCTCTGCTATCTCCATAAACATACAGATCATATTGATCACGGTTCGGATATCTTTCCAGGAAGCGTCTTAGCTTTTCTTGGCCATTACAGTTTAGTGTTCTAAACTTGCCAGTTAATAAACCATTTTCTATTTGAGGCTCTGTGGAAATGACATCAGAAAAGCCGTTTTGCGTTGCCCAGGGGCGAATCCAGTTTTGAAGAGACGCGCTGACAATGATAAGACGATGCCCCTGCTTCATGTGCCAGTTGATTTTTGAGCGTCCTTCGATTCGGATGAGAGGGTCAATCTTAGTCAGACTATATTTTTCGCAGGAATGGTTGAATTGCTCCTCATCCCAACCAGCAAAAAAATGCGCAAACAGAGATTCCTTTGCTGTATGGCTATGAACCAGCCTGAGCAGATACGATAATAAAATGGGAGATTTTGATATAATCCCTTTATAAAAAGCAGTGTGTCCGAAGTTGTAAACCAGAAAATTTTTTAATGTATCTTTATAGGTGAGAGTCCCGTCAAAATCAAAAACGGCAATTGTATCTCTGGTATTTTTATCTTTCATAAAACACACGGAAGCTGTTTGATAGTATAAATGGTCCCCAAATAAATCAGGGCTATATTTCCGGGGTCCGG
>VMSV01000128.1 GCA_013791935.1 Desulfobacteraceae bacterium | reverse complement strand
GCAAAAGCTACCGCATGAAAGAAGTCGTAAAAGAATAAAACAAAGGGGTCGGCCATGTACGAATTACTTCACGGCTGACCCTGTTTTACCCAAACATTTTTAAACCGGGATTTTTATGACATTTTCAGGGCAGGGCTAACAATTGACTAAAATATTGAATGTGGCTTGCTTTATCTGCTCCCGCCTCACTTCTTTATTTACCTTGGCAATCCCCTTTTTCATAGCCACTCCTTAATGTAAGTAAACGTTCGCTTACATTTATGCATAAAATAATATCCTGTCAAGATTTATTCTTACCTCAAATTAGATCTTATGAAATTGGGTACAAAAGATTAATGGGGGGGAGATGGAAAGGCAAATTCCCGATGGAATTTATATGTTGACATTATTTCTCCGGTGAACTAAAAAAAATTCAAAGCGCTGATTTGAAGCTCAGCTTGCGGGCGCTATAGAAAACCGCTAAAGAGGGCCGAAAGGTACCGGAAAATCAACCCGCTTTAGCTTACATGCTGAGCGGGTTTTTTGTTGTGGGAATGTCGCCGATTTAATCAACAACTTGTGGGGCGATTAAAAAATACCGCTAAAGCGTTGGCGCACATTTATTCGTTCCGAAGTGGCGCCAGTCGCAAACAAACTTCGGGGCGAAGGAAGGTGTTGTACCATGTCATGCAGCTGTTCAAACGGAAAGCGTTCCTATCTTTTTTCCTCTGAATCCGTATCCGAAGGCCACCCGGACAAAATGGCGGATCGGATTTCCGATCGCATCCTTGATGCATTCTTAACCAGAGATCCCAATGCCCGTGTTGCCTGTGAAACTTTGCTCGCTGATCAGTATGTGGTTGTTGCCGGAGAGTTCAAAACCAGACGCCCTGAGGATTTTCAGGCCGTTAAAGAATCCGCCGAGTCCCTGGTTCGTCAGGTGATTCGTGATACCGGGTACAAAAATGCAGAGACCGGTATCGATCCGGATCATTGCGAGATCCGGATATGCTTCAATGGCCAATCCCAAGACATCAATCAGGGGGTGGACCGCACGGATGGCGTTCTCGGGGCAGGCGATCAGGGCCTGATGTTCGGGTATGCTTGTGATGAAACCCCGGAATTGATGCCGGCACCCATCGTGTATGCGCACCGGATCATGCTCCGACAGGCCGAACTCAGAAAAAACGGTACTCTGCCATGGCTTCTGCCGGATGCCAAATCCCAGGTGACCTTCAAATACGAAAATGAACAGCCGACCCGGGTTGAAGCCGTTGTTCTTTCAACCCAGCATGAGCCGAACATAAGGATGGAGGAACTCAGTGCCGCAGTCAAGGAGCATATCCTTGATCCCGTCATTCCCTCGCACCTGCGCTCACCCGGTTGCCGCATCCTGATCAATCCCACAGGACGTTTTGTAACCGGAGGTCCTAAGGGAGATACGGGTCTGACCGGCAGGAAAATCATCGTAGACACCTATGGCGGGTCAGCACCACATGGTGGAGGTGCTTTCTCCGGAAAAGACCCTTCAAAAGTGGACCGGTCGGCCGCTTACATGGCCCGTTTTCTGGCCAAGCAGGTGGTTGCACGGGGCTGGGCCAAGCGCGCCCTGGTTCAACTGGCCTATGCCATCGGCGTTGCCGAACCGGTCAGCTTTTTGCTGAATACCTTTGGAACGGAAACCGATTGCCTGCGTGATCTTGAAGCCGAACTGAAGAGGGAGTTTGATCTGCGCCCCCATGCCATCATCGAAAGGCTTGATCTGCTTCGCCCTATTTACTATCCCACGGCAGCTTACGGCCACTTTGGACGCAGCAATTTGAATCTCCCTTGGGAAATGGTCACGGAAGGATAAAAGATCGGACCAAAAGAAATTAAGGGTAGGGAGTTTCAATTTGCCCGTTTTCGGCCACGGCTGAAAACGGGCAGATTGATCCGGGTTAAAGAAGGAGCAAAAAGTCCTGAGTTTCGCAGTAAGAGGGACGAACTGAATTAGCTAAATTGCTGTTTGCATCTTGGCCATGGAGCCTTTCGGCGTATGGCAGTTATTTTTAAAGGCATGAATTGTTTCCTCACTCAACGGCGGCGCCTACCATTGTCGCTGATTTTTGGTAAACAGGACAAATGCGGTGACGCCGATCAGATGTGCATTGATCGGCGCGTTTTAAACGCCGCCTGCTGCAGGGCCATGGGCACCTATATATTTCATACACCTCGGAATTAAATTATGAGAATTACATTATGACCGGACCACGCCAATCACAGGACTGTCTTGCCGCACCAATAGGTTTCTACTCCGGCACAAACGATTCTTCCCGGAGCTCCCTTAAGGAAATCGCTTCAACCGGACAGGTAACCAGGCAAAGACCGCAACCCATGCATTTTTCTTCGTGGATCATAGCGACATCCGCAACGGCAATGGCATCGAAATAGCACCGATCCACACACTCCTCGCATGCGGTGCAAAGAGCATCATCAACAACGGCGGCAAAACGACTGGGGGCAGCAAAATTAATACCCGATGTTCTTTCTCCCGGCCAGTTGATACAGCAATCCTTGCAGCAGTTGCAGATAATATGCCCTAGTCCCCGGGTGTTACTCACCGTGTGAACCAAACCCTCTTCTTCGCACTGCTTCAACATGTCAAGGGCTTCCTCTTTGGTGAGTTTTCGCCCGGACCCCCGTTCAAGACTGTACTCGGCCGCCTTATTCAGCTGAATACACACCTCCACAGTTTTCCCGCAGGAACCATCCACCACCCGGCAGGTGCAGGGCGTTACGGCAAGACTTTGGGCTCTTTCCACGATCTGTTTGACGTCTTCAAAGGGGGCAATCCGGTTTTCCGGTGAAAGGGTGACATTGATCGGTACAACCCTTACCGCAGATCGGGGCAGCATGGATTCGATTTTTTTATGATCCGCTTTAAACTCTTTTTTGTGATATTCCCGCCATAGATCAAAGAACGCTTCCGTTGCATCCGGGGCAAGGATGGTGGCATCATGAAACTGAAGGAGGCTTCTGACCCTGTAATACCGAGTGGCGTCGGGTTTTTTGGATTTGAACAAAAGCCCTTTTTTAAATAATGGATCAATCATTTTCTCAACATCACCTGCCGGGTATCCGGTATCTTTTGCCAGCTCATCAACCGTTTTCGGTGGGGATGCCGCCAGCACAACACGCACCTCATTTTCATCCACCAGGGCCTCAATAATCTTGGGGATGAGGTTTGAATTTTCTGCGCCCACTGCAGCGGCGAGTTGTTGGAATACGGTTTTCTGTGCCATGGATGGTCCTCCTTTTTTTGTGAATGCCGAAGAATTTGAAACCACTTCCGATGCAAAGGGTTATTAAATCCTTTGGTTGTACATATGCGTACATAATATGTGAGCCTAAGAGATGTGCACTTTCAAATACAATCACCATGTCTTACCCTCCGGGATATGTCAAGGCAGTAAAAATGAATAACTGCATTTTTATTGGTCCGCTTGTCCACATTATAGTTTCATCACATCTTTGTCCATTACCAGCTTTAGGATTTGACATCAGAGCAGGACTATTGTTTAATAATCATTCAACAAACCATCTCAAAAAAGGCTTTTCAGCCAAATCTATAGGATCAAGACCTGCTTAATCCGTGAAACCATGATGGAGTAAACCACCGTATACAAAGGAGGGCACAACCATGGGCAGTATCCTTGCAGTGGAAGAAAAGAGCGGACGAAAATATTTTCTTGATGATCCTGATGATTTGACGGCGGAAGAGCCGCTGGTGTTTATCCTTAATTTGCACGGCGGCGGTTCCCACGGAATATGGCAGCATCAATATTTTCCTGCCCAGGATTACAAGGAAAAATACCGCCTGGCGGTGGCAACACCCACCGCGGCCACGGCAGAGCCTTTTCGCCACTGGGCTTCTGAAGCGGATGATGCAACCCTGCAAAACATCGTGGAATTTATCTGCCAAAAATATGGAAAGAACCGCATCCGATCGTTTTGGCTTGCCGGCCACAGCCAGGGTGGCATGACATCCAATCGCCTGCTGAAGACCGATTTTTATGCCGGCCGTGTTGACGGATGGCTTAGTCTGTCGGGCGGGCGCATCGGGCCGGCCGAGCTTCGGCCTTCCTTTTTTGCAGGGCGTGAACGGCCCAAAATTAATCTGAAGGATTCCGGCGGGGCTAGCCCGGGCAAGGCCGCTATCCCGGATTGCGAGATCTCCTTTATTTTTGCCACTGGTGAGCTTGAAATCGTGGCACTGCCGGAGACATCGCCCTGGGCGGAAAAGTATGGTGCCGGTCCCCGGAAACGCATGCCGGATATTGTGGACAGTGAAAAAGGCCAGGTGTGGGATACAAGGGCAGACTGGGGGCCAAGTTGGGGCCGGGAGGCACGGCCGGGTACAGCCCAAGTCTATATCTATCCCAATGCCCGTGACAACCGCATTATTGCCGATATTGTCCGTCTGGACAAGGGGCACACTGAGGGTCTGGAACCCAAGATCACGGAAGAAATTATCAAAATGATGGTCGCCGCTCCGGGCGGAAAATTAATGACGTTGCCATCCCGATAGTTTTTAATTTTTGACTGGAGTTGAATGATGAATGCAGAAACCTTTGCCACCATCTACACAGTTTTCTTGTTCGTTTCGATCATTATCGCATCCTTGATGTTTGTTTTTGCCTGGCGGGATCGACACAACACCGGTATGATGCCGTTTATGGTATTGATCATCGGTGAAATTCTCTGGATGTTATTTTATGCGCTTCAAGAGTCCGATTTTATCCATCCCGCATCCCAACCCTATTTATGGAGCAAGCTGACGTATCTTGGAATAGTTATGGTGCCAGCTTCTTTTTTGGTCTGGTCAGCCTCTTTTACCCACCATTACGACCGGGTGACCCCATTCATAATCAGCCTGCTTTTTATTGAGCCGATTCTCTTCAATATTGTGATCTGGACGGACCCCTGGCATGGATGGTTTTCCGGTACTTTCACCACCAACGGCCAGCTCGGAATCGCCTTCTGGATTCATACGCTGTATTCCTACACCCTGCTTTTCATCGGCGCCATCATGCAGGTTCTCCACTTTCTGCGTGCTCAACCCAATTACCGCCTGCAGGCATTTGTGGTGATGATGAGCCTGCCTATTTCCTCGGTATTCAATCTTATTTCCCTGGCCTATCTGGAGGAACTGAAACTGGATTTTTCTCCGGTGGGTTTCCTTGTGGTGGGAGCGATCATGTCCTATGTTCAGTTGCGCCACCGGCTCTTTGATATTCTTCCGGTGGCCCGCCATAAAGTCATGGATGAGATTCTCGACGGCGTGGTTGTGCTTGACAATGAAGACAGGATTATTGATATGAATCCCGCCGCCAGGAGAATGCTGGGAGCAGACATGAAAACCTCCCATGGTCAGTTGGCTGAAAAAGCCATTCCCGTCTGGGATGAACTCACCCGGAATTCCTCAGGGCAAGAGAATAGTACCATTGATTTTATCATTGAAGGCGACGTTCGTCGTCACATTGCCCTGACCCTGTCCATCATGTTTAAAAAGCGCACAAAATCCGGTGGCAAGTTAATCCTGCTCAGGGATATCACGGATCGCAAAAAGGCGGAAGAAGAACTTAAGACACTCATAACCAACCTCCAGAATGCCTTGATAGAAATCAAGACACTAAAAGGCATTGTTCCCATTTGTGCCAACTTCAAAAAGATCAGAGATGATGAAGGGTTCTGGGAACAGGTCGAAGCTTATGTTTCCAAGCACACCGATGCGCAATTTTCCCATAGTATTTGTCCTGACTGTTTAGAGAAACTCTATCCTGAATACCAGGATGAACGGCGCGATGACCTCAAGCAATGAATCCATTTGATGATGCGGCAATTTTTCCCAAGGCACAACCGGCGAAAGAATTATTTTATGCGTTTTGTCCGCTATCACGTACAAATAAAAGATTGGGAAGACTTATGCAAACCAGAGAGAAAGAAGGGGGTATGATGACAGGCAAAAGACCCAGCGAGACCCGGGTGATCACCTCTGTGGTAATGTTGCCCGAGGATGCCAATCCGGCAGGCAATGTCCACGGCGGGGTGATCATGAAGCATATTGATACGGCAGCAGGCGTGGTGGCGGTGCGTCATAGCCACGGCAACGCAGTTACGGCGTCCATTGATAAGATCGAATTTCATCATCCGGTGTATGTGGGGAATCTGTTGACCATGAAGGCCAGCTTGAACATGGTGGGACGGACTTCCATGGAGATCGGTGTACGGGTGGAGACCGAAAACATTCTTACCGGAGAGTTGCGCCACACGGCCTCGGCGTACTTGACCTTTGTGGCCCTGGACCGGGACGGTAAACCCAGGGAAATCCCCCCGCTGATTCTGGAAACCGAGTCTGAAAGCAGAAGAAACAAGGAGGCCCATAACAGAAGGGCCACAAGACTCGCCGAGCGGACTCGGGAAAAGGCATGCCAGATAGATAGCGCCAGTTGTGAATTGTGACAGACCTGATTTTCCCAAAAAACAGGAATGAAACTCACATAAAGGAGGAAGTACCATGTCAGAAGATATTTATGTCCGGCTCAGGAGTTTTTTGGATGCCTTGCCCGGAGGGTTTCCGGCAACGGACAGCGGAGTTGAAATAAAAATTTTAAAAAAGCTGTATACGCCGGAACAGGCCGAGTTGACTCTGAAACTGAAAAATGAGCCGGAAGAGATCTCGAGCATTGCCGGGCGCGTGGGAATGACAGAAGCCGAGGCGGCGGCCATGCTGGAAGAAATGGCCCAAAACGGGGTCATTTACAGGGTGAGAAGGGATGGCAGAGCACTTTACCAGGCGTTTCAGTTTCTGGTGGGTATTTATGAATTCCAGCTGAAAAACCTGGATCTGGAATTCAGTGAGCTTTTTGAAGCCTACCTGCCATATTTCGGCATGTCCATGGCCAGTGTCAAAACCGGCCAGTTGAGAAGAATCCCCGTGGGATCGGTGATTGAAACCAAAACCGCGGTGGCGCCGTATAACAATGTCCGAGAGCTGATCAAGGGCAAGGATTTTATTGCGGTTCAGCAATGCATTTGCAGGAAGGAACAAGGGCTTCTGGGGCATCCGTGCGACTTCCCCGGAGAGACATGTCTTGGGTTTGGAGATTTTGCCCGGTTTTATGTGGATAACGGGATGGGCCGGCAAATCGACCACGCGGAAGTCTTGAGAATCCTGGATATGGCAGAGGAAAAAGGGCTTGTGGTGAGTCCCACCAATGCCCAGAATATCGATTTTATCTGCTTATGCTGTTCCTGCTGCTGCCCGGGTCTTCGATTCGGGAAAATGATGGAAAGGCCAGGAGACAGCATGGATACTGCCTATGTATCCACAATCGATTCCGAGTTATGCACGGCCTGCGGGACTTGCGTTGACAGGTGCCCCATGGATGCGATCAAACTGGATGACGTGGCTGAAATCATCGACGGCAGATGCATCGGTTGCGGTGTGTGCATCCCGACCTGCCCGGTGGAAGCGATTTCATTGGAGGATAAACCCGGAAAAGAAGCGCCGCCCAAGGATTTTGAGGAAGTCCTGCAACGCATTAAAGCGGAGCGGGGATTGTCCTGAAAACCTGAAACAATGATTGGCCCGTTACTCCCGCCCTGCTCAAATTCCGGGATAAACTGCCCATATGGCAACTTAATTGTCTTAAGGAAACGACAATGATCATCGATATGGAGTGCGATATTCCCACCAAAGAAGTGTATGAAGAAGAACTTCGATCCTTTGAAGCCATGGACAATGAAGGCATGGGAAACTATGTCCATATTTTCGGCGAAAAATGGGCTGCGGATGCGGGTATGAGTTTGGAAGAATTTGAGGCTGCCAAAAAAGAGCTTTCGCCCCTGGCCCTGAGAAAAAGAATTACGGCCACCGCCATGAAATCCGCCATGACCGAGGCGGACTTTATTCACATGCTCGAGGATGCCAAGGTGACCCGTGCCTGCATCGGAACCGGCCGGCACGCGTCCATGGAACATACGGCCGAGCTGGCCAAAAAATACCCGCAGAAATTCATCCCCTGGTGCCGTATCAATCCCCGGGCCGGTGTGGCCGGTCTTCGGCAGCTGGAACATGCGGTTTGCGAACTTGGAATGAAAGGGCTGGAAGTATCGACCTTCCGGGATGAATTATATGCCAACGATAAACAATACTACCCTCTGTATGCCAAGGCCGTGGAATTGAACCTGCCGGTCCGGATTTACTGCACCATGAACTATGCCACGGACAAGGCCATGGATTTGGGAAGGCCCATTTATATTGACGAGGTTGCCCGCAGTTTCCCCCAGTTGACCATTATCGCCGGACTGGGGGGATGGCCCTGGGTTCCCGAATTGGTGGGGTTGGCCAGAAGACACCCCAATCTCTACATTGATTTTGCCGCCCACCGGCCCAAATACCTGGCTAAGCCGGGAAGCGGATTTGAGATGCTCCTGCAATTCGGCAACACCCTGCTGCAGGACCGGATCCTTTTCGCCAGCTCCTGGATCACCCTGGGCCTGCCCCTAAAACAGGTGGCAGAAGAAGTCATGGATCTGCCCATAAAAGAGAGCGTAAAGAAAAAATGGATGGGGGAAAATGCCGCCAGAATATTTAAAATACCAGAATATTTAACATAGAGGATGAATGGTGATCGCTCATTATACCCAAAAATCTGAAGTAGACAAAGAAAACGCCGGGTCTAAGTGATAGAAGCCTCGTGAATCCGGGAAAGGGCTGAGCCCCTGGATCAGGTGGTGCGCCATCTGATTTTAGAGAAACACTTGCGCGCGGGGCTGAAAAAATGCATATAGGGACTGCTGCAAACCGAAATGGCGCCGGATCAGGTGAGCGTGTAAGGTTGTGCGCAGTCACTTTAATAAGGAGAATAAAACATGACCCAACTGATTTCAGACCGCAGAGATGTTGATTTCGTACTTCATGAGCAGATCAAGGTTGCCGACCTTTGCCGCCACGATGTATTTAGCGAGTTCAACAAAAAGACCATTGACATGATTGTGACCGAGGCCAGAAACCTTGCCATCAAGGCAATCCTCCCGCTTCAGAAAATCAGCGATGCCGGATGTGAATTCAATAACGGCGTCGTCAAAGTCCCCGAAGAATTTCATCCCGTGTATAAGCTTTATTGCGAGGGCGAATGGTCGGCCATGTGCGATACCCCCGAATGGGGCGGCCAGGGCATGCCCCATGTGGTGGCGGCTGCGGCCAATGAATTTTTCTACGGCGCATGCAATTCCTTCATGCTTTACACCATGCTCACCCATGGCGCGGCCAAGCTCCTGGAAACCATCGGCACGGAACAGCAAAAGGCTCAGTGCCTGAAAAACCTGTTTTCCGGCAAATGGGGCGGCACCATGCTCTTGACCGAGCCCATGGCCGGCTCGGATGTGGGCGCCCTGACCACCGTGGCCATCCCCCGGGGCGATGGCACCTATTCCATCAAAGGGGACAAAATATTTATCTCCTCGGGTGAAAGCAACCTGGTGGAGAACATCATTCATCCTACCCTGGCGCGTATTGAAGGTGCTCCGGAAGGCACCCGGGGCATTTCCCTGTTTATCGTTCCCAAGTTCCGCATCAATGACGACGGCTCTCTGGGGGAATTCAACAACGTGGTATGCACGGGTATTGAAGAGAAAATGGGCCTCCACGGCAACGCCACCTGCAGCCTGAACCTGGGCGGCAAAGGCGAGACCATCGGAACGCTCATCGGTGCGGAACACAAAGGTATGTCCGCCATGTTCCTCATGATGAACGAAGCCCGGCAGATGGTGGGGCTCCAGGGGTTTGCCAATGCCTCATGCTCCTACATGTACGCCCTGGGCTATGCCCGGGACCGGATCCAGTCCAAGGGGCTGACGGATCCGCCCGGGTCGGCGCCGGTTTCCATCATCCACCACCCGGACGTGCGCCGCATGCTCATGACCATGCGTGCCTATGTCAACGGCATGCGCAGTCTGGTGTATTATGCCAACTATCTGTTTGATCTGGCAGCCACGGCACAAACCGATGAGGAAAAAGCCGGGCACAGGGCCATGATCGACATCTTTACGCCAATTGTGAAGGGATTTATCACGGACAAAGCTTTTGAAGTCTGCTCCCTGGGGGTTCAGATATATGGCGGCTACGGCTTTATCGAAGAATTTCCCGTGGCCCAGCTGCTGAGGGACTGCCGCATTTTCCAGATTTATGAAGGCACCAACGGCATCCAATCCATCGACCTTCTGAGTCGCAAAATGGAAATGAACGGCGGGAAGCCATACCAGGCGCTTTTGGATCTGATGAAAAAGACTCTGGCCGAGGCCAAGGCCACAAAGGGTTTAGGGGATATGGCCGCCAATTTCGAGGCGGTGTACAACCGATATCGAGACGTGGCTGACACGATTCTGGAACTTGCCGCATCGGATAAAGTACTCAATGCCTATGCCTTTTCCCATCCTTTCCTGGAAGTCACCGGTGATGTGGCTGTGGCATGGATGCTTTTGTGGCGGGCGGTTGTGGCTGCCCCCCAATGCAGTGAAAAAGGCAAGGACCAGGATTTCTACCAGGGCCAGGTCAAAGTGGCCCAATTTTTTATCAACGCGATTCTGCCTGCCACCAACGGCCGGCTGGATGCCATTTCCCGTGCCGACGGCGCTGCCATTGAGATGCCGGACGCGGGGTTTGGTCTGTAAAAGGAGGATGATTCAATGCAGGAAGCAGTCATTGTCAGTGGGGCAAGAACACCGGTGGGCGCATTTGGCGGAAGTTTGAAAAGTGTTTCGGCCATCGAATTGGGTGCATTGGCCATTCATGAAGCGGTTAAACGAGCGGGGTTGCGGCCGGTGGTCAGTGATGAAATGAAATCGGTCGCACCGGATTCATTGAAGGATCAAGGGAAAATTGATCTGGAAAGCAGACTTGAGGAATGGGACGCCAATGCCATGCCGTTTGTGGTGGACGAAGTGATCATGGGAAATGTTTTGCTGGCCGGCCAGGGACAGAATCCGGCCCGCCAGTCCATGATCCGGGCCGGGATTCCCAAGGAAACCCCGGCTTTTACCATCAACAAAGTTTGCGCTTCCGGACTCAAGGCCATTGCCCTGGGGGCTTCTGCCATCATGTGCGGGGAGGCGGATGTAATCATTGCCGGGGGCCAGGAAAGCATGAGCAACGCGCCCATGGCGCTTCCAAACGCCCGGTGGGGTTACCGCATGGAAGTGACCGGCAAGGGAGACATCTATGATTTAATGGTCTATGACGGGTTGTATGAAATTTTCTATGGATATCATATGGGCATCACCGCTGAAAATATTGCCGAAAAATATAAAATCACCCGGGAGGATCAGGACCAAATGTCCCTGCTCAGCCATAACCGGGCCCTGGCTGCCATCAAAAACGGCATGTTTGCAAAGGAAATCGTGCCCGTGACCATCAAGGAACGCAAGGGGGATGTGGTGGTGGATACAGATGAGCGACCCATGGAAACCAGCATGGAAAAAATGGCCAAGCTCCGCCCGGTTTTTAAAAAAGACGGTACGGTTACGGCCGCCAATGCCTCCGGCATCAATGACGGGGGTGCTGCCGTGGTGATGATGAGTGCTTCCAAGGCAAAAGAACTGGGCTTGACCCCCCTGGCCAAAGTCAAGGCGTTTGCCGGCGGCGGACTGGACCCGGCTTATATGGGACTTGGGCCCATTCCGGCTATCCGGAAGGTGCTGAAAAAAACCGGCATGGGCATTGGGGACATGGATATCATTGAATTAAACGAGGCGTTTGCTTCCCAGGCCATTGCCTGCATCCGGGAACTGAACATCCCTTTGGATAAACCCAATCAGGTGGGCAGCGGTATTTCTTTAGGGCATCCGATTGGTTGTACGGGTGCTCGTCAGATGGTGACCTGCCTGAACCTGATGAAGCAAAAACAGGCGTCCACCGGCCTGATTTCCATGTGCATCGGCGGGGGGATGGGAATGGCAATGATCATCGAAGCCTGATGGGAGGAAGACCCGTTTTCCCGGCCTTTGTTAAACCCCTGAACTAAAAAGAACAGCCGCCTGTTTTGCAGGTGGCTGTTCTTTTTATAACCAGGGCATGAAAGGGGTTTCTGTCGGGTCTTGTTTAATTGGGCGGACACGCAGGTCCGCCCCTACAGTCGTAAAACCATGAGGATTGGCACACACCAAAGGAAAACCTACATCCTGAAAATAGGGCTTTCCCACGGGTCTGAAATGATATCGATCACCGCAGGACCTTTTGGAGATTTTTCCGATTCCAGGGCCTGTTTCAATTCCTCCAGGGTTTGAACGGAATAACTCCTTACGCCGAAACCCTTGGCCACGGTGGCAAAATCCACATGGCAGAAGTCCGTGGAGATGTAGTTCTTCTGGTAGACATCCCTCTGTACGTGTTTGATCCATCCCAACACGTCATTGTTTAAGATCACGTTCACCACCGGCAATTTGAACCGGCACATGACCTCCAGCTCCTGGACCGAATAGCTGAATCCGCCGTCTCCGGCAAAGCAGATTACACGGTTGTTCTCTTTGGCCGCCATGGCCGCACCAATGGCGGCCGGGGCGCCCCAGCCCAATCCGGCCAACCCCCTGGGGGCCATGAATCGGCGACCGGCCGTGTTCAATGTAAGATAAGATGCGGCCCATCCTGATGAAAGGCTGGCATCACAGACGATCACATCTTTATCCGTCAGGCATTGATTGACGGTATCCATGATGGCCTGGGGTTTTAAGGGCTGGCCGGGAACCGGTGCGCTTCGGGCTTTTTCTTGATACCATTGTTGATGCTTGGTCTTGAACCCGGCAAGGTCCCATGCCACGTCCGGTTTTTTATTGCCCAGGGTTTTGATCAGCGCATCCAGCCCCAGCCGTGCGTCTGAGAGCAACGGAATGCTGTGGGCAAAATTGCGGCCGATTTCCTCAGGGTCTGCATCCAGATGAATCACCGGAACATCCTTTTTGGGCACCCGGTAATTCAACGTGGTGAGCTGGCCCGCTTTGCAGCCGATAAAAAACACCAGGTCCGCCTGCATCATGATCTCATTGGCCATGGGATTGCCGAATGACCCGGTAACACCAAAGGCCAGAGCATGGGTTTCCTCAATAATGCCTTTTCCCGATATGGTGGTAATCACGGGGATCTTCAATGTTTCAGCCAGGGTTTTAACCTGGGTGTAGGCACCGGAAATATGGGCGCCACCCCCCACCACCAGAACCGGCTTTTTGCTGCCTAAAAGTAATTCAACCGCCCTGGTAACATCGTTCGGGTCCGGACTTGTTCTGAATCTTGGAAACAGGGCGCCCTGCAGGGTATTAGTGGTCTCTCGATAAGGAAAGTCTGACGAGGCCACATCATCGGGAACGGATATCACAACCGGACCTGGTTTGCCGGTGGTGGCGATACGAAAGGCCGTATCGATGATATTTTCAAGGGCTTTCGGGTCCGTCACGGTCACCTGCCACTTGCTGACGGTTTTAAAAATGTCCAATTGCTCTAAAGCCTGGGAAGCATTCCCTTTCATGCGCCGATGTTCCCATGCCCTGGCAATGTCGGACACGATGGCGATTAGCGGGATGGAGGAGCAGTAAGCCTCGGCCAGGGGGGAGACCAGGTTGGTGGCGCCCGGGCCCACGGTGGCGTCGCAAACGCCAGCCCGTCCGGTCATGCGTGCGTATGCGTCTGCTGCAAAGCCGGCGCTCCGTTCATCCCGCATGAGGATATGACGGATTTTGCCTTCCAATTTTCGTATGCCGTCATACAGGGGCAGGGTTTGTCCGCCGGGCACGCCATAGACATATTCCACACCGTTTTGAACCAGTAATTCCGCCAGTTTGTCTCCAACTCTCATAATTGCTCCTTTTTTTAAAGGGTCCATCAAGGGTTTATCGTTCAGCATCATTCATCCGCAGAAAAAATCCATGGGAGTGAATGGAAAAGATTCCAAGGGCCAAAAAACATATATGATATATCATATTAGACGGAAGTTATTCCACCTGTTTTTTTAATGGGTCGCTTTGTTCCGATTGTGCTTCAAAATAATCCAGCAGGGTTTCGCCCCCTTCCACCAGGTCCTTTTCCATGGCCAGCCGGGCGGCTGCGGGATCTTTGTTCTCCAGGGCCTGCAATAGATCCTGATGATAATTGGAGGAGCCTTTTGGACGGCTATTTAAAGCACGGGATTTCAAGAGATTGAGAGAGGGGCCGATTCTGAGCCACAGGATTTCGATGAATTCCAACAGGACAGGCATATCAGCCGCTCTGCACACCTCAATATGAAACGCATAATTATGGGCGATGGAATCGTTGAACCGGTCTTCCTTGGCCGCGTTGATCATTTCCTCATCCAGTTTGATCAGCTTGCTCAGTTGACGTTTGGTGATTCTCCGGGCTGCTTCTGCGGCCGCCAGTCCCTCATTGACCACACGAATGGCCCGGTTCTCCAGATATCCTTTTTTGTCCAAAACCGGGATGACGATGGGATGGGCGGGCTTCATTTCCAAAGCCCCGTAGGAAACCAATTTCAACAGAGCCTCCCGGACCGGTGTCGTACTCGTTCCCATCTTTTCGGCCAGCTGACGGATGGGAACCCGCTCACCGGGCTGAAAGCGGCCGGACATAATCGCTTCTTTGATTTGTTGATAGACTTTACTCGTCAGATTGTCTTTGCAGATTTTCTTGAGTCCCATGCGTTATACTCGATGTTCACGTTTTTCATTCAGGGGGTGTGGGGTGGTAGCGGCGTCTGGCAATACCCTAAAATATTGTTCAGCGAGTTACCACAATGATTGGATACTCGTTTGCAGGTATAATTTCAAGATAATTTATAACCTATTAAATATATGGCTAAATTATTATCTTTATGTGGTGCGGGCCTTTGGCTGCACCCTCAATATCAAAGGGCGATCCTTCGCCACTCATGGTTTTGTGTCCGGGTCTCAATTTGTTCCGGCCATATACACCACCTCAAGCACCGGCAGTTCCCATTGTTCCGTCCGGATTCTGCTTTGAAACCCTTCCTCCGGATCTTGACCGGTTCTTTGCAGCATGGCGATCACCCGGATTTCCAGTATCCTATCCAGCATAGGCGTCCATTTTTCAACCCCCTGGTTGGAGAGCCGGGCCAGGGGAAAGCCCTGGCTGTCCCGGACCTCCAGTTTTGAATCGTTTTTAAACAGGAAAACCCGATGGCCGGTGTCCAGTGCCGTCAGGTGTTCATGAATGGGATGGGAGGAGGGAAAGGTTCCGGCATAGTCCAGATAGATCTGGTCCAGGCTCATGAGTTCATACTTTTTATCCAGGACACTTGTGGTCTCAACTGCCCCCCGGTACGCGAGGGACATGGCAAAATTGCCCTTGATCTCATGGAGAAACGGATTGGCCCGGCCAGGAACTTTCAGCAGATGCAGGGTTTCCATGGCCCGGGTCATGCCCACATACAAAATGCGGCGTTCTTCTTCCCGCTGGTCAGGGGTCATGGGGTGGGTCCAGTCTCCGTCTAAAATAAACACATGGGGAAATTCCATGCCCTTGGCCGAATGGACGGTGCTTAAAAAGATCCCCTGGCCCAGGACCTTTTCCCGGCGCTGCTCGGCCACATAGTCATACAAATGGTCAATGATCCGGGTGACCGGCGTGGTGGCGTCTGCGGTTTCATCCATAAGGCCGTCAAAAAAGGAATCCATGAGCTGCCACCACCCCTTGGAAGTTCTTCCGGGGTTCCTGATGATCAACTCTTCTTTCAGGGCACTGGCCCTTGCGTTTTCCTTTTCTCTTGTTTTAAGCCATTCCAGGGTTGTCCTGAATTCACGCACCCTTTGCATGGGAAAGCCCTCGTCCAAGCTCAGCCTCAGTGGATGTCCGGCCTTTTCAAGTACGGATCTTACCGTGTTTAACGGGGCCTTGGTTCTTGCCAGAACGGCAAAATCCGTCCAGGCCGTATTCGGGTCCAGGGCCTGGATGCGATCCATTTCACTTCTAATATAACCGGCCTGGTGAGCCACATCCCGGACCGTAACGATTTGAACATAGCCTTTGCCCGCCGGGTCCAGAATTTCCCATCGTCCCCCCGGCAGATTGCCGGCCCGGTCCTTGTTGATGGCAATGGGGGTAGTACTTTTCATCCGGTCCTGATTGGCCTTGATCAAAGCATTGGCAGCACCAATGATGTGTTTTGTGGACCGGTAGTTCTCCACGAGATAGAGGATGTTTTTGCCATAATCCTCCTGGAACTTTTGAATAAAACGGACATTGGCCCCGCGGAAGGTGTAGATGTTCTGGTCGTCGTCTCCCACGGCCATGACGGCCAGGCGGCCGTCCTCCTCCCCCAGGGTTCGTCCGGCAATGGCGGAAACCAGATCGTACTGAGATTCGTCAATGTCCTGGTATTCATCCACCAGAATGTGGCTGTAGCCTGCGATCAAACGATCCCGCAGTTCGTCCTTTTCAATGCCGGGAATGTCCTTCTCCCCCTTTAACAATGCGGTGGCCTCTTCGATGATCCGGTTGAAGGGGATCTCTTCTTTTTTGCCGGACTCGGTCATGTCCCGGATGGAGGTTCCGGTCAATCGCATGGCGGCGCCGTGATAGGTGGCAATGGTGACTCCCCTTGCGGCCCTGCCCACAAGGTTTTTCAGCCGTTTTTTAATCAGAATTGACGAGCTGTGGTTAAAGCAAAGCACCAGAATCTGGTGGGCCGGTATCCGTTGCACCTCCAACAGGTACGCGCACCGATGAATGATCACCGTGGTCTTTCCGGAACCCGGACCTGCGAGAAGCAGCAGGTTTTCGTCCACCGGGCTTCCCACGGCGGCGATCTGAACGGGATTTCGCAACTGGTCCACAATTTTGCGGAACATTTCGCTGGTGGTGGCCAGCTTGACCAGGTCTTTATCCTCTTCGAAGTATTTGTTTAAAAATTTGATCCGGCCCAGAGCGAAGTAATCCAGCACAAGGCCGGTGGCCCGGGCGATTTTTTCCGTGGCCAGCATGGCATAGCGGATCATCACATGCACCTGGAACCTTTTTTCCAGGTAATGAATGGAAAGAGGTTCAAAATCCCCCTTGCTGTAAGATCTTCTCCTGGCCGCCGGATTCAGCCGGATGGTCATGGCCTGCCTCAAAATGCTCAGCCCGCCCTGGAGGGTGATGATTTTCTGTTCATGCAAAAACATCAAAGCCCGGTCAATAGCAGGCAGGACGTTCTTCACCCTGGCGGCAAGGACAATATCCGATTGAATGGCATTGGAGAGATCCTTGCTGGAAAAGGAGATTTCCACTTCTCCTTTGATTTCCAGGGCTTTTCCCGCAGCTTTCTTTTTCGCCATGTCCACAAGAGTTTGCAGAATCACATGGGCTGTATTCTGCCGGATGAAGATGGTTTCTTTGATGTTCTCCCAGGTTCGCTGCAATTTGATGTGATACAGGGTTTTGTCCATCTGGCTGATTTCAAAACTGCCCTTGGATGCGGCCAATCCCTTGCCGTCGTAAGAGATGCCTTTGATCAGCTGCCGGATGACGTCCGGGTTGGTGGTCAACCCCCGGTTGGTAAGCTTCTGGGCAAGGCGTTGAATATTCAGCACCACCCAGGACCCGTCATCGGCATCCGGGTCTTCCTCCTGGAGCAGGTTGACCATTTTATTTTCAAGATCGCACAGGGTCTGCAACAGGGAGTTGGCATTGTTGATCCCTTTGGGCCGGAAGATGGCGGTGAGCAGAATCCCCTGGTCGAGGAGCCGGGCATCGGCCATGTCATGCAGGGCTCTGATCACCATTTGTCCGGCGGTGAGACCGGTTTTCTGTTCCATCAAAAGCAGCTCGGATTTTTCAGGAAATAGGGATTCCCCCAGCTCGTCGGCCCGGATACCGCTTTCGTTTTGGCTGTTGAAAATGAACCCCAGGATATTGAGCCAGAGGTTCCGGGTGCCCTGAGCAAGATTGAGGCGATCCATGATTTTCTCGGCTTCCCCGAGGGATTCCACCAGGGGTTTTCCCTGGAAGACTTCATTCAAATTCTGGTTTCTCTCCAGGAACCCGGACCTTTCCAGCCAGGAAATAGCTGTCCTCACCTTGGTTTCCCTGAATCCCGGGTTTAATTGCTTGATATGGCTGAGGTCATCGTCCCGGAGAAGATCATCGGCCGTGACCACGATTTCTCCCCGCTGGTTTTGCTTTTTCCTTCGCAACACCCCCAGGATTCGGGCGATTTCCATCTGGTTCACTCGGGAGAGTTCGGTCATGCCGAATTGCACGTTGGCATCCTCGGGATCGTATAGAAGAATGCAATGGGCCGGTTGCAAGTCTCGTCCGGCGCGTCCGGCCTCCTGGATGTAATTTTCCAAAGACCCGGGCATTTCATAATGCAGCACCAGCCGGATATTCTCTTTATCAATGCCCATGCCAAAGGCATTGGTGGCGCAGATCACGGGGATCTTTCCGGCCGTGAAGGCATCCATGATTTCCCGCTTGTCTCCGGGTTCCAACCCGCCATGAAAAGCTGACGCGGGCAAGCCATGATGGTTTAAAAAATCCCGGATTTCCTCGGTTGCATTGCGCGTGGCCGCATAAACAATCACCCCGGTGGATTCGTCCGCAGCCTTAAGATATTCGGCGACGATGTCATGGGTTATTTGCAGCTTTTGGGATGAGGATACGGGAACGACTTCAAATTGGAGATTTTCCCGTTCCACGCCGCCGGAAAAAAGGGCAAGAACCAGGTTCAGTTCTTCCTGAAAATGACTGCTGATTTCCTCAATCACATTGGTTTTGGCTGTGGCGGTAAAGCAGCAGACCGGCGGAATAGCCGTACTCTGCTCTTCGGAATACTCCCGGATAAACCGGGCTGCGTAAAGGTAATCCGGCCGAAAGTCATGGCCCCATTTCGAGAGACAGTGGGCCTCGTCAAACACCCAGGATCCGACTTCCCGCTGACGCAGGACATTCCGCAGACCGTTGCTCCGCAGTTGCTCGGGGGAGATATAGAGGATGGCCGTATCTCCCAGCCGTATCCTTTCCAGAACCGCGCCGCGCTCCGGCAAAGTTTGAAGTCCGTACACCGCTTCGGCAAACAGGGTCCCGGTTTTTTTCACCAGGTTGTCCACCTGGTCCTTCATCAGGGCCTGGAGGGGAGAAATAATCACGGTGAGTGCGCCGGTCCGAGCATACCTCACCAGGGCTGGCAGCTGGTAGCAAAGGGATTTACCTCCACCCGTGGGGAGAATACCCATGAGGGAGGCATCTTCCATGCACCGGGAGACAATGGCTTTTTGAAGGCTTTGGTGATCCTCGGTTTCCGGGGTTTCCCGGAAACGGGAGTAGCCGAAGAAGCGATGAAGCTGGTGTTCAGGATTGTTGTTTTGAGCGCAATAGACACACGATGGGTCCCCACAGGTTTCCATGCGCAGACTTTTGATCAGGGAAGTGATTTCGGGAAACCCATGCCTCACCCAGGGGGGAAGAACGGAGTTTCCTCCGGCCACCGTGAGCCAGGCCATGCAATAGGCGGCCATGGGCCGTTTTTCCCTGGTGGACAGGATCGGAAGTAAAATAATGTCGGCAGTTTTTACACAGATTTTCTCTTTGGCCTGCTCCAGAAAACAGGACAGGGCTTGGTCCGGCGTTTGGATCACCGGCTGCGCGATCCTGGAAAAAACCATGGAAAGCCCGGCCCCGGAAAACGAGTGAAAAGAGCTGTCCTGAAAGCAAAACCGGTAGAAATCCATAAGGGCGGGATTTTTCTCCCCAAGGGCCACAAAACTTTGC
The DNA here is from genome assembly GCA_013791935.1 of Desulfobacteraceae bacterium. GTDB lineage: Bacteria > Desulfobacterota > Desulfobacteria > Desulfobacterales > UBA5616 > VMSV01. The sequence goes on along the minus strand of VMSV01000128.1, from coordinate 4,141 downwards.
CACTGGTCTTGAAACACGGAAGCAGCCAGTCGGGCGTCCTCCACCGGGCTGTTGATGGCGGATTTGACCAGCTTGTAATCTTTCACCAGGTGATGATAGGGGTTTTCCGGAAAAGCCAGGGGAGAAAGGTAGAGGGTGTCGATCACAGGCTTATCCAGTATTTTCAGCCACGGGGCCACGGTTTTCAGCACCGGGAAATCGTGGCCTAAAAGGTTGTGCCCCAGAATAAAAGACGCTTTCCGGCCAAGATCGTCCAGCTGTTCCAGCACGGCCCTGGACCCGGCGTGCTCTTTCTTTTCAAAGACCGTGCCGTTGAACACCGCTCCGATATGCCGGATCTTGCCGGACCGGGTGGTCTCCAGATCCAGCAGCAAAGTATTTTTCATCACCTTTTCCAAATGCAATTTCATTCATCTCCAGCACTTGCGTTGAGCACGGGAAAGGTTCCGTATGTCTATAAACTGTTAGAAACAAAGAGAAACGCATAAATGCATGGGCGCCTTCTACTAATTCTAATCCTGCGTTTATATTTTCAAAACAAAGACTCCCCTTTGGCCATTTCATGGGTCGGAACGGCCTCTACCTCATCAGATAAAAAGAAACGTTTGGTGCCTGGATAGAGGATGATTACCCGCTTCAGCTTTAAATCATTAATGGCATTTCGGATCGACGGTGTGATTCGGGGTGTATCGGTGCGCTTGATTTCAATTCCGAATGGTTCATCACCCTGCAGGAGGATAAGATCTATTTCGGCACCTTGATGGGTCGCCCAAAAGAAGGCGTCATCATGGGGTTCTGATTGCAAAATCTGTTCAAGCACAAAACCTTCCCAGGATGCCCCGACTTTCGGGTGTGTCAGTAATGCTTTCATGGAATTGATGCCTATCAATTGATGTAAAAGTCCGCTATCCCTGATGTAAATTTTGGGAGATTTTACTTGTCGTTTGTTTAAATTTGCATGGTAAGGCTTCAGTTGCCGGATCATAAAGGCATCTGTAAGAAGGTCCATATGGCGTCGAATGGTTGACTCACTGACACCCAGTGATCGTGCGGGTTCAGCCGCATTCCAGATTTGGCCGTGGTAATGTGCCACCATGGTCCAAAGTCGTTGCAGAGCTACGGCGGGTGTACGAATGCCCCATTGGGGAAAATCCCGTTCGAGAAGGGTTTGAATAAAGTTTTTTCTCCATACAAGGCTATCTGCATCATCTTTTGCAAGGTAAGAAAGCGGAAGGCCCCCCCTGAGCCATAACCGATCTTCTTCTGCAGCTCCAAGTTCCACCAGTGAAAATCCGCCAAGGGTTACCCGTTCCATTCTTCCTGCGAGGCTCTCCGATGTTTGACGTAAAAGATCGCCAGAAGCGCTTCCAAGAATAAGAAACCGAGCCGGTGGATCTTTTCTATCCGACAATACCCGCAACACCGGAAACAAGTCCGGCCGTCTTTGAACCTCATCTATCACAACCAGTCCTTTTAAAGGCCTGAGTGCGGTCATGGGCTCATCCAGACGGGCAAGATTTGAAGGGTCTTCCAAATCAAAATAATTGACAGATTCCTCATCAAGCAGCTCTCTTGCCAGGGTCGTCTTTCCGCACTGGCGTGGACCTGCCAGCACCACCACACGGCTTCTGGAAAGTGCTTTTTTAACGGTCGCGAGTATGGATTTGCGGGGGATCATGGAGGAAACTATATACCATGAAAAAACAACATGTCAAGAAGGAATTTCATGGTAAAATCAAACATGGCAATGCAGACGGCAAGGCGTCCGCATCCCTCTTTGCCAAAATCAGCATGGTATGGATGAAGCAGAATCAGTAGGCGGAACTTTTTTGACACCTCGGTGCCGAACCTAAGTAAGCACCTATATAACATACTGAAAATTAAACAGTCAGCTCATCATTCAGTTGTAAAGGATTTCTTTACAACTGCCGCTGTTTTGGATATCCAACCTCCTCCACCGGAGTGCAGACCAGCACACTGCGTTCATCCATTTCCATGCGACATTTCTGGTCTAATATTGCTTTTAATTTCTTCCTGGCCCGGTGCAGCCGGACTTTGACATTCTCCACGGATGTATCGAGGATCCGGGCAATTTCCTGATGGCTGAATTCCATCATATCAAACAGAACCAGCACGGTTTGATACGTCTCCGGCAATAGGCGTATTTTATCCTGGACACATTGAGCCATCTGTTGCTGTTCAATCTGCCTGTGAAACTGAGGTTGAATTTGAATGGCTAAACCGTCGGAAATCGGCTTTTGACGTTTTATTCTATTGGCCGTTTGGCGGAAGTGGTCCTGGCAAAGGTTGTGGGCGATCCGGTAAATCCATGGCTTGAGCTTGGTCTCGTCTTTTAGCTGGCCTGCATTTTTCCGGACTTTGATGAAGGTTTCCTGAACCAGATCATCTGCTGCCCACTCATCTTTAACCAGGGCCAGAATAAATTTCCGGATGCCCTCATACTGGTCATAATAAATATTCCAAAAATTCATCGTCATCGAACCTTTTATCCATCATGCAGGATTGGCCGTTTCTGGATGGATACGAGTTAGTGTGCTTTCAGCAGGTACATGTCTTCCCTGCGCCAACATCACACGGCAGATCTTCTGTTTCATCAACACCCAATAGTTCGTTCACAGTATTGATAAGAATGATATTGGCCCCTTTTTTGACTTTGGCTGCAATAAGGGCGGTCTGTTTAATTTCTTCTATGGAAATCCCGGAAGTGATTGCTTTCTCGTATAAATGCTCAAAACAGGGAATACAATTTGCCCCCATTGCCGCGCCGATTGCAATCAGATTTTCCGTCTTTTCGTCGATTGCTTTTAGTTCTGCTCTACGGTCTTGTGTTTTCATGAATTAAACCTCCTTTTGATTGTTTAAAAAGTTTAATCATAAGACGGTATGGCAGGCATAAAAGTTACACATGGCAAATAAAAAATGTTTGATTCACCCTGACCCATGAGGCTGAAGATATCCTATCTGAGCAGGTCCTTCGTGATTACTTGTTCAACCCTAAGACCCGTGAGGCATTTCCGCCCAGTATGGCATCCACTTCTTCCTGTGTAAACCGGATGCCAGCCGGGGCTTTTTCAGTCAGGTTCCTGATCTGTTGAACCCAGTGGCGGATGGGGTGCAGCAGGGTATCGATGGGCGCGTCGGAACCGAAAAGAATTTTATTCGGCCCGATGAGATCGATCATGGTGCGCAGCTCCCGGCAGAAGACGTCGTAATGGGTGTAGGCCAGGTTGTCCCACATGGCAAGGTCCCCGTACAGTCTGGGCTGCATCGCGGCAAGGCTGGCCCAGGGGCGCCAGTTCACGTACCCGTTCATGTGGGCGGCGATGACTTTGATCTGGGGAAAATCCACGCCGGTGGCGGACAACAGCATGGGCTCTGCCAAGTGGTTCCGTGACGGCGGCATGAGCGGCGATGTGTGGGTCAGGAGCACGCCTTTGTGTTCGGCCAGGACTTCCAGGACCTTGTAAGATTCCCGGCCGGACGGGTCATAACCGTTGTCCGGGTGATATTTGATGCCCTTGATGCCGTATTCTTCAAAAAAGCGTTTGGCCATGTCCGCCGCTTCCGGCCGTCTCGGATCAAGGCCGGCCAGGGGGAAAATGCGCCCCGGGTTTCGCCCGGACACCTCGCTCAACAATTTTACGGATTTTTCAACGTCTTCCCGGGTCAACATCTTGTTATCAAAGTTATCCGTGGTGACAGCGACCGTCACATCAATGCCGCCTTCATCCATGGATTTGATCAAAAATTCCCCGGCCGGATCGGCCCAGGTTTCCAGAACGGTTTTAGCCAGGGCCTCCGGATCAGGCGTCATTCCCAGTTTTTTCGCCGTGGGCATGATAAAAGAAGCGACCATGCGTTTGGCCACGGTTTCGTTTACGCTGACCATGAAATGATAATGAACGTCGATAACCATTGTGTTCTCCTTTTGGAATTTAAAATTGAATGATATCGGTAAAATATGTTTTAAAGGAATTCCATGGGAAAATCAATCTTGCTTTCCAATTAACAGATAACCGGTAACCAATAACTGATAACCTCGTCTTTTCCCCATTCCCCATCACCAATAACTCATTCCCGGTATTTTTCCCTTAAGTACTTAACCACCTAATAACATAAT
>VMSV01000154.1 GCA_013791935.1 Desulfobacteraceae bacterium | reverse complement strand
GCCGGCCCCCAGGTTGTCACAATTGGAAACAAAGGCATACCGGATTCCTTGCTGAATCAGGTCATCCAGCAGGCCGGACTCGCTGAAGGCCATGTATAGGTCCCCGTGGCCCGGGGGATTCCATTCCAAATGAGGATTTTCAGGCCAGCAGGCGGGAGAGAAATCTTTTATGAGTATTTTCGGATATTTATGTTGAAGAAAATGCATAGGCGGATGGTTTAGCCCCAGTTTTGAGGCTGCCTCAACCGTTGCCTTGTGGGTGCTGAAACTGTTCATGAAAGCCAGTTGAACCGAATGAGCCCGGGCCTGCCGGATAATAATCTCCAGAAATGTCTTGCCGTTTTTGGCGATCAGCAAGGATTTGGGCCCGAGGAGCCCCATGCTGGTTCCAAGCCCCCCGTTTAGAATGATGGCCACGGTTTTTTTATGGGCGGTTACCCCCGCCTTCGTATAGGGCCCCAGGGTTTCATAATCCGTCACATCTTCCAGGGCAATCGTTTCCAGATCTTTTTCATAAAAAACGCCAGTCTCCCCGAGAACAGCCTTTTTATAATAATAGGAAAATGTTTCAATAACCTTGGGGGCGAGCCCTTCCCGGGTCATTTTTTCTTTGAATGCACTGAGGTATTGAAAATCAACAGTTTCCGTCATTGGTATATCCCGGCATCAAAAATTCGCTAGAATTTTTCAATCCATCCCGCTGAATCTTCGGGTTTTGGTTTTCATGCAGTTGCCCTGGTGGTGGTAATTTGCATGATTCACTCCTTAAACACGAATTAGCCTCCGGGTTCTTCCGGTATTGATTGGCGAAAACCATGCCGGTATGGCCTTGGGAAGCGCGAAAAACTCAAACTCATATAGCACTTTTTCAGGTTTATTCAAGGTTTTTCAGTGAACATTCCAACGCCCCGGGCCCATAAAAATGACTGGTGAAAAGGGGAAGAAGTGTATTATATGAACCCTTGGATGGAGTCGATTTTTCCCTTTGGAAAACCCACAAAGTAAAAAAGGACATGATTATGGGCGTTGCATTGGAAACCCTTTTTGGTAAACCCGTCATTGTCGGTCACCGGGGCTTTCGGGCCGAGTATCCTGAAAACACTCTGGCCGGTTTTAGCGCAGCCGCAGAGGCCGGCGCAGACATGATTGAGCTGGATGTGAGGTTGTCTGCGGACGGGCACCTCATGGTCATTCATGATGCCCAATTGGATAGAACAACGGACGGTAAGGGCTTTGTGAAAGACCAACCCTTTTTGCAGCTCAAAAAACTGGATGCGGGATTCTGGTTCAACCCTCGTTTTGCCCGGGAAAGGCTGCCTGAATTGGAGGAGGTTCTGGACGGGGTTCTTGCTCGAATGGCCGTGAATATTGAAATCAAATACGATCCGGAAGCTCCGGCCATGGCTTTTGAAGCAGCGGATCAAGTTGTTGCGTGCATTCGGAAAAAGCAGGCCGAACCCTTCACCCTGGTGTCCTGCTTTTACGGGGGGGTGTTGAGAAGGGTTTATCAAAAAGCCCCGGACCTTCACCTGGGGGTTCTCACGTATAAAAACAAAAAAGGTTTTTTAAACACCTGCCAAGAACTGAAAGCCTTTTCCTGGAATCCGGATTACCGGTATTTGGATCCCGATGAATTGCTGGCGGCGAAAAACGAGGGATTGAAAGTGCTTCCCTATACAGTCAATTCCAGAAAAGACATGAAGAGGCTTCTGGACATGGGGGTGGATGGTTTTATTACCGATGACCCGGTGGAGGGAAGAGCCGCTATGAAGGATATTAATTCCCAACCCCCACCCTGGCCCTCCCCCGTAAAGGGGGAGGGGTAAATGGATGTTACCCAATTCATTGCCCGGTTAATATTTTACTCTTTTCGGCCTCGGGTTTCCCCGGAAAGCCATGGCACGGGTTTCCAGTAAATTCTCCGGACCCATGTCCGGATTTTATTCAGCAGGGTTCCGGCATTTTCAATTGCATAGTAAAGGGACGGTACCACCACCAGGGTCAGGAATGTGGCAACGATAAGCCCGAAGGTCACCACCGCGGCCATGGACCGCCACCACTGGCTGGACTCACTGGCCCAGACCACGGTCCATTGGTGAAAATCAAAGGAAACTCCCGTGAGCATGGGGATCAACCCCAAAATGGTGGTCACTGCCGTGAGCAGAACCGGGCGCAGACGCGTGCATCCGGCTGCGAGGATAGCTTCCCTGAGTTCATAGCCGCGCCCCCTTAATTTATTGGTGTAGTCGATGAGTACGATGGCGTTGTTCACAACCACCCCGGCAAGGGAAATCACCCCCACACCGGTCATGATGATGCCAAAGGGCAATTTGAGCACGGTAAGGCCAAGAAAAGCGCCTCCCAGGGACAGAATAACGGAGGTCATGATGATAAAAGGCTGAGCCAGAGAATTGAACATGCTCACCAGCACCAGGAAGATGATGAACAACGCCACCACAAAAGCCTTGCTCAGAAAAGCCTGGGATTCCTGCTGAAATTCAAACTCCCCGGTGAATTTCATTTTATACCCCGGCGGTAATTGGATCGTTTTTTTAAAAAATTCTTCAGCGTGGGCCCGGGCCACGGGACCGGGGATTTTTGTTTCGTCTACATTGGCTTTGACCGTAACCACCCGCTCATTGTTGATCCTGCTGATATCCCCGATGGAACCGGAAAAAGTCACCGTGGCCAGGGTGGACAGGGGAACGAGGGTGCCCGTGGGGGTGGGAAGCAGCAGCTCATGGAGAATATCCACCACCTTTCGGTCTCCCTCCTGAAGTTGAAGGGTGATGTCAAAATCCTCATCACCCTCCCGAAAGGTCGACACTTCCAGGCCGTTATACGCGCTCTTCAGGGCAAATCCAATGGTGTTGGTGGACAGACCGAACAAAGCCGCTTTCTGCCGGTCCACATGGACCTGGATGGAAGGGAGCCCCTCCACAAAATTGTCCCGCACATCCTCCACATGGGGGATCTGAGCCAGAACCCCTTTAATTTTTTTTGCGATTTCCCCGAGAATCATGAAATTATCCCCGGATATTTCAATATTGATGGGTGCTCCCGTGGGCGGGCCTTCCTCCTGCATGGCCACGGTAACCTTGCCTCCGGCGATGTTCTTGATTCTTTCCCGCAGGGTGTTGAGGGTGTCCTGGGTGGATTCGGACCGTTCGGGAAGTTCCAGGAAACGTATCCCCGCATGATTGGGAGTGTTGGAGGAAAACATATCCCCACCTCCGGCTGAAACCGTTGCCCGCATATAGATGTTCTTGATATTGGCCAGATCACTGGGGCCGGTGTATTTTGTGCCGTCGGGCATGGTGTGCTCTTTGGGAGCCATGGCCTGTTCCAGGGAAATCTCACCGGGAGTGGCCTTGGTTCCGGCAATGGCGTATTCGATGCGCTGCATGATTTTGTCGATATAATCAAGGTCGGCTCCTTCCGGAGCATCCAGGTTGACATAAACGCTTTTGGGGTCGATTTCCGGCATGAATTCCAGGGGTTTTTCAAGACCCACAAAAAGGAGCCATGTCTCAAACATTAACAGCAGCAGAAAAAAGGACAGGCTGATGAAGGTCAAGGGGGTATGAAGGGCAAGGCTGAGCAGGCTCCTGTATTGCCTCAGAATAGGCCCGTTCACTTCAACGGGTTTCTCCCCCAGGGCTTCGATATCTGCTGAGGAATTTCCACGGGTGTCCGCGGGAAATTTTGGTTTGATGAAAAAAGAGGCGATGGCCGGATTGATCACCAGGGCCACAAACAGGCTGGACGAAAGGGTGATAATGAGGGTCAGGGGCATATATCCCATGAATTCCCCCATGATTCCCGGCCAGAACAACAGGGGAAGAAAAGCCCCCAGGGTGGTGAGGGTGGATCCGATCACGGGCCAGGCCACTTCTCCCGTGGCTCGCATGGCTGCCTCCACCCGGGGAACTCCTTGCTCCACAAACCGGTAAATATTTTCCACAATCACGATGGCGTTGTCCACCAGCATGCCCAGGGCCAACGTCAGGCTGAACAGCACCACCATGTTCAACGTCACATCCATGACATAAAGCACGGTAAAGGAAATCAGCATGGACATGGGAATGGCAAAGCTTACCATCAGGGCATTGCGAATGCCCATGGCCAAAAAAATCACCACCAGAACCAGCACAAGACCGGACAGGATGTTGTTTTCCAGGTCCTCCACCATCATCTTGATATCCAGAGAAGCGTCCATGACCTTGGTGATTTCAGTGGCAGGGGGCCAGGAGAGGCGGTCCCTGGAAATGATATCGTCCACTTCCTTACCGATTCGAATGATGTTCTCGCCGGATCTTTTTTTCACCGACAGATTGACGGCACTTCTTCCGTCCAGTCTGGAACGGCTGGTTTCTTCCTTGAAGCTGTCCACCACCCTGGCCACGTCCTTGAGGTAAACCGGCTGGCCCTGGTGAATGCCCAGGACCAGTCCGTAAATCTCCTCCGGGGTTTTGAATTCGCCGGGAACCCGAAGCTGAAAGCGCCCCTGGCCAAGCCGAATGGCTCCGCCTGAGGTATTGTTGTTCTCGCTTTTCACCGCATTCTGAAGGCTTGCGATGCTCAATCCGTAATAGGCCAGCTTTTCAGGAAAGACCTCCACCCGGATTTCCCGCTCCAGTCCTCCGGTGACATCCACTTCCAGTACCCCGGTGACGGCTTCGATGCGGTCCTTCAGGTCATCGGCGATCTGCTTCAGACAGGGAAGGCCGCAGGTTCCGGAAAGGGAAAACACCACAATGGGCATCTCTGAAAAATTCACCTCAAACACCGAAGGGTCATTCTCCAGGTCCGAAGGCAGATTGCCTTTGGCTTGGTCCACCTTGTCCTTCACATCCTGAATGGCCTGGTCGATGTCCGTACCCGTGACAAATTCGATGTTGATGGAGGAACGCCCTTCCGAGCTCACGGACTGGAGTTTTTTTAACCCGTCCAAGCCTTTGAGCTTTTTTTCAATTTCGATGGTGATGGCGGTTTCCATATCCGAAGCGGAAACCCCTCGATAGCTGGTGGAGATAAAAACATTGGGAATGGTGATGTCCGGTGCGCTCTCCCGGGGAAGAACCAGGTAGGAGTAGATGCCGAAAACAGCGAGAATCACCGCCAGAACCACAACCGATGTACTGTTTTTAACGGAAAGATCGGATAGTATCACAGGGAAAAATCTCCGGCGCCGGACATGACTTTCACCACATTGATTTTCTGATGGTTTTCCAGGTCCCTGTGGCCTTCCACAACGAGCTTATCTCCGGGTGAAAGTCCTTTCGTTACCTGGACCATCCATTTTTCCATGATGCCCAGGGAAACATTTATTTTCAAGGCCATGCCATCCTTTTCCACAAAGACAAAGCTTTCATCATTCCTGGAAATCACGCTGTAAAACGGCACGGCGATCGCGTCGGGAACCTTTCTCTTTACCACATCAGCCCGAAAAAACATCCCCGGAAGAATGTCCCCGTCGGGGTTTTCGATCAATAGTTCCAATCGGTACAACCGGGCGAAGGTTTCCGGTGCCGGGGAGAGAAAATGCTTTTTCCCTTTAAGAATCCGGTTGTCCAAGGCCTGAATGGTGATATCCACCGTATCCAAAAGGCTTACAGCCTTGATATCGGACTCGGGAATGCCCACCACGGCTTTGAGCTTATCGATCTCAAGGATCTGGCCCACGGGATCTCCTGAACTCAGCAAAAGCCCCACCTTGACATTCAGGGATTGGATCACCCCGCCCATGGGGGATTTGATATTGCACCGGGAATAATTGAGTTCGGCATTTTCCAGATCAGCCTTGGCTGCCTGCATGGCGGTTTCTCTGGCCTCCATCTGGGCCATGGGGACCACTTTTCTCGCATAGAGGGATTTTTCCCTTTGGTAATTTGTCAGGGCCAGGTCATAGGCCGATTTTGCCCTGTCCAGAATGATACGGTAATCTGCGGACTCCAGACGACACAAGATCTGGCCTTGGGTTACGGATTCTCCTTCGGACACCATCACCTGTTCCACGGTACCCCGTATTTTTGCCTTCAGGTTGAGTTCCACCCAGGGCTCGAGGCTTCCGGGAAGGTTGATGCTGTCCCGAATTTCCGTGGCGGTCAGGGGCAGCAGTACCACATTCACTTGGGGCCTTTCCCCGGTGACGGTGTCAGCATTCTGTGCCACAATGGCGTCTTTCTTTTCAAGGATGGCCAGAAACAAGACCACGGAGAGAACACAGAAAAATAAAAGCAAAGCCCTCGGCATATTCCGCCAGATGAAATAAACGGTTCTTCCACGAAAACCCGAAGCCTTTTGGGCGCTTTTCGGGGTATGATTTTCAATCATTGGTATTCTCCATTTCACATCCTGTTTCTGTAGAAATTTTCAGAGGGGGAATTTTAGTGAAAAAGGTTTCATAAGTCAAATGCAAATCAGAAATTCACCGATCATCGGGTTGCGGGATTTGAGGCGTCTATGGAAATGTTCCCTGAAAGGGAGTTGTGGGCAGGCAGGGTTACACTCAACTCCGTCGGGAAATCCAGGTTGTTCATATCGCCATTCACCGTAATGGTCATGGGCTGGTCAATGGACCCGTAGGCCCCGAAAGATTCGCCATAGTTGTTGATGAGGTCATTAAAATCCCTGTCCGATCCCGCATAGATCTGGTACTCTCCGCCATGGGGGACGTTGCTGAACCCATAGGAATAGAATCCGTTTTGGGCTACAACCTCGACCATCCGGGCAGGTTCCAGGGTGTCCGGATTCACCAGAAGCACATAATGGTATCCGGAATCCGGAGTCTTGCCCGATGAATTCATCTGGAGATACACTCTCACGATGGTTTCCACAGGGGTGGCATTCACCGACCCTGAAAAGGTGACCACAGCGCTGTAATTGCCATCCGGCAGGCTGCTTCGGTCCACTTCCGCATGATAGGTTCCCAGACCGTTGCCGTCAATGCTGTCCGCGATCACCATGAGCCAATCCGCATTGTCGGAAAATCCTGTTACGGTGACCATGGCTCCCGGATCTCCTGTTTTGCCGGCCGTGATGGGCAAGTTTTCCGCCAGGAGCCCGAAGTCAAAAGTAGCCGGTGTGATCTTCAGGGCCGCGCTGGAGACACCGGAGAAAGCCACATCCGCGGCTTTCTTCGCATCGATGAGTCCGTAGCCGTAATAGTCATCCCGTCCTGTTTGGCCGATATCCGAAACGATGAGGAAATTGACGAGAAAACCATCCACATCCGCCGGGGTGATGGCAGGATCAATGGCCTTCATCAGGGCGATGACACCGGCCACGTGGGGGGTGGCCATGGACGTGCCGGATTTGACGTCGTAACTGTATTGAATGCTTCCGGACCGGTCGTTCCCGCAGGTACTCATGACCCCGTCTGCGTAGCCGTCATGGTTGATGTCCGTGGAACCATCCCCGCCCGGAGCGGCCACATCAATGGTGCTGCCGTAGTTGGAATAGTAGGCCCTGGTTCCGGAAATATCCACGGCACTTACGGAGATGACGCCTTCATAAGCGGCAGGGTAGCCGGGTGTGCTGACTCCGGAGTTGCCGGCGGCAGCCACCACCGCAATGCCCTTGGCTCTCACCTCATTATACGTGCTCTGGGCCGTGGCCGAAAAGGAGCCGCCCACCAGGCTCAGGCTGATGACCTGGGCGGTTTGCGTCGGAACGGTTCCGGAATCATTGGACAGGCCTGCTGCATATCGAACCCCTTGAAGGACATCATAATTGGTGCCGTTGCCTCCTTTGCCCAGAACCCGGACGGGCATGATCCTGGCAGCACCGGCCACGCCGCTGACGCCAATGGCGTTATCCGAAACTGCAGAAGCGATTCCCGCGCAGTGGGTGCCGTGAAAAGAGCTGTAGGTTCCATAACTCAAATCCCCGGGATCACTGGGATCGGAATCAATACCGCCGCCGTCCAGGGACAGGCTTGAAGAGGAAATGAAATCGTATCCGTCATCGGTCAATTGCCCCTGCAAATCCGGGTGGCCCATGAGAACCCCGGTATCTACGATGGCAATCACAATGTTGCTGCTTCCAGGGGTGACATCCCGGGCCTCCGGCAGGTGGATCATATCCAGATTCCATTGAACCGGGAAAAGGGGGTCGTTGGGGATTCCACTGGCGCAAACCCGATAATTGGGTTCGGCATATTCGATGTCCGGGCGTTTCCGCAGGGCTTGGATGATCCGTAACGTGTCGAATTTTTTAAGTTGAACAGGATCCATGGAAGGGTTCTCCATGGAAGCAGCCCCGATATCCAGGGCATTGAAGGCCAAGGGCCGGGGGCCTTCATCTTCAAATCCCAGAAGAACCGGGCGTTCTTCCCCTCCGGCCATGAAGGTCAACCCCAGAGCCGCGGCCCGGCTTTCCGGGTCATTCCCGGCAATCCCCGCGGTTTCCTTCTCCTTGTATTGGACGATCACCTGGCCGGGGACAAAATCGCTGGACAGGGTGAGGTTCGATCCTGTATTTTCAGCGTTCCGGGTCCCGATGGACAGGGTATAATTGGAGGCTCCGGAAAAGGCGTTTACACGAACCGTATAGGTGCCTTCCGACGGTGCTTCAAGGAATTTTGTTTTTTCCGACCCCGGGGAGGCATCCACAAGGTTTGTTTGGTCATCATACAGGTACAGGTCCATTTCCGCGGTTTGATCCTCCCCGATGATGAGGGTGAGGGTATCCCCGGCTTTCAGGGCCACGCGGAAATAATCATCGGAATCACCGCTGCTGAAAAATCTTCCGTTTGCATCCCCTGAGTTCGGGACATTGACAAACCCCCCCAGGATCACCGGATTGGGAATCTCCTGGGCTTCAAACTGGGAATTATTGGAAACAAGATTTTCATTGGGATCATTGACATCCCCGTCCACCACCACGTTGGCGGCTGCCGCAATGCGGCCTGAAACCGTATGGGTGGTTTCCGTATTGGAAGCGCTGCTGCTGCCTCCGCCCCCACCGCAACCCGGAAGGGCAAGGCCCGGGAATAAACCCGCCAGAACCATCATCACCCAAAAGACCCGGGAACCCAACAGGATATTTATTTTACAGGATTTTTTCATGTTGTTCGTCATCAGGGTTTGAGTTTGATTTTCAGGATTCCCTCTTCCACTTTTATGGAGTCAATCCCTTCGGCAAATCCATGCCAGAACCCCTTGTCATTTCCGTATTCCCGAATGAGGTCCACATTTTTCATGTTCCCCAACCAGGCATTGGGCAAGGGTACACCCCAGAGGCTCACCCCCCGAAGCTTCACCACAGGTTTTCCGTCGGTATACGCCAGCTCCACGCCTGCGGCAACCTTCAGGGTTTTACCCCCCAGCACGGGAAAGTCAGGATCCAGAGGGACCAGAAGCTTGAGGCTAGCCAAATCCCCTGAAAAATCAACGGCAAGCTTGTTCGCCAGATCGGTGTTCTTGGCGATCAGGGCATTGAATTCCTTTTCCGTGAATTCAATTTCACGCTTGGCCCCTTCTTCACTGTAGGCTTCGGGTTCCAAGGGGGCGTTGCTCCGGGGGGATTCGGGACGATCCTTTGAGGAATCGGAAGGCAGAAAAGCGTTGAGTCGCTCTATTTTCTTTTCCAATACCTTTTCCTCTTTGGCGCTCAGGGTCACTGGCGTAAACGATGTTGGAAAAATGTAAAATTTTAGGGCGAGAATGACGAGGATAGACGCCAAAATCCCGGCCCCAACGATGATTCCCAGGACCTTGATCCATCCCGGCCCATTTTTCCGTTGGGATATTTTATCCTGGCTTTCCTGAATTGGCTCCATGATATTCCCTATCGTCATTTTACGGGTTTTCTTTAAGGCTTCAGCACAAGATGTTCGATGCCGTATTGGCCGAATTCCTCTTCATATTGGATTCGAAAAGGCTCTTCCTTCTCAAATTTTTCTTCAAAAGACATCTTCTCCAGGGCCTCTTCCCCAATATGGCGTGCCAGGTCACGGGCCACCATCCTCTCGATCAGTTCATCCCAGAAGGTGTCGTTGTTATATTCGTCCACATAGGTCAGACAGTGTTCTTCAATTTCCTTGGAGGAAAAATAGCCTTCAAGTTCTTTATCATAGGTGATTTCATCGCCCATTCCGAAGTCCCGGGCCAACGCAAAAATTTTCTGTTCCAGGTCCCTGAACTCTACGGTATCTTTGCGTTCTTCCTCGGCATGGGCGTGAAGCATCCAGTTGGCCAGTTCAAGGGTCTCAACCAGGGTTCGGTACTCTTTTTCCGTTAAATCAATTTTCATTTTTTTCTCCGTTTCAAGGGTTCCCGTTTTACCGGAAGCCTTTTGCTTGGTTTAATTTACGCTTTTGAATTTGTCTTTGGGTGCCCCGCAGACCGGGCAAGTGTCCGGAGCGTTTTTGCTGGTCACATACCCGCAGACCTGACACACTTGATATTCACTCACTTCATCCCGGATCACCTGGTAAATGGCTCGTTCATAGAGTTTTGCATGAAAAGTTTCGGCATCCCTGGCATGACTGAAGACCGTGGCGGCGGCATTTTCCCCCTCCTCTTCGGCCACCTTGAGGAATTCCGGATAGGCATTCTCGCTCACGGTTTGTTCGCTTTTAAAGGATTTGGCCAGATTGGTATCCGTATCCTTTACCATCATTTCTTTAAGAAGACCCAGACACCGGGTGGCATGGATCCGTTCCGCCTCTGCAATGGCCCGAAAAAGCATGGCGATCTGGGGGACGTCCTCTTCCCGGGCTTTTTCAGCATAGGCCAGGAGCCTGAAATAGGCCTTGGCTTCTCCAACAAATGCCGTATAGATATTGTTTTTCGTTTTTTCTTTCATGAATGACTCTCCAGGGTTTGAAAGGGTTGGTTTATTTTTGCCATAAGTACCAGAGAAAAGGATAAATCTCAAACAATATGGAAAAATGGTCGTATCCCATGGCCATGGCCCGAGGTCGGATCAGGACTCCGCATATTTTTCATTGAATCGTTTTTCAGCTTCTTGAGAACCGATGAGAATCAGTTCGTCATTTTTCAACAGGATCATGCCGGGGTCCGGATTGATCATCATCGTATCCTCCCTTTTCACCGCGATCACACTGCAGCCGGTTTTCTCCCTGATTTCCGAATCTCCAAGGGATTTCCCGGTAAGGCCGGGGTTCAGCATATTTCGAAATACGGCCAATCCCTCTGAAAGCAGGAGCATTTTTTCCGGTTTCAGCAGATTCATGATGGTGGTGGTGCATAAAGAGCTGTAGGACAACACCAGGTTGGCTCCCGCACGATGAAGCGTGTTGACGTTTCGATCCAGACTGGCTCGGCTGATGATTTGAGCGTCCTGGCGCAACCTTCTGCAATAGATGGTTAAATAAATATTCAAATCATCATCGTGGGTGGTGATGAGAATGGAAGGGGTTTCTTTGATTCCCGCCTGGATCAGCGTATCCAGATCTCCTGCGCTGCCGTGAATAACATGTGTATCCTTCAGTCCGATCCCCGGATTTTTTTCCACAATGCGGTAATCAATCCCGCGTTTTAGCAAACTTTCCCCCACGGCCTGGCCCACCCGTCCGCCACCCAGCACCAACACGGGCATCTTGGATAGGTTCCCATGACTGAGGCTCCCCACCAGTCGGTCATATTGATCCAGTTGCGCTTCCTTGCCTGCCAGTACAAGCACTGTGGATTCTCCGATACGGGTGGTGGGGGAGGGGGTCATGAACAAACCCTGTTCCCAAATCCCCACCACATTCACCCCGGTGATTTGTCGCAAATTGCTTTCGGCCAGGGTTTTCCCCTGAAGGGGTGTTCTCATGGCCGGGGCTTCGGCGATCAAAAGCTCGTCAAAACCGCCGATGACATTGGCCTTCATGCTCACCCCCAGGACCCGCCTTGCCAGTGCTCTTCCCAGCAGGCCGGTGAACTGAAACACATGGCTGCTTCCGGCAAGCTCAAGAATATCCACTGAATCCGTCATGTCTGCATTGGTGATGATCATGACTTTGTCGCTGATTTCCCGAATGGTGAAGACAATGTTGGTGCTGGTTACATCACTGTTTAACGCCACCACCATGCTTGCATGATCCACCCGGAGTTTTCCGTAGGTGGCGGGGTTGTCCAGATCCCCCACCACAATACGATACCCCAGGTCATAGAGTTCCAGAGCTTTTTGAAGATCCTGGACCAGAACCACATAGGGGATGTTGTATTGGACAAACCGTTCGATCATGTTCGCTGCCACATCGTCAAAATGGGTAAGGATCACATGGCCGGACAGGGTGTCCGGAACCGAGCGAGGTGCCCTGGCCTTGTTCTGGGCTTCGAGCCAGGGCGCATAAAAAAACTGGATGAAGGTAAACGGGAGGATGACCAGCAACAGCACGATGCCGTTGAGCAGCACGATAATGGAAAAAAGCATGCCGATATCGCTGTGGAAGGTGATGTCCCCGAAACCCAAAGTGGACATGACGGTCAGGGTCCAGTAAAGACCCGTGACCCAGGAGTATTGCCGTCCCTCATAAAGCATCAGCACATGGAACAAAATACTGTAGAACGCAAAAAACAGAACCAGCAGGAGTGAAAACTTCAGAAGCAGTCGGGTGTTGGCTCTCCTGGTGTTTTCACGCAACACGGCCATCAGTTGGGGAAGGATCGTTTTCATAGCTTTTATGTTTTTTTGTTGATTTTAAGCCTTTCCGGATTTATGCATCAATTCAATTTTTTAGCAAGAATGGATAAGACCTTGGTGCTTTTTTTGCCGGGATTCCCGAGAAGGGTAGGAAATCATATAGAATCCGGCAGGTCAAATCATAAAACCCTCTAAGGCTTTGTTATTTATTTTCATTTGAAAGCGATCATGAATCAGCTTAAATACACAAATTCAGTCTATCATACTGTCCCTGAAAAAATATCTCTATTTGCCCGCACATTCCCGGAGCTTTCATTGTATGGCCGGTTTATAAATATCGTAATTAAGGCCAGTGCCAAAGCGAAACACCATAAATATAAGGATGACGATTGGTGTGCAAGCAGTATGGGTTGCCTGAGCGCCTTGGAAAAGGTTGGCGTGAACGTTGAAATTTCAGGGATTCATCATATGGAGCAACTGGACGGACCCTGCGTGATCATCGGCAATCATATGAGTTTATTGGAAGCCATTGTCTTGCCGACGATCGTCCAACCCATTCGGAAAGTGACGTACATCGTCAAGCAAAGCCTGCTTGATTATCCTGTGTTTGGACATGTCATGCGCTCACGCGATCCCATCGCCGTTAGTCGAACGAGTCCCCGTCAGGATTTAACGGCGGTGATGGATGGCGGCATTAAACGATTGGAGCGGGGTGTGTCCATCATTGCTTTTCCCCAGACCTCCCGCATGCATGGATTTGATCCAAGCCAGTTCAGCACCATCGGGGTAAAGCTTGCCCAGAAGGCCAATGTGCCCATCTTGCCCCTTGCGCTGAAAACAGATGCCTGGGGAAATGGAAAGTATCTCAAAGATTTCGGCAAAATTGATCCCGCCAAACGCGTTTACTTTGCGTTTGATAAGCCCATTCGTGTGAAAGGCCGGGGAGCGGAAGAACACAAGGCAATCATCAAGTTTATTACAAAAAAGCTGGCTGAATGGAAGACGGATTCCCTAGGGTAAATGAAGGCCGCTTGAGTCTGTTTTTCACCTGTTTACAGCAAATCATTGTTCAGAATAAGATGGGACAGGGTAACCATCCCGACGATTTCACCGGTTTGCTCCACAGGCGCCCGGCGAACCCCGATCCTTTGAATCAAACGGATCACATAACGGATATCCATTTCCGCCGGAACGGTTATGACGGGTTTGGTCATGATCTCATAAACGAATACATTCTTGGCATCACGTCCCGGGATGACAACATGTTTGACCAGATCCATCACCGTAACAATTCCCCAGGCATCATCCTCATTGCGTTTGGCCACCAGCAGTTCGGAAACTTTCAGGCTACGCATCATTTCCGCCGCTTCTTTTGAGGACGCCATTCCATCAATGGTTCGCACTTCTTTTTGCATGACGTCTCTTGCTCTCATTATTTTTCCAGGCATAAACTCTCCTTCTCCATGATCCATGGATATCAATGGCTATAAATACTTGCCCCTGACTTCTTCTTTAAACTTTTCGATTTGGCTTTCCATTCCGATGACCTGCTCCACCGGAAGAACAAATGCGATTCCCGTTCCCGGTTTTCCGAATTCACCGGCGGTGTTGATTGCTTTAAGAACCGGATCAATCAGATGTTCCTCCAGCAGAAACAGTACAATATCCGTTTGATCCTCCAGGGTAAGCCCGAAAAAAGTTTTTGCTTCGTGCATTCCGGTGCCACGGGCGGGTATGATGGTTGCTCCGGTAGCCCCCGCTGCTTTGGCGGCATCAACAATCGCATCGGTTTTTTGGGGTTTAACCGGAGCGAAGATAATCTTGAACTTCATGTTACGATTCCTTTCGATATTATTTTGGGGCTCTGCGGGAAAGCCAATGAGTAATCTGAGCATACCCCATCACGGTGATAATCGGAAACAGGCTGGCAAAAGCAATCAGCCCGAAACCATCCAAAGCAGGGTTGCGCCCCGGAACCGCCTCGGCCAAACCAAGGCCTAATGCCGTCACCAATGGCACGGTAACGGTAGAGGTGGTTACGCCACCGGAATCATAGGCCAATGCAATGATTTTTTTCGGAGCGGCAAAGGTTTGCAAAATAACGATGACATAGCCTGCAAGGATGTAGATGGATAAGGGGGTGCCGGTCACGATGCGGAATGCTCCCAAAGCGATTCCGGCGGCTACCCCCAAAGCCACGGTAATGCGCAATCCCCATTGGCTGATCACCCCGCCGGAAACCTCACTGGCTTTGATCGCAACGGCCAGAAGGGAAGGTTCCGCAATTGTTGTGGAAAAACCGATCAAGGCTGCGAAAAGATAGATCCAACCGTAGGCCGTCCAGCTAAAATCCGACAACACGGCTTCCCCGGAAAGAAACAAAGGATCGGATAGCTGGGAAGCCATCATTTTTCCCACGGGAAACAGGGCTTTTTCCAAACCCACAAGAAACATCGCAAGCCCCAAAACAACATAGATGCCCCCGACAATGACCCGTCGCAAGTGAAGGATGGGCTGGCGCAAGACAAATAATTGAAAACAGATGATCAGGCTGAGAATCGGCAGAACGTCTCTGAATGTCTCCAACAGTATTTTAAAGAAATCAAGCAGAAATATCATATTTCGGTTTTCTTGCTTTCATCTGAAAATAAAAGTTCCATACCCCATCACGAAGATCATCGGCAACAGGGATGCAAATGCAATGAGCCCGAAACCGTCTATCAGGGGGCTGCGGCCTTTGATGATGGATGCGAGTCCAACGCCCAAGGCCGCCACCAGAGGAACCGTAACGGTTGATGTGGTCACCCCGCCTGCGTCATAGGCGATTCCGATAATTTCTTTGGGTGCAAACAGTGTCATGAGCATCACCATGACATACCCGCCGATGATTAAATAATGAATAGGCCAACCCCTTAATATTCGGAGAACTCCCACGAGAATGGCAATGCCCACGGAAAAAGCCACGGACAGTCGCAAGCCCATGGCGTAACGGTTCAATGACGCCGAATCCGATGCAATCAGATTTCCCCGGGCTGCGATATCGGCCGCTTCCGCCGAAACGGCAATTAAAGCCGGTTCTGCAACCGTGGTGGAAAAGCCCAGCAAAAAGGAAAAAGAGAGCAGCCAAAACAAACTGCCCTTTCGGGCCAGCGCATGGGCCATGGCTTCTCCAATGGGGAACAATCCCATCTCCAGCCCCTGCACGAAAAGCATCAGGCCGAACACAACGAGCAGGCCGCCTCCGATAACTTCCATCAAATTCGGTAAGGGCTTTTGAATAATGGCCATCTGAAAAAAAGCAATCACCAGAATAATGGGCAATAAATCTGTAAAAGAGCTTTTCAGATTTCTTAATACTATTTTTGCCAGGGTGAAATCCATTGCAAATCTATTTTTTTTATCCATTGAGCGAGGCTTTCTAATTCACCTTCTCGAGAATATGAATGGCACAGGCACTGCCCAGGCCGATGACATGGGTTAGGCCCAACCTGGCGCCTTCCACCTGACGTTTTCCGGCTTCCCCCCGAAGGTGGGTGCTGACTTCATAGATGTTGGCAATGCCCGTGGCACCCAGGGGATGCCCTTTGGACAGAAGCCCGCCGGAGCAGTTCACCGGAACCCGGCCACCCAAAGCGCTTTCACCCGCATCGATCATTCGACCGGCCTCGCCTTCGCCACAAAGTCCCAGGTTTTCATAATGCAGTAGCTCTGCGGTGGCAAAGCAGTCATGAAGTTCGACCAGATCGATGTCATCGGGTCCAACCCCGGCCATCTCATAGGCATTTTTCACCGCAAGCCGGGTGCACTGATTGATATCCGGCATGGCAGATCCCAGCTCCGTGTAGGGGTCGCTGGAAAGAATGGAGGCTTTGACGCGAACGGCCCGCCGCATCCCCATTTCTTTGGCTTTCTTTTCCGATACGATTATGGCTGCGGCTGAACCATCCACATTTACCGAACACATGAGTTTGGTGTTGGGATAGGCGATCATTTCCGCATTCATGACCGTTTCCAAAGGGGTTTCAATCTGGTACATGGCCTTGGGATTCATGGTGGAATGATGATGGTTTTTCACGGAGATCTTGGCAAACTGCTCAAAGGTGGTCCCGTATTTTCGACTGTGCTCCATTCCTGCGGTGGCAAAGACCGCCGGCATGGTATTGGATCCTAAAAGCCCTTCCGTGGAGATCCCTTTTTCCGGTTCTCCGCCCCCCAACAGACCTCTGCCCATTTGCTCCACACCCACGGCCATTACACAGTCATAAAGCCCGGCCTTGACCGAAATCCAGGCGTCCCTGAAGGCCGTTGCCCCGGTGGCGCAGGCATTGGCGCAGTTGACCACGGGGATTCCGGTCTGGCCGATCAACTGAAGGATGCGTTGCCCCACCATGCCGCTGGCCTGGTAAAGATTGCCACACCACAGGGCCTGAATGTCGTTGATGGTCAATCCCGCATCATCCAGGGCCATCAAGGCGGCCTCGGCCCCAAGTTCGGGAACGGTTCTATCCGGAAAACGTCCGAACTTGATCATGTCCACTCCGATTACATAGGCATCACTCATCTTGATTCCTCCTTTGTGTGTTCGGGTGAAAAAAAATAGCTCACATAACTGTTACCATCCTTGTCCTTCTGCCCCCGTGCGTCCTGGAAAACCACTTTCACCGGCATGTCAAAGGCCACTTTTGCCGGGTCCGGGGCCGTGTCGATCAAGCATCCTTTCAAAGCGCAGCCGCCTTCCAGGGCCACAACAGCGGAGATGTAGGGAACCGGAACCCCCGGAAAGGACCGGTGTACAATACTGTAGGAATAGAGTTTCCCCCGGTTGGAAAGACGAATGGTTTCCATGTGGTTTCTGGTTCCGCAGCCGGCGCAGGTTTTTCGGGCACCGGGAAAGACGGCCCCGCAGTTTTGGCATTTGGATCCTTCCAGGTAAGGATCACCCACATCGGGAAGTTTGAGAAAATCCACCACCGGTAATGGTTTCCGCATGGTTTTGTCTTGTGTCATCGTTCTTTCCCCTTTCTGAGTTTAATGGGTTGGGTGTTATTCCTTTTTCAGAGATTTTTCCTGTGGGTCGGAAAAACATTCATAGGTCAGACTGTAAATGCATTTCATGGGGTTCAGGGAAAACTTCAAAGAACATACACAGAGCAACGGGAATGATTAATGAGAACGGATAATCCGGATGAATGGATTATTTTTATATTGGACCGGGATGTTTGTAAATAAAAAGTTCTATGTTGCCGTCTGAATTTACTTCTGCAAGCTGTTGAATTTTCCGTGCCAGGCGCACCGCTGACAAAAGGTTTCCGTGTCTGATTTGATTTCGGGAGATTCCGAGGCATCAAGGCCATCCTCGAAACAGACCGTCCCTTCCGGGCACTTGAACTCCCGGGTTTCAAATTCGTCATCCGGGCTTTTTACATAAAAAGTTTCGCATTTACATACAGGACATTTCATTTTACCCTCCAAAATCCATGCGCCGGGCAAGGGCTTTGTTCAAACCCGGCAAATGGAATCCGTGATTTGCCGGTTTCAACGATCCAATATGCCTTTGTCCCTTTTTGAAGTTTGTGAATCAGCATTGTGGCCGGGCACGGGATTTGATATACAAGTCCCGGGAAGTTTTTGCAAGCTTTGACATGGATGAAGGGTGCCCCAGTATCTTGGGATGGACCCATGGAGGGATGATGAGAGTTTATTTGAAACAATGGGTATGGATCTTGGTTGTCGGGGCCTGCGTTGTCCTGATGGGGGGAGCAATGGACCCCATGACAAAAGACGCGCTCAAGGTAAAACACTTGCTCGGGACAATCGAAACAAAGCCATCCAGGCCGGATGGCAAAGAGCTTGCGGCTGAAGTCTCGGAAAAGGAGCTTAACGCCTACATTGTTTATCGTCTGGCCCAAGAGAAAAACACTCTTGTCAAAAGCCTCAACGTCCATCTTCTGGATCAAAACCAGGTTGGTGGAAAAGTCAGATTCAATCCGGAACAATTAAACATGGGCTTCTTTTTTGGAGAGGACCTGGATTTTGATTTCAAGGGAATTCTATATACCCGTACCGGGTCGGCCCGTGTGGATCTGACGGATCTTCAGCTTTACGGTCAGCCGATTGACTCGAAGATTCTGGATTCCATCCTTAAAACCGTTGGGCCGGACGGGACGTCATCCGGGGGGATCGGAGACTGGTATGAACTGCCCAAGGGCATAAAACGGATCACAACCCAAAGGGGAAAGGCCGTCCTGTATTATTAACTCAACTTTAGAGATTCGTCATTTTAAGCAAAATTTGGTTATAACAAACTGAAATAATGCATAAAAAGCTTGAAGAGCCCAATCTGTTGATATAT
>VMSV01000205.1 GCA_013791935.1 Desulfobacteraceae bacterium | reverse complement strand
GTCCTCTTCATCACAATCCCTTGCGATTTCCTTGATCTCGCCCGATGCAAATTCCTTGGAACTCTTAATAATTAAATTCTGTTCTTTTGATAATTCAAATGTAATCATCCCTACCTCCATTAAGATTTATTGTAAAACATGGAAAAAGCCCCCGGAAGAAAATCCGGGGGCTTTTTATCGAGGTGTCAAATGAGGTATTCTGGCTGATTGTTACATCAGGTCGGCAGAACCATAGCTCAGTAAAGCTCTTGCAATGATCAGATGGTTGATTTCGCCGGTTCCTTCGTAAATATCGGTGATCCGGGCATCTCGCCAGTCTTTTTCTGCCAGATGGTCTTCGGTGATACCCACGGTACCCAGAAGTTCAACGGCCAGCTGGCCGCCGTATCGGCTTACATCCCCGCCTTTGGCTTTGGCAATGGAGGATTCCAGGTTGTTGGGTTTGCCGGTATCCGCAAGCCATGAAGCCCGATAAACGGTCAAGGCTGAAGATTCGATCTGGGCTTCCAGGTCGATCAGCTTATCCTGAAGTGCTGAGCGTTTGGCGGGGCCTTGCTCCCAGTCCACTTCAACGCCTTCTTTTTTTAGCTCTGCGATGACGATTTTGGCCGCATGTTTAATCATGCCCGTTCCGCCAGCACCAACGCCGGGGCGGGTCATATTGAAGGTGGCCATTAATCCCTTGAAGTCGCCGCCTTGTTTTTCAGCGATGGCTTCTTTTCCGCCCAAAAGGTCGGATCTTGGTATACGGCAATCTTTTAACACAAAGGCTGCGGTATCGCTGCATCGGATGCCCAGTTTGTGCTCTTTTTTAGCCAGGTCAAATCCGGGTGTGCCTTTCATGACGATGAATGATTTGATCGCACCGCGTCCCTTGGACTTGTCCAGGGTAGCCCAGACCACCATGCCTTTGGCTCGAATACCATCGGTCACGAAGATTTTTTCTCCGTTCAACACCCACTCATCTCCGTCAAGATGGGCCGTGGTTTCAATGGCCTTGGAGTCTGATCCGCAGCTAGGTTCGGTGATTGCCATGGCAAGAAGTTGGCCCCCCCATTTTTCCTGCTGTTCTTTGGTGCCCTGGGCCATCAATGCTGCGTTGCCAAGTCCACCCATGCGCTGGTTAAGCCCTAAAACACCGGTGCCCAGGCAGTTTTCAATGGAGGACATCATTGAGTAGGTAGCAGGTTTTGTAACCCCGGGCTGCCCCATTCGTTCCATCTGCATTTTGGGCAAATGAACCCAGTCCTTTGCTTCGGGAAGAACGTCCGGTGCGATTTCTTCTTCGTGAATATCATAATACCGGGTATATTTTTCATCGATCACCGCTTTCATGCGGTCTACTTCATCCAGTACTTTCTGGTCATGTTCATTTATGGAAAAATCAACCATGTTCATCTCCTTTTGTTATGGCTTTCAATTTGTGAAGAATCACCACAAATTTATCATTTCATTGAATCGGACAGAAAACATTTCCTGTCGGGACTATGCTGCGATCATCCCTTCCAGTACGGTGAGGGTACGGGCGTTTCTCAGCCACATTTCCAGGGGAAAGTCCCGAATATAACCATGACCACCAAAAATCTGAACCCCGTCATCGGCGATCTGAACTGCGCATTTGTTGACCCAGTGACGGGCCAGTGTCGCTGCTTTGGTCGCATCCGTGCCCTGATCCAACTGGCTGGCCGCTTTCCATACCATCCATCTCATGGCTTCAAT
>VMSV01000269.1 GCA_013791935.1 Desulfobacteraceae bacterium | reverse complement strand
GAGATGCACCCCGGATGATCAGTCCGCTGCCAAATAAAAGATTGATTAAGTCCAAGCCTTTTGATATTTCCCAGACCAATTTCAAATGAAGTCATTTTCCCGAAAATAACCAGCCCCACAATTTTTACCGGAGGAAATTAAATGATCAATATACCCCCAGAAGAAGCTTATTCTTTTGATGATGTTTTACTTATACCTAATTATTCCAATGTATTACCAAAAGATGTGGATACTTCGACCCAGTTGACGAAAAACCTGACCTTAAGCATTCCCATCGTGAGCGCAGCCATGGATACCGTGACCGAATCCAGGACCTCCATTACCATGGCCCGTGAAGGAGGCATCGGCTTTATTCATCGAAATATGAGCATCGAAGCCCAGGTTATGGAAGTGGAAAAGGTCAAAAAATCGGAAAGCGGGATGATTGTCGATCCGGTGACCATTCGCCCGGATCAGAAGGTTCATGAAGTATTGGACCTGATGGAAAATTATCGTATCTCGGGAGTTCCGGTCACCCAAGGGGAAAAATTGGTGGGCATTGTCACCAATCGGGATCTTCGGTTTGAAACCGATCTTGAAAAGAAGGTCGAGGAGGTCATGACCAAGGAAAACCTTGTGAAGGTTTCCGAAGGGATTTCCATGGAGGATTCCAAAAAGCTCCTGCATCAGCACCGGATTGAAAAACTTCTGGTGGTGGATGAAAAGGACCGGCTGGTGGGCATGATTACCATCAAGGATTTGGAAAAAATCAAGAAATACCCAAGGGCCTGCAAGGATCCCATGGGGCGCCTTCGGGTCGGGGCTGCCGTGGGTGTGGGGCCGGATATGATGGAAAGGGTCGAAAACCTTTTGAAAGCCGGCTCCGACGTCATCGTGATCGATACATCCCATGGCCACTCGGACAATGTCATGGAGGCGGTGAAAAGGCTGAAAAGCACCTTCAAAAACATTGAGCTGATTGCGGGGAATGTGGGCACCACCAAAGGGGCCGAAGACCTGATCAAGGCCGGGGTGGATGGCGTGAAGGTGGGCATTGGCCCGGGCTCCATCTGCACCACAAGGATAGTAGCCGGAATCGGGATTCCCCAGATCACCGCCATCATGAACTGCCGTTCCGCATGCTCCAAAAGTGGAGTCCCCATGATCGCCGACGGTGGGATAAAATTTTCCGGGGATATCACCAAAGCCATCGGTGCCGGAGCCAACACCGTGATGATCGGCGGGTTATTTGCCGGCACTGACGAAAGCCCCGGAGAGTCCATTTTCTACCAGGGAAGAACTTACAAGGTGTACAGAGGAATGGGTTCTCTGGAAGCCATGAAACAGGGCAGCAAGGATCGTTATTACCAGACGGATACCCAGGAAAGCGACGACAAGCTGGTTCCCGAGGGCATTGTGGGCCAGGTTCCCTATAAAGGTTCCCTCTCAGCCAATGTTTTTCAGCTCATGGGTGGCCTGAAAGCCGGTATGGGTTACTGCGGGAGCAGAACCCTGTCCGAACTCCGGGAAAAAGCCAGGTTTGTGAAAATTACCGCATCGGGCCTCAGGGAAAGCCATGTCCATGATGTGATTATCACCAAAGAGGCGCCCAACTATACGCTGGATTAATGATGTCCGATTCAGGTTCGAATTTTGTTCATCTCCATGTTCACACACAGTACAGCCTTCTGGATGGGGCCATTCGTATGGATCCGCTGCTGAAAAGAGCCGCGGAATACGGCATGGAAAGTGTGGCCATTACGGATCATGGCACCATGTTCGGGGTGGTGGAGTTTTATGAAAAAGCCAGAAAGGCCGGCATCAAGCCCGTCATCGGGTGTGAATGCTACGTGGCTCCGCGTTCCCTTCACGAGAAAACAGCCTTGGACCACCGGGGTCTGACCCATCTTGTGCTGCTTGCCGAAAACAACGAGGGATATACCAACCTTTGTAAGCTTGCGTCCATGGCCCAGACTCAAGGTTTTTACTATAAGCCGAGAATCGACAAGGAGGTTTTGCAAGCCCACAGCCGAGGGCTCATTGGCCTGTCCGCCTGCCTTCACGGTGTGGTGGCCTTCCACATTCAGGGAGGCCGTATGGACCTGGCCGATGAGGCGGCAAGGTTCTACCAGAAGGTTTTCGGTGAAGGCAATTTTTTCCTGGAGATTCAGGACAATGGCATGGAGGTGCAATACCAGGTGAACCAGGCTCTGAAGGATATGAGCCAAAGGCTTTCCATTCCCATGGTGGCCACAAACGATTGCCATTATCTGAACAAGGAGGATTCAAAGGCTCATGATTTGCTCCTTTGTATTCAAACCGGTAAGACCATTCACGATGCCGACCGGTTCAGATTCCGCACCGATCAACTGTATTTCAAATCTCCCGATGAAATGAACAGGGATTTTGCAGACTTTCCCCATGCCATTGAAAACACCCTGGCCATCAGCCGACGGTGTGATGTTGAATTCGATTTAAACACCTACCATTTCCCGAAATTCCAGGTGGAAAACAACAAAACGCCGGTTGGCGTGTTTGAAGAAAAGACGCGAAAAGGGTTTGAAGATAGGTTGGGCCGGATTCGAGCGTCAAACCCTGATATGGATGAAAAAGTCTATCAGGAACGTCTGGATTATGAAATCGATATGATCCGGCAGATGGGATTTACCGAATATTTCCTGATTGTGGCGGATTTCATTCAATATGCCAAAGATCATGATATTCCCGTGGGGCCGGGAAGAGGTTCCGCCGCAGGAAGCATGGTGGCCTATTCTCTGGGGATCACCGATCTGGATCCTTTGGAGCACGGCCTCATCTTTGAACGGTTCCTCAACCCCGCCAGAAAGAGCATGCCGGATATCGACGTGGATTTCTGCATCAACGGCAGGGATGCGGTTTACCAGTATGTGGCGGATAAATACGGCGGCGGTGATTTTGTGGCCCAGATCATCACCTTCGGAACCATGAAAACAAGGGCCGTGATTCGGGATGTTGGTCGGGCCATGGGTATTCCCCTATCTGAAGTGGATACTATCGCCAAGCTGGTGCCGGATGAGGTGAAGATCAGCCTGGAGGATGCGCTGAAAAAAGAGCCGAAGCTCAAGGCGCTGATTGATAAAAACCCCCAATACATAGAATTGATAGATATCTGCCGAGTGCTGGAAGGACTTCCCCGACATGCCTCCACCCATGCGGCAGGGGTTGTGATTTCAGACAAGCCCCTGGTGGAATACCTTCCCCTGTACCGTGGCAAAAAAGGGGAAGTCATCACCCAGTACGATATGAATATTGTGGAAAAAATCGGGCTGGTGAAATTTGATTTTTTGGGGCTTCGAAACCTCACCGTCATTGCCGATACCCTGTCCCTGATCAAAAAACAGGGCAAAACCCCTCCGGACATTACTCGCTTGGATCTGACCGACCGGGCCACTTACCAGCTCCTCGCCTCGGGTGAAACCAACGGGGTGTTTCAGTTGGAAAGTTCCGGAATGAAAGATCTTCTGGTGAGGCTCAAGCCCGAATGTTTTGAGGAGATTGTTTCGCTGGTGGCCCTGTATCGCCCGGGTCCCCTTGAAAGCGGTATGGTGAATGATTTTGTGGATCGAAAGCACGGCAGAAAGATGGTTGAATATATGGTTCCCGAGCTGGAGCCTGTTCTGAAAGAGACCTATGGGGTCATTGTCTATCAGGAACAGGTGATGAAGATCGCAGGGGCTCTGGCCAAATACTCCATGTCCGAAGCCGATGATCTTCGAAAAGCCATGGGGAAGAAAATTCCTGAAATCATGGCCAGGCAGAAGGAACGGTTCGTTATAGGGGCCGTGGAAAACCATATCCCCAGGAAAAAGGCCGAAGAACTCTTTGACCTGATTGAAAAATTCGGCGGATACGGATTCAATAAATCCCACAGCGCAGCCTATGCCTTGATCGCTTTTCAGACCGCATATCTAAAAGCCCATTTCCCTGTGGAGCTTCTGGCCTCTTTGCTCACCAGTGAAATGCACTCCACAGACGGAGTGGTGAAGTATATTGCTGAATGCCGGAGTCGCGACATTCCGGTGTTGCCCCCGGATGTGAATGAAAGCGACAAGGCTTTTTCGGCAAAAGGCGATGAAATTATTTTCGGTCTTGTGGCGGTGAAAAATGTGGGAGAAGGAGCCATTGAGGCCATTATTGAGGAGCGGGAAAAAGGTCGGTTTCAATCCCTTTACGAATTCTGTGAAAGAGTGGATCTTCGGAAAGTCAACAAGCGGGTGATTGAAAGTCTGATCAAGTGCGGGGCCTTCGATTCCCTGGGAGACTATCGTTCCCGGATGATAGCGGGTCTTGAAGGCGCCCTGGAGCACGGCCAGAGGGCACAAAAGGAAAAGAATGATCCCCAGATGGGGCTTTTTGATATGGTGGAAGCCCATGGTCAGATCAACCGGCCCACCCTCCCAGAGTTGTCGGAATGGCCGGAAAAGGAACGGCTGGCCTATGAAAAGGAAGCCCTGGGTTTTTTTGTCTCCGGCCATCCCCTGGGTCCCTATGAAAAGGTTCTGGATAAGTTCGCCACCGTGGATACGTTGTCTTTAAAAGAGAGTTCGGACAAGACCGGTGTCCGAATCGGGGGAACGGTGAGAACCGTCAAGACCATTCGCACCAAAAAAGGTGATCCCATGGCTTTTCTGACCCTGGAAGACATGGCTGGTTCTGTTGAAATTGTCATTTTCACCTCCGTATATCAAGCAGTCTCCGATCTTCTGGTGGAGGATACACCGATTCTGGTTCAGGGCCAGGTCCAGAAGGATGAGAAGGCGGTGAAAATTCTGGCAGATACCATCCTTCACCTGGATGAGGCGGAAGAAAAGCTCACCGCCGAAGTTTACCTTGCCCTGGATATCAACCGGACCAACAGAGACATTCTCAGGGACTTGTATAATGTCATGAAGAGACACAAAGGCGAATGCAAAGCCTATCTGAAATTTAAAGACACCCACAAAACGGAAACTCTCATTGCCGTGTCGGAAGATCTTAGAATCAACGTGGGGAAAGCCTTTATTCGGGAGGTGACTTCGGTGGCGGGATATAATCCGGTGGAAACCCGATGCGGTCAAATTCCGGAACTTCAAAACCTGAATGGGAATAAACAAAAACAGTGGAAAGGAAAGAGGCAGGATGCATAGATCTCCGGATTCTGAATTGTTTCGCCATGTCTATCCTGTATTGCTCGCAGGCGGCACAGGCACCCGGTTGTGGCCTGTCTCCCGACAGCTTTATCCCAAACAGCTTGTTAAATTCGTAGGCAATGCTTCTTTGATTCAAAACACCGTCAGTCGGCTTACACCCCTGGTGTATCCGGAAAATGTTCGGGTGGTTTGCGGCGCGGACCATTATTATGAGATTGACCGGCACTTAACGGATATTCAACTTTCCGGCCGGGGAAAAATCATTTCCGAGCCCTGCGGCAGAAACACAGCCCCTGCGGTTCTTATGGCCATGTTCCATGTCATGGAGATGGATAAGGATGCGGTAATGTGCATTTTCCCTGCAGATCACGTGATCAGGGATGTGCCGGATTTCCAGAACAATGTGAGAAAGGCGGTTGCTCTGGCGGAGGAAGGCCATATCGTTACCTTCGGAATCCGGCCCCATTATCCTGAAACCGGGTATGGGTATATCGAAGCCGGAGAGGCTCTTAAAGACCAGGGTTTCCGGGTGAGGCGATTTGTGGAAAAACCTGACCGGGCAACGGCGGAAGCCTATTTAAAAGCTGGCAATTTTTTTTGGAACAGCGGTATGTTTACTTTCAAGCTGACGGTGATGATGGAAGAATTCCAGACCTATGCCCCTGAACTTTACCAATCCATGAAAGCCATGGTTTCCAAATCTTCTGCGCCGGACCCGGACGATTATCGACAGCTTCCTGATATCTCCATTGACTACGCCATCATGGAACAAACCCGAAAAGCAGCAGTCCTTCCCTCTGATTTCGGGTGGAGCGATATCGGTTCATGGAAGTCTCTTTTTGATTTCATGCCGAAAAACAGCGATGAAAATGTGATCATCGGTGATGTGGTGACCAAGGATACGAAAAATAGCTTTATCATGGGTCAGGACCGGCTCATTGCCACCAACCACGTTGAAAACCTTGTTATAGTGGACACCCAGGATTCGATTTTTATTTCGGATATTGAAAACAGCCGGGATGTAAAATCCATTGTGTCCATGCTCAAGGAAAACGGAAGGAAGGAATTCTATCAGCACCTCACAGTGTATCATGAATGGGGCAAATCAACCATTCTCCATCAGGATTCCGCAGGCATGGTTTATCATCTGACCCTGTTTCCGGGAAAAACGCTCCATCTGGCAGAGAGCACCATCACAGCAGACCATCTGGCGGTGACTTCCGGTGAAATCATGGTATCCGGACTTGATTGCGATACCGCCCTGGGCAAAGGGCAGTCCACCCACCTGGGGAATGGAAAACCGGCGGTGGTGACGAATCTAAAAATGGTTCCGGCCCAGGTGGTGGCAATTGGGTTTAAGGGCGGTGAAAAATGATGATATGTGATTAAGTGGTTAGGTGGTTAAGTGGTTAAGTGGTTATGTGATTAAGTGATTATGATTGACAATAAATACTGTTTTCCGGACCCCTGCTTTTTTCGGACCTAACCACCTAACCACTTAACCACCTAACCACTCTTAACCCCTAACCACTTTTTACCATCTCGGTAAAGGCTTGTCGGGCTTCTTCGTATAACGACTGTTCCAGGCCCTGGTAGCGCGGGGAGAAGTGAAAGATGTCGAAATGCTTCACCTTTGCCCGGGCTGCAATCTCGCCGGCCTGACGGGCTGTAAGGTGGTGCTTTTCGCCAGCAAGTTCCTTGTGTTGGTCCAGAAAACATGCCTCAATAAAGAGATGATCGGCATCCCTGACAAAATCAATGATTCGTTCCGCGTTTTCCCTGTGAAAGGCCACATCAGAGACATAGGCGATTTTTTGTCCCGGCGTGATGACGGTGATGGCTTGTTTCAACTCCTCCAGTCTGAATTCTCTTGCTGAACCCATTTCAATCGCGGGAACCTGGACAATGGAATTCGGGTCCTCAAGACCATAGAGCGACTTTTTGAATTGGGTGAGCCAAGGGCCTGTGGAAAGCCCCATCTCCAAAAGAGCATTTTTATTGATGTGGATGTGGAATCGCTCCTTCACCACAAATGCAAGCACCGGAATGCCGTGATCAAGAATCTTAGCAGAAACGGTGAACCCCGGTTTTTCAAGGATCACACCCCTGAAGGGGGACTCAAGGGCTTCCGACCCGGGAGAGAAGTGTTCCCGGCATGAATAGGAACGGGAAACCATTCTGTCTTCCCGGATTTCATGGGCTGTAATACGAAGGGACTCCTTATAATTTTCAACAAGGTTCCATGAATAGGCGGAAAGTTTGGCCTCTGTGTTTTCCAGAAAACCTTTCGGGCCGTAAATATGGAGATGTTTGTCCCTTCCCAGAAGGAGTCGCAGCAAGCGGTCGAACCCGAAGAAATGGTCCATGTGGGTATGGGTAACAAAGGCGTGGTTGATTTTAAGAATGTCTTTTGAGGGAAGGGGACTGATGTCCCCCATGTCCATCAGGACCGCTTCCTTGCGAAAACGGAAAGGAATAAAAAGACCGGGATCTTCAAAAGGACCATTGATGAACCTGGGGATCAAGTCAGGCGACATTGCCGGGCAGATAACGGGAAACCTGCTTGTTGATGCAGTTATAAATTTCCTCGTCTGATCCGAAGATGTCCACCGTGTTCTTGTGGTTGATCAATTGTTCAATCACAAAAGCCGTGACGTAGAGGCTGATGATATTCGGGTTTTGAACCACATTCCGAAACGGTGCCGCCTGGTATTCCACATCAAAATCCTCGGCAAAGCTGAGCTTGTCAAGACACTTGACAAGCTCAGCTTCCATGGCATTTTTGCTTGTGGTTTCCACCAGCTTGTTTTCCACCAGTTTCATGGAAATGGCGTTGCTCAGATCCTCTTTGCAATCCCTGAGCGCATCCAAGGACTTACGCCTTGCAAAATTTTTTGAGGATTCAATTTTTGATAATATATTGGATTCCCTTGTGCTGGGACGAAATACTTTTGCCATGATTCTCCCTCGGTGAAACCTTGTATTGGTTTAATGAATATTTTTAAAACCCGCAAATGACCTGCGGCTTTTTTTTCGACCGGTTATTTTAATATTCGATCCGATAATATGCAAG
Organism: Desulfobacteraceae bacterium; assembly: GCA_013791935.1. Classification (GTDB taxonomy): domain Bacteria; phylum Desulfobacterota; class Desulfobacteria; order Desulfobacterales; family UBA5616; genus VMSV01. The sequence goes on along the minus strand of VMSV01000269.1, from coordinate 8,806 downwards.
GAAAAATTACGTTTCTTCCACAAGAATTTGAATTGTTTTTTTCCCGTTCCAGCGGTTGTACCTTAACCGAAAAAGCATGTGATCAAAATAGTCCGTACCGGCGGCCTTGGGTTCAACATTGAATTGAATGGCTGAGAAGGCGCGGTTTGAGATGTCGCCGTATTGTTTCAAGACCATTTTCCGATGGTTTTGGCCCATGACATAGGACTGCACCACCTTGATTCCCTTGGAAAGAAATAAGGGTTCGGGGCTCTCTTTTCCAAAAGGCATCATGTTCTCAAGCTCAACCAGAAGCTTTTCCGTAATCAGAGAAAAGGACAGATCAAAATCAATGGGAATCTTCCGGTTGAACTCATTCGGGCCTGTCATGTCCATGACCACCTGCTCGAATTTGGATGCAAAACACGGGATCTTATCCGGGCTGATGGTGAGGCCTGCGGCCATGGCATGACCCCCGAAGCCATGGAGCATTTCCTTGCACCGGCTTAGCCCTTCGTGCAGGTCAAAATCATCCACACTTCGTGCCGAGCCTTTTCCCATGCCATCCCGAGTGGTGATGAGGATGACGGGTCTAAAAAGCTTTCTGGCCATTCTGGAGGCGGCTATCCCAAGGACACCCTCATGCCAGTGGCGATGAAAAAGCACCAGAGATTTATTCTTTAGCAGATCGGGGTTTGATTTGAGGGCTATCTGAATGTCCAGGCAGGTTTTATCCTCCAGGGTTTTTCTTTGGGTATTATACTCCTCCAGGATTTCCACCATGTCGGAGGCCGTTTCCGCTTCTTTTTCGATGAGAAGGTTGACGGAGGATAGGGCATGTCCCATGCGACCCGCGGCGTTCAGCCTGGGGGCCAGTTTAAAGGCGATATCATCCGTATTGACATGGTTGCAATCCACCCGGCTTAAATCCATCAGAACCTTTAATCCGGTACGGTTTCCCGATCCCATGATGTCCAGGCCTGCGCGGGTGAATGCTCGGTTTTCATGGATCATGGGAACGATATCCGCCACGGTTCCCAAAGCCACAAGGTCGGTGTACTGCATTAAGTTGGGTTCGTCGATTGTCTCAAAGTGGCCCTTGTCTCGAAGGCGTTTCCGTAGGGCCATCATTACATAAAAAACCACACCCACCCCGGCAAGATGATCCAATCCCGATGGGCAATCATGACGCTTGGGGTTTACCACGGCCTCAGCGGGGGGCACTTCCGAAGTGATGGCATGATGATCGGTGATGATCACATCAATGCCCAAGCCCTTGGCCAGGCAAACCGCTTCATGGCTGTCTGATCCGCAATCCACGGTGATGATCAGTTTGATTTGGCCCGGTGCGGCCATGCTGGAAATATGCTGAGGCTTTAAACCATAGCCTTCTTCCATGCGGTGGGGAATGTAAAAACCCACATCCGCTCCAATCCCTTGAAGGAATTCATATAAAATCACCGTGGCGGTGATGCCGTCCGCGTCATAATCCCCGAAAATCAAGATCTTTTCCTTTTTCTCCATGGCAAAAAGGATGCGATCCGTTGCTTTGTCCATGTCCTTCAGTTCAAAAGGCATCCGTATGCCTCGAATCGACGGCGATAAAAAGGAAAGTGCGGCGGTTTCGGAAAGGATCGACCGGTTCACAAGGATGGCGGCAATGGCCGGGTGACATTTCAGGGTGTTGATTAGATGTTGAACCGCTTTAGGGTCAGGGGATGCGAGCTGCCATTCTGGTCTCATGGCCTGTGCATATATCCCATCGGAAAGGATTAGACAATAAATTAATGGGGGATGATTTTCGGGTTTGGAGTTGAAAATTCCGGGTTAAGGGTGATATGGTGCGTCAATGAAAACCTTAAAATCCACCATTGAATATTTTCGTGTGGACCGTCGAAGGATCAGTTTTGTGAAATTCATCCTTGAAGCCTGTGACGGGATTGCCACCCTGTCCACCCTGGATCCTGCCATGGGCATCGTGAAAATTACCATTGCGCCGGGTTGCGAAGCGGAATTCCATGAGGTCCTGGCTGATTTAAGAAAGGACGTTCTGTTTGAAGACCGGGTGGACCCGGAACTCATTCAGCGATAACAGGCAATTATTCATGACCGAATCAAAGAAATTTTTTATCTACACCATGGGCTGCCAGATGAATGTGTATGATACCGGGCAGATGGAAAATATTCTATTTTCCATGGGGTACAAAAAGGCCGCCACCTATGCCTTGGCGGATATTGTTCTTGCCAACACGTGTGCCATCCGTGAAAAGGCCGAGCAAAAAGCCTTCAGCTTTTTAGGCCGTCTGGCCAAGCTGAAGAATAAAAACCCGGAGTTAATCGTAGGGATCGGCGGCTGTGTGGCCCAGCAGGAGGGGATGAAAATCCTGGAACGGATGCCCCAGGTGGATATGGTGTTCGGAACAGACGCCATTGGCAGGCTGCCGGATCTGATCAGGACCGTTGCGCTTGAAAACAAAAGGGTTGTGGATATTGAAACCGCCCATAAAGTCTTTGAACTCGGACCCGTGAAGATTGAGTCGAGTCCTCGGGGAATCAGTCGGTTTGTGACCATTATGCAGGGTTGTGACAATTTTTGCACCTATTGCGTGGTGCCCCATGTCCGGGGGCGGGAAAAAAGCCGGGACCCTTTCCATATCCTCCAGGAAATCAAAGCGCTGACAGAAGCCGGTGTTCGTGAAGTCACTCTGCTGGGACAGAATGTGAACAGCTACGGCAAGAAAGAGGGGTTGTGCTCTTTTGTGGAGTTGTTGGAAAGAATCAACGGGACGGATAATCTGCTGAGACTCCGGTTCACCACATCCCATCCCAAGGACCTTTCCAGCGAGCTGATCAACGCCTATACCTATCTGGATAAATTGTGCAGGCACATTCATCTGCCGGTTCAGTCCGGATCCACGGACATTTTAAAAAGGATGAATCGACGATACACCCGGGACCAGTATCTGAAAAAAGTGGAAGAGTTGAGAAAAATAAGTCATGATATGGCGGTGAGTACCGATATCATTGTGGGATTTCCCGGGGAAACGGAAGCAGACTTTTCCGACACCTTGGATTTGATAAAAGAAGTGGAGTATGATAGCCTTTTTGTATTCAATTATTCCGATCGTCCCAAGGTTCCGGCAGCAGCCATGGACGGCAAGATATCGAAATCCATTCAAAATGAGAGGCTTCAGGCCGTTCTGGCTCTTCAGGAAAGCATTGCCATGAAAAAGAACCGGGCGCAGGTGGGCATGACCTTGGATGTGTTGGTTGAGGGAAAGAGCAAGAAACAGAACCGGAAGACTGAAACAATGGGCTCTAATGAGGATCAGTGGTCGGGCAGAACCTCCTCAAACCGGATTGTTAACTTCACAGCAGATCCACAAGGAGTGGAGGGAGCCGGGTCATTTTATGGAAAAATTGTCCGTGTCGGCATTGAAAAAGCCTTGGCGCATTCACTCCGGGGGAAAATGGTTGAGGCATCCTCAAAACCAGAAGGCATGAAAGGAGAAAAAGATTATGCTGCGTAAAGTGACATTGGCCGGCCTTGCCGTGGATCCGGCATCCAATACGCCGATCATCCTGCTTAAATCGGAGGAAAGAGAACAGACCATCCCCATCTGGATCGGTCTGCTGGAGGCCACTTCCATTGCTTCCGCTCTGAAAAACATTAAATTTGATCGTCCCATGACCCATGATCTGTTTAAGAGTTTTCTGGAACTTCAAAAAGTGACGGTTTCCAAGGTTGAAATCTGCGATTTGAAGGACAATACTTATTTTGCACTGATCTATTTTGTATCCATGGACAAGACCTTCAGCATGGATGCCCGTCCCAGTGATGCCATTGCCATTGCCTTGCGGTTTGATGCTCCCATTTTTGTGGATGATAAAGTGATTGAGGGAACCAAAATGACGGGGGATGTGGGGGAAGTGTTGGATACCAGCGAGGAAGGCAAAAAATGGGCGGAATATCTGGAAAGATTATCTCCAGATGATTTCGGCAAGGTCTAACGAAAAGAATACTCAGTGAGGTTGCATCATGATTGATCTGCACACGCACACCCTTTTCAGCGACGGGGAGCTTGTCCCTTCCGAACTTGTTCGAAGGGCCGAAGTTATGGGGCTTACCGCCATCGGCCTGACGGATCACGGGGATAGTTCAAATATTGACTGGATCATTCCGCGGGTGGTTGCCGTGGCTGAGGAACTGAACCGGGTCATGGGCATCACCGTGGTCCCCGGCATTGAAATCACCCATGTCCCACCGGTTCTTATTCCTGAAATTGCAAGAAGGGCCAGGTCCCTGGGGGCGAAAATCATCGTGGTGCACGGGGAAACCATCTCGGAACCCGTTGCTCCGGGAACCAATGCCTCGGCCCTGGTCTCGGATATCGATATCCTGGCCCATCCCGGTCTGATCACTCGGGAGGAAGCCTTGCTGGCCCGGGAAAAGGGGATTCTCCTTGAAATTACGGCAAGAAAAGGGCATTCCCTGACCAATGGCCATGTGGCGGCCCTGGCTCGGGAAACCGGGGCCGGACTCCTCATCAATACCGACACCCACGCTCCGTCAGATCTGATTAATGAAAAGACCGCAAGGAAAATTGTCTGCGGCGCCGGATTGACCGAAGAAGATTTCTCCACCATGCAAAAAAATGCCTGGCAGTTGGTTCAAGCCAAAATGGAAACCCCGAAACACTGAATAAGCCTCTAATATTTAAACATGCCGTCTTCATAAATCGTGAGGGTTTTGCCCCCGGCAAGATGGGCGGTAACCCTTTTGTTTTCGGTGTTCACCAGATCCCAGTGCAGGGCGGAGTCGTTGAAACCCAGGTCTTCTTTCATTCTGGCCGTCAGGTCCTTGGGGTCGCCGGAATAGGTATCCGAGTAAGAAGACCCCAAAGCCACATGGCAATTGCCGTTTTTCCCGCCGAAATTCTCATCAAACAGGGTATTGGCCATGAACCGGGTGATGCGCGAAAACCGCTTGTCCGTGAGGGAGAATTCTCCCAATCTATTGGCCCCCTTGTCCATGGATAATTGTTTTGCCACAAAATCTTTTCCCGCATTGGCGTCCATGGCTGTCACAACACCTTTTTTAAACTCCAGCCTCACGCCTTCCACATAATTGCCGCTACGATAGGAAGGTTGATCGGCAAAATAGACGCCGGAGGTTCCCCGCCAATCCGGCGAAAGAAACAGCTCAAAGCTGGGGATGTTATGGCCGGATATGCCAATCCACCTTCTTTTGTCCCCGGGTGTGATCCTCAGATCCACCTGCTTGGATTCCACATGAAAGGATTTTACCTCAAGCCGGTTCAGCCATTTTTTGATGGACATGGCGTTCTTATGCACATTGCGCCATTCTTCCACGGCGGATTTTCGGTTCAGGAAGCAGGCCGAGGCGATTTGACTCCCATACTCTTTTAAAGACAGGTGGGCGTGCTTTGCCAGTTCTTCCGTGGGAAAAGCGCAGAGGGTCCAGCTGAAAAGGCCTTTTTCCTCCCGCTCGGTATAGAGGTCTCGAATATATTTTCTGGATACAGCGGTTTTGCCGATTTTTGCAGGGTCCACGCTGCCCAGGTGGGTGATGGATTCCGGAGCATAAAGAAAAATACTGCCGTTGACGTTTTCATAAAGAACCCTGTCCCCCGGCGGCTGGAAAATCAGCTGGCGGTTTTCTGAACGGCTGTAGAAGGCCAGTTCCATTTTGGGGGTCATTTCGGCCCGGACCACAGGATGCATGCCCATTTGAATCACCCGTTCATAGAGGATTTCAGCCAGTTGAACCGCTGGAAAGTGGTAGCGGATCAGGATGATATCCCCCTTTTTGAATCGGCCGGTCCTTGCGGTTTGAAGTCCCCACAGCAGAACATCTGCATATTTTTCCAGTTGCGCGTTGCTGAACATGATAAGCCCTCCCTTGTTTTTGCTTCAATCTTTTGCCGGACCCTGAGAAATGGGTGAATTTTTTTTAAAATTATGCTATTGAGCAAGTTGAACAATTTTTAATTCAATTTCATCCGAAGGTCAACCACCTATTGGATATTATAATGAAATCCGGCTATTTTGATGCACGGTCAAAACGGAATTTGCTGGTAAAATGATGGGTGATTTACAGTTCGCGCTCCGTACTGCTTTTATAAGGACACCGGATCATATCAACCTTCGATACGGCTGGTTTCCCGCCACGGGGAAATCCCGCGGGGTTGTGGTGCTTTTAAACGGCAGGTCCGAATTCCTTGAAAAGTACAAAGAGCCTATCGGTTGCTTGAACCAAAGAGGGTTTGATGTTTTCAGTTTTGACTGGAGGGGCCAGGGTCTTTCTTCAAGGTTGCTTTCAAACCCTCACAAAGGGTATGTGAAAAGCTTCGGGGATTACCTGATTGATCTGAATACCTGCATGGACCGCATTGTTTATCCGAAACAACCCGGCCCCATCATACTCCTTGGCCATTCCATGGGGGGGCATATGGCCATCCGGTATCTCCATGAGAATTTTAATAAGGATGGGGGAAATTTTCCGTCCCGCGGGAACCGAATCACCTGTGCCGTGCTTTCCTCCCCCATGCTGGATATCCATACCCGGCCTTTTCCGGCATGGTTTGTCAGAATCCTCGCCAGGGCCATGCCCGCGGCAGGGTTTGAGGGTTCCTATGCGCCGGGAAGCGGGGACTATTATCCTGAAAAGCAGGTCTTTGACGGGAATCTTTTAACCACGGATCCCGTCCGGTACCGGGATCATATCCGTGAGATTGAGAAGAACCCTGCTCTTGCCGTGGGAGGTGTGACCTTTGGATGGCTTAACGCCGCCTACCAGTCCATGGACAGGATGAGGCACAAGGAATTTGCAGCCAATATTCAATTGCCTGTTTTAATAGCCGGTGCGGAAGGGGATCGGATTGTTTCCACGGAGGCCCAGAAGAAAACGGCCTCCCTGATTCCGGCTTGCAAATTCATATTGATAAAAAAAGCTATGCATGAAATTTTAAAAGAGTCGGATAAAATCCAGGGCCCTTTCTGGTTCGCCTTTGACCATTTTGTTCAAGAGATAAAATAAAAACGCGGAGGACTGCACATGAATGACAAAAAACCCGATAATCTGGATGAGTACGAAGAAGAAATCGATGATGAAGAATTTAAAAAACCCATGCATGAGTTTGATGACGACATCGAGTATCTTGACGAAGAAAAGAGAAATTCCAAAAGCTTACGCCCCAAAAAATTCAGCTTTCCCCGGTTCTCCATCGGTTGGCTGGGGGGTCTTCTTGTCCTTCTTGTGCTTTTATTTCTGATTTTGCCCAAAGGGGAGAAAAAATCGAACAATGACGAATTGATTGTCGTGAAATCCAGGGTGGAAGAACTGGAAAGAAGACAGCAGGATGTCGAGGCCCTGAATCAGAGAATGGAAAAGCTTGAGGGGGAAGCATTAAGCGGAACCCCCATGAACGACAGAATGGATCAACTGGAAAAACTTCTGATTTCAAAAACGGGTGAAATGAAGCGAGACGTGGATGCCTTAAAGATCAGAATGGAAAAGGAAAAAACCGCCAAGGTCGTTGAAAAGCCTCAAGTAGAAGCGCCATTACCCAAAATCGTTCAGCAACCTGCAAAGAAACCGGTAAAAGCCTCTAGCGTTAAATACCATACGGTGCAGAAGGGGGAGAATTTGTTTCGCATTGCCCTGAAATATAATTTAAAAGAAAATGAACTCCTTAATTTGAACGATCTGAGCAAAGGGGCTAAAATTTTCCCCGGTCAGAGGTTGAGGGTGAGCAAGTAAGTTCCAGCTTTTGGATGGACGGTTCGAAGGGCCGGGGTGCGGGTACCCGGCCCTCTTCTTACGGATGAACCGCGTGCACCGTCCCGCACTCTTTTGTGGGGACATATTGGCGTTGGAACACGTTTTCTTTTCCGGCGTTAACAATTCCCACCATCTCATGGTAGCCTTTCACCACTTTTTCTATGGTCCAGAACCATTTCCAGCTTTCCGAAGGGTAAAAAGGCTCCTGCTTGTATATCCCCGCGAGTTCGCTGAAGGTGGGCAAGCGCCATCGGTTTTTACCTCCGGTGCGCAGGTTGTTGACATAGTGAAGGGCTTCGCCGTAATTGAGGCATTTACCCAGCACAACGCTTGAGTCCAGAACGCACCAGGTCAACCCGGTTCGCTTATCCGTAAAAGTTCCATCATCGTTGAACGAAAAAATATGGGAGTGCTCCCGCAACCTGCTTTTGATATTCATGGTTTCCCGATTCAGGGTTTCGGTCTGCTGCTGCTGCTGCATCTGCTCCAACTGCAAAGCGGTTTCCTGGCGCTTACGTTCGGTTTCCATTCTGTTTTTCCGGTCATATTCCAGTCGTTCATTCCGAATACGATCCCTTATTTTTCGGGCCTCATCCGCATAGGGGCCTGTGGGGTCCCTGTCAATGTATTGATCCAGTTCCTGGATTCTCTCGATGAAGCTCTTGGATGCGTCATTGCTGGCGATCCGAATGCCTCGAAAGTTCTCGGCTTGGTCCATTAATTTCTGTCTTTTTCCGATTTCTTCTTGGATGTTTGCTTTTTGCAGAAAACTCGGATGTTGAACCAGGTAGTCTGAATACAGGTTTCTGATGGCCTTATGATCTGGTTCCAGTTCTGTGGCCAGTTGCTGCAATTCCTTCAAATCCTGGGCAGCGTCCATGTCCTCCCGGATCTCCTTGAGTTCATTGTTGCGATAGGTGTTTTCAAAAAGGGAAAGGAACCCGTCGCATTGTTCAATACAGGAGGTCCAATCCCCTTTCTTGTCGCAATCCTTGCGCTGCTGAAGTATTTTATCGTATCTTT
>VMSV01000159.1 GCA_013791935.1 Desulfobacteraceae bacterium | reverse complement strand
TGCTTTTCAGACCAACCTTCTTGCCATCAATGCGGCAGTGGAAGCCGCTCGGGCCGGTGAAGCCGGTGCGGGATTCGCCGTGGTGGCGGATGAGGTTCGCAACCTTGCCATGCGGGCTGCTGAATCCGCGAAAAACACTTCGGTTCTCATTGAGGAAACCTCCAGGAAGGTGAAAGAAGGAACCGGGATTGTTACATCCACCAATACAGCCTTCCTGAAAGTTGCGGAAGGGGCCGGCAAAGTGGCGGAGCTTGTGAGTGAAATTGCCGCCGCTTCAAATGAACAGGCAAAGGGGATTGACCAGATCAATGAGGCTGTGAGTGAAATGGACCGGAACACGCAACAGAATGCTGCAAGCTCGGAGGAATTCGCAAGTGTTTCAGAAGAAATGAGCGCCCAGGCCCAGCAGATGGGGGCTATGATCAGAGAACTGGTGGATCTGATTGAAGGAAGATAGCGCCGTGGGTCCTATTTAAAGGAAACAAACAGGGAGGTTTGATTTTGAAAAGATATGGAGCTGTAATATTGATGATGGCCATGGGAATTCTGTTTTCCGGAGCCGCCTACGCCAGTGAAAAAATATTGGTGATTCCGGGTGTCAGTGAAGCCACAGCCACGTCCATGGAAACCTATCAGGACTGCATAAAAGGAATCACGGAAACCCTTGGAACCAAAGGCTTGGTTCCTGAGTTCCTATATGTGGATTTGGACGATGCGCCCGATGATATGGTCAGAGAGCAATTGGGCAAATCCACGGCCCAAAAAGTGAAAGAAATGGCGCCGAAGGTGGTCATGGTTTTGAATGACAATGCAGTGAAATACATCGGTTTGAATATTACAGAGGTTCCGGTTGTTTTTGCTTTTGTTTTCGGAGCACCCGAAACCCTGGGCCTACCGAAAACCAATATCACCGGTGTGGCCAGAAGAAGTTACGCTGTGGATAACTGGAAGATGGCCAAAGACCTTACCGGCGCAAAGACCGTGGCTTTGCTCAGTAAAGCCGGGTTTTCCATGGCCGGGGTCAAACAGGTGCTTTCAGCCCAGGCAGCCGGCCTAGAAAAACTATCGGGCGTCAAATATATGGACATGTTTTTATGCGAAACTTTTGATGAATGGCAGAACCATGTGAAAAACTGGCCGGCTGAAATGATTTATCTTGCCGATACCAGCCGGTTAAAACAGGGAGACAAGGAGATTTCCAGAGCCGAAGTCGTAATCTGGACGGTGGCCAATTCAATGGTTCCGGTGATTGCTTCCAATGAGGAGGACACGGAAAACGGTGCTTTGTTCTCCGTTGTCACATCCACTAAACATTGGGGAATTCAGGCCACAGAAATGACCCTTAAAATTCTTGCCGGAACACCGGTTGAGCAAATTCCCATGGAGACCGTAAATAAGGGAGCACTTTTGGTGAATGCAAAAACCGCGGCCAAGATGGGGGTTGAAATCCCTTATGAAATATTGTCAACAGCGGATGCAGTTTTTGAGTAATCGCCGGGGTCTGTTTTCCTTATAATATCGTTTGGAACATACTGTTTTTTGAACCTGACGCCTGTCCTGGTGCCAGGGTGGGCGACTTCTAAAGCTTCTCCTTGCTGGTTCGTGATTTCGATAATTCTGTCCTGAATGGGCGATCCTTTTTGGGGTAAAATTTCTACAGGGTCGCCTACCGTCAGCTTATTTCGGACGTCAATCCAATGAAGCCCGTCTTTTTCAGGGGTTATGACCTTTCCTAAAAAAAGATGGCCTTCAAATGTATGGGATTTTGCATAATTGGGGATCACCTGTTGGGGGTCTCCAAAATAAAATCCTGTGCAATAACCACGGTGATTGATCAGTTCAAGGTCCCTTCTCCATTCTTCTTTCACAGCATAATGTTCCGGGTCATCATAATAGGAATCGATGGCCTCGCGGTAGGTTTTCACGACGGTTGCAAGGTAATGAATGCTTTTCATTCGTCCTTCTATTTTTAAAGAGCCAATTCCGGCTTGAATCATTTCAGGAACATGGTCAATCATGCAGAGATCTTTTGAGCTGAAGAGATAGGACCCTTTATCATCTTCCATGAGGGGCATGGGCAGGCCCGGACGGGATTCTTCCAAAACCGAATAGTTCCACCTGCAGGCATGGGCGCACATGCCCTGGTTGGCATCCCGGTGGGCCAGATAATTGCTCAGCAGGCAGCGTCCTGAATAGGCAATGCACATGGCACCATGGATAAATGCCTCAATTTCCATCTCGCTTTCCTGCGAAATCTGCCGGATATCCGATAGCGGCAATTCCCTTGCGGTGTTGATTCTTTTAATGCCGATGCTTTTCCAGAATAAGGCGGATTCAATATTGGTGGTGTTCGCCTGGGTACTTAGGTGCAGGGGAATATCTTTCGCATGTTCAAGGGCAAGTTTCAAGACACCGGGATCGGCGATAATAATGCCGTCCGGTTTTACCTCACCCATGGCGAGTAGATATTCCTTTAATTCCAAAGCATCGGAATTTCGAACAAAGGAATTGCAGGCGATATACACCTTCACATGATGGCGATGTGCAAGGTCTATAGCTTGATATAACTCATCAAAAGTAAAATTATCAGAAAAATTCCGAAGGCTGAATTGTTTTCCGGCCAAATATACGGCGTCTGCCCCGTAATGAAGGGCTGCTTCAAGTTTTTCAAAATCACCGGCAGGCGCCAGAAGTTCTACTTTGTTGAAAGGGAGGTCGGGTGTAATTATAGGCAACGGGTAAACCTTTCTTTCTAATGAAAATGACGGATATGCCGATAATATTGCATTAGAAGATGTGATTACGAAAAGGGCTGCGTGATATAGGTCCCGCCCTGATCAATATGTCTAACCTTACCATTTGCAGAAATAAAATCAAATTCTATTTGATATTAAGCCATTGACTAAAATGTCATATATGTTATGAGTAGATTAATTACTCGAAAAGGATAATAGATTGCAGAATTTATTAGCCGGAATTATCTCATCAAAAACCCGCATTAAATTGCTGGTTAAGTTTTTTTTCAATCCTGAAACCCGGTCCTACCTTCGTGAACTCGCAAAAGAATTTAATTTATCAACAAATTCCGTTCGTGAAGAGCTGAATCAACTCACCCGAATCAAGCTTCTGAAGTCCCAAAAAAACGGCCGCAATGTTATTTACATGGCCAATGAGGAACACCCTTTATACCCGGAATTGAGATCCATGATCAACAAGGTCATGGGGATAGACCAGGTGGTGGAAGGAATCGTGCGCAGGCTGGGAGAGTTGGAATATGCCTTCATCATCGATGACTATGCCGAAGGCAAGGACACGGGTATTATAGACCTCCTGCTGGTGGGGGATATCGACCAGCATCACCTGAGTGATTTGAGCAGAAAAACTGAACGGTATATCAAGAGAAAAATCAGGACACTGGTTTTAAGCGATAAGGAATACGGTGAATTCCTGCCGGAATTGGACAAGCGTGCTCATTTGCTGGTTTGGCAGGCAGAAATCGTGGCGACTTAAAGCGGGTTGCCGCCATCTTATTAAGCTGAAAAGGTTATTAGAAAAATATTAAAACGTCTTCAAAGATGTAAATCAGGTGGCGGAGCTATATTAACCTATACGGATATTGGAGGAAGCGGAGCATGAATGATATTGCAAAAGAACGAAATCTGACCTGGCATAACGGGCTGGTTGCAAGAACAGATCGGGAAGAAAATCATGGTCACAGGGGAGCAGCAGTCTGGTTTACCGGGCTTTCTGCATCCGGCAAATCCACCATCGCCCATCATCTTGAGAAAATGTTGTTTAAAAGAGGATGCTCAACCTATGTGTTTGATGGCGATAATGTAAGACACGGCCTGTGTTCCGACTTGAGCTTTTCCGAAGATGCCCGGTCTGAAAATATCCGACGTATCGGTGAAATGTCCAAACTGTTTGTGGATGCCGGGATTATAGCATTGACGGCATTTATATCGCCCAACCAAAAGGACAGGGACCGCATTAGGAGTTTGCTGGGTGAAGGTAATTTTTTTGAAATCTTTGTGAACTGTCCCATCGAGATCTGCGAACAACGGGATCCCAAAGGGATTTATGTCAGAGCCAGGGCCGGAGAAATTAAAAATTTTACCGGTATTTCAGCTCCTTATGAGAAACCGGTGAGCCCCCATCTGGAGATCCTGTCCCATCAGGAAGAGGCCATGGATTCCGCAAGAAGGGTTCTGGATTTGCTAAAAATGAACGATGTGATTCCGGAGTAAATCGAGAGATTTTGCCAAGAATATAAAATGAAAGATACTTGGGATTTTAACCTTGTAAGCAATCTGTAACCAAGCCAATTTTAATGAAAAAATACATGCATCTCAAAAAGAGAGTTTTGGTGACCGGGGGAGCGGGCTTTTTAGGCTCACATCTTTGTGAAAAATTACTGGATGAAAGAATAGAAGTATTATGTGTGGATAATTTTTTCACAGGAGCAAAACAAAACATTGCCCATCTTCTTGATAATCCCTATTTTGAATTAATCCGGCATGATGTAACATTTCCTCTGTATCTTGAAGTGGACGAAATCTATAATCTGGCCTGTCCGGCTTCACCGATTCATTACCAAAATGATCCAGTACAGACTACAAAAACAAGCGTTCATGGCGCTATTAACATGCTGGGCCTGGCCAAAAGATTGAAGATAAAAATCCTTCAAGCTTCTACATCTGAAGTGTATGGAGATCCGGATATTCATCCGCAGCCTGAAAGCTATCGGGGAAATGTCAATTGTATTGGCCCTCGTTCTTGTTATGATGAAGGAAAAAGGTGTGCGGAGACACTATTTTTTGACTACCGGAGGCAGCATAACCTGCAAATCAAAGTAGCTCGGATTTTTAACACCTATGGACCCAGAATGCATCCCAATGATGGCCGAGTGGTGTCCAATTTCATTCTCCAGGCGTTACGGAATGATCCCATTACCGTATATGGAAACGGGGGGCAGACCCGGTCTTTTTGTTTTGTGGATGATCTTATTGAAGGCCTTGTCCGTTTAATGGATACACCGCCGGATGTGACAGGCCCGATTAATATCGGCAATCCTGTTGAATTTACGATATTGGAATTGGCTGAAAAGGTGATTGAACTCACCGGTTCTGAATCGAAAATCATATTCGAAACTCTTCCGGAAGATGACCCGATGCAGCGAAAACCGGACATCTCTTTGGCTGAAAAAGAATTGAATTGGAGACCTAAAATCCAATTGGAACAAGGACTGCTGAAGACCATCGAATACTTTAAAAAATACCAATAAGGTAAAATGATCTAAAGGTATCCATCATGATGAACATACTCGTTACAGGCGGCGCCGGGTATATTGGCTCTCATGCCTGCAAGGCGCTTGCAGAAGCAGGATATCTCCCTGTCGCATATGACAACATGGAATATGGTCACAAGTGGGCTACTCAATGGGGGCCATTGGAGATTGGAGATATCCTGGACCACAACCGGCTGGTTGAGGTTATGGATAGATATGATCCCAAGGCTGTCATGCATTTTGCGGCTTATACCTATGTGGGCGAATCGGTTGAAAATCCCGGTAAGTACTACAGGAACAATGTAGCAGGAAGCTTGACACTTTTGGAAGCCATGCAAAATAGGAGTATTCAAAAAATCATATTTTCAAGCACTTGTGCAACTTATGGTATTCCTCAATGCATACCCTTGGCCGAAGATCATGGGCAATTCCCCATAAGTCCCTATGGCAAGAGCAAATTCATGATTGAGCAAATGCTAAAGGATTTTGATGAAGCCCATGGTATAAAATTTGTCGGGTTGCGGTACTTCAATGCGGCCGGGGCCGACCCGGATGCTGAGATCGGGGAGGACCACAATCCGGAAACTCATTTGATTCCACTGGTGCTTGATGCAGCCATGGGAAAATCAGAAGGGATAAAAATATTCGGAACAGATTATGATACGCCCGATGGTACCTGCATAAGGGATTATATCCACGTAACGGATCTTGCGGATGCCCATGTAAAAGCATTGGGTTATCTGGTCAAGGAGGGGAAAAGTGATTTCTTTAATCTTGGCAATGGATCGGGCTTTTCGGTCAGGGAAGTTATTGAAAACGCAGAAAAAACCACCCAACAAAAAATTCCTGTGATTGAATGGCAAAGACGGCCCGGAGACCCGGCGGTTTTGATCGGAAGTTCTGAAAAAGCCCTGAAAATATTGAATTGGCAGCCGAAGTACAATAATTTGGAAACCATCATTGGAACGGCATGGAAGTGGAAAAATAAAGGATAACAGGCTGGTTGTTGCGCTGGACGTGATGGGTGACGGAGATGGGGATTCGAAATTGGGGGCCTTATTTATTTAAAGGGGTGTTGAATATAGATGTCGGATAAATCGATAATCGTTTTTAAACCAAATCAGCGGCATGAAGAGGGTTTTATAAAAACCTGGATCATCATGTCTAAGAATATTTTTAAATCACGGGAATTGATCTGGCAGTTGTTCAGACGGGATTTTCTGGCGGCCTACAAAAAATCCTTTTTTGGAATGGCTTGGATATTCATTTCACCTTTGATGGGGATCGTGTCGTGGGTATTCTTGAATGCAACTGGCATGCTCAATCCAGGAGATGTGGGAATTCCTTATCCCGCATATGTTCTAATCGGCACTTCAATGTGGGGGCTCTTTATTGGCTTTTTTGAGTCTGCCGAGGCCACGCTTTCATCGGGTAAAGATCTGGTCCTGCAGGTCTATTATCCAAGAGAAGCACTGCTTTTTAAACAGACAGCCCAGCATCTGGCAAATTTCTCAATAAGCTTGATGATGATCCTGATTTTCTTGTTTATATTTGGTGTTACTCCGACTTGGAAGATCCTTTTGCTCCCCTTGGTGGCGTTTCCGCTTTTTCTGCTTGGTGCTTCGATCGGATTGGTGACTTCGATGATATCCGTCGTTGCCATGGATATCGGTAAGATCATCAAAATGGGCATGTCCCTTATGATGTACATTACTCCTATTATCTATTCCTCCGATGTGAACAACCCTCTGGTCAGAATGATTGTAAAGTGGAATCCCCTTACCTATTTGGTCTGCTCATGCAGGGATATCATCATCTTTGGCCGGCTTTATGATTTAGAGGGGTACTCGATTTGCAGCCTTGCTTCGCTTCTTTTGTTCTTGATTTCATGGAGACTGTTCTATGTTTCTGAAGATCGTGTCATTGAAAGGATGATTTAGTGAATTGATAAATCCATCAAAAACAAAGCGCCTGATTGGTGAAACCGAAGATCCTGTGATTATGGTCGAAAGAGTATCAAAAAAATTTTGTAGTAATCTTAAACGCAGCATGGCCTATGGGATAATTGATTTGTCAAAAAATTTGGCGGGGGTCAAAACAACCTCCAACAGCTTGAGAAAAAATGAATTCTGGGCTGTTGATGATGTTAGCTTTACCTTAAAAAAAGGTGAGGTTCTTGGTCTTATTGGTGAAAATGGCTCGGGGAAATCGAGTTTATTGCGGCTTGTTGCGGGAATTATGCCTCCGGATAAAGGCCGGATAACTATTCGGGGGAGGGTTGGGGCGCTGATTGCTGTTGGAGCGGGGTTCCATCCCCATATGTCGGGCAGAGAAAATGTTTTTTTGAATGGTACGATTATGGGCATGACCCGTGATGAAATTAAATCGAAATACCAGGAAATAGTAGATTTTGCACAAATCGATGAGTTTATAGATGCCCCGGTTTCCACATATTCATCCGGAATGAGGGTCCGGCTGGGATTTGCGGTGGCGGTTCATATGGACCCAGACTTGATGCTTATTGACGAAGTGCTGGCTGTAGGTGATTTTAATTTTAGACAGAAATGCTCCGAAAAAATTAATGACATCCGCAGAAAATCGGCTATCATTCTGGTTTCTCACAATATACGGGATATTTTGATGCTCTGTTCCAAGACCATGGTGATGAATAAGGGTAAAGTGACTTTCCTGGGGGGAACAAGGGATGCTGTTGATTTTTATCTTGAGCAAACCAATAAGAAAGATGCGGACAGGGAGAATAACAGAAAGGATGCAAAAAGGGTATCCACTGTGAGCCTTCTATATGGGGAACTTTTTGACAACCGTAATAAAATTGCTGAGGTAAGCCATCAATGGGTAGACCGGGCTGGAAAAACGGTTTCCTCGATCCCACATGGTTCTCGAATAATAATGCAATTTTCATTTCGAGTACTTTATCCGGTTGACAACCTGATTGTCGGCGTACCAATTTTTGGCCGTGGCGACATGATATCAGCCATGAATACAGACGTAGACGGGATCAGAATTTGTGTCGGTGCAGATGGGTATGTACAAGGGAGTCTGGAAATAGACTACTTGGCATTTAACCCTGGAAGATATGTTTCAGTGTTTGCAGTGGTGGATGCAAACGAGTTTTTATATAGAAATGTTATCGGTGAATTTGTAATCGGGAATTTACCGGTCGCATATGGTTCCGTTACGCTGAAACACCTTTGGCGTTTCGAAAAAGTATAACATTTTGTGAATCGGGTGCGGTTGGACAACCTTGAAATGAAAACTTTAATCGATTCCACATTTATTAGACTGATCGGTCAAGAAGCGCTGGCTTGGAATCATAGGCTGTTAAACGCCGATGGCATAGAAGAGGTCGATTTCGTTCAGAATAGAAAGATAGCTCTTGAAAACTTTAGGAGTGAGATCCAAAAAAATAATATCCGGTTAAAGGAGAATGAAAAATGTCAATGCGGTAGCGTGGACTTTGAAAAGATTTCATCCTGTGATCGATTTGGAATGCTTTTCCCCACATGGATATGTAAATCGTGCGGTTTGATTTCCACAAGTCCTGTTATTGATCAGCAATCATCAGATCTTTATTACAGGAAATTTTACCACCCGATTCATTTCGATTTGAATTTTTCGAGTCATAAAACAGCTCTTTATGCGCAGGGTCAGGGAGAGAAAATATTCAGGTTCGTTCACCCGCTTTTGGAAGATGTCAAACAATTGAAAATTCTTGAAGTCGGCATGGGTACCGGGAGTGTCTTGCTGGAGTTTAAGAATGCAGCCTTCCAATCCGGGATTGACGTGAATGAATTGGGGACCGAGTTGAATCAAGAATGTATTAGGGCCGCAGAAAAAAATGGAATTGCGGGCTTGTACGGTTCGTTCAATGAGGTCATTCGTCAGAACATGCAATTTGATCTTGTCATATTAAGTCATGTTTTCGAACATTTTGTCGACTTGCCAGCCGAGCTTGAGAAACTTACAAAGATACTGAAGCCATCTGGATTGGTCTATGTTGAAGTTCCGGGCGTCATGAGTTTGCACAAAAAATCCGAATACGATTTTGATTATTTGATGTATGTGACGCATGCACACAACTACCATTTTAATTTAACTTCACTAACCCAAATTTTTAATCTTAGCGGTTTTGAGCTTGTTCGTGGAAATGAAGAAGTGGAAACTGTTTTCAGAAAAGGGTTCCAAAGGATAGATATATCGAAAAATTATGAACAACTTAAAACCTACCTTGTATTTTTGGAACAAAATAGGTTTTATTTTTCCGCGCTCAAAAGAGGATTGAATGATATGAAATCCCAACTCAAAGCACAGGAAATTCAACTTCAGCATTTAAATACACGGATAAGGAAGATGGAAAGCACTTGGAGTTGGAAGATAACAAGCCCACTCCGAAGTATTAACTTTCGCAAGTTAATAAACCGATAGAATTTTATGGGGCGTCTAAAACAAATCGTTGCGTTTGCATTGGGCAAAAGGAATACAGATGATTGCTGTAAAAGGCGTGATGGGCAAAACCAGAGAATGGATCTGACAATGGAAAATATCCTGATTTCCATTGTCATTCCTTGCTTCAATGCGCAGAAAACATTGGCGAAAACGATCAATTCAGTCCTTCAACAAAAATACCCTAATTTTGAAATCCTAATAGTAGACGATGGGAGTACCGACAGGTCGCCTGAAATAATAGCAGAATATGAGCAAAAATATAAATTCATTCGGAACATAAAGCAGGCCAACCAAGGAGTGGCCGCAGCTAGAAACAATGGCGTTAAGGCTGCAAGGGGTGAATGGATTGCTTTTCTGGACGCAGATGATCTTTTATACGAAAACAGCTTGACTGAAAGAGTCAAGGCTATTCAGGAGTATTGGAGTCCTGAAATGCTCGGCGTGTTTTGCCCCGCTGAAATGATTACCGACAATGGCAAAAAGATGGGCTTTGGCCTTATTTATAACAAATTGAGCTCCAGTGGAAGAGTATATTTCTCCCATTATCACGATTGCATTTTCCTCCCTTCATGCTCGATTGTAAGTAAATTGCATTTTCAGGAATCGGGTGGTTTTGATGAGATGATATCTCCAGCGGAGGACTACGATCTCTGGCATCGTATGATGCGTTCCGGGGGTTATTTCCGGTTTGTGGGGGGGTGCAAGATCGGCTATACCCAACACCCTGAAAGCGCCGTTCGCTCAAGGCTGTTGACCCATTTTAATCAATGCAAAATTGTCACTCAAAGAATTTCCTCTCCAAGCGAACTCGGGATCAAGGAATGTCGGGATGGTTTCGGCAAGGCGCTTTGTCATATCAGCATGAGCCAGCGGGCTTTAAGTACGGCGTTTATGGCCATTGCTGCTGGAGACTATGCAGTTGCAGATACCGTAATATCAGACATCAGCTGCTATGCAATCGAAACCATGGACCTTAAGAAGTTAGAATCCCTTTTGAAATCTTCCGCCGCACGCGCATTATGTAAGCATGAACGTGACTGGCTTTATGTGATTTGGCCTCAGATACACAAAAATGTCGTTCGTTTTTTTGAGGACCTTGACAAGCGATTTGAAGGTAAGTCGCAAAATGTGAGAGCTATGATGAAAATATGTCAAGAAAGCCGTTACATTCAACCAATTCTTGTTTATCAAAGGGTCCATTCCGGTTCGATAGCAAGCCGATTGTTGAACCGTCTGCTGATCCTGTTCAGGATGTATATTTGGCATGGACTGAAAGGCGTTATTACAGGGTCTCTCAACCGACTGTTGGCCCATGAAAAGCGGGTCGTGTTATTATTCGGGCTGCTTTCGCTTTATACGGCAGGACTTGTTGTGATGACCATTAGCCTATCGTTATTAATCATAAAATAAGCAGCACGGCAAAGAGTTATTAATGAGCCAAATATCCATAATCACCCCTGTGTTAAACGGTATTCGTTTTATAGAATTTTGCGTTAAAAACGTGATCTCCCAGCAGTGCCCTGATTGTGAACACATCATCCTGGATGGTGGCTCTACAGATGGAACTGTGGATCTTGTTCGCAGTTATGCTGAAAAATATTCGCATATCAGCTGGCTTTCGGAAAAGGACAGGGGGCAAGCAGATGCAATGAACAAGGGGATCGCCATGACGAACAGCTCTATCTTGGGGGTCCTGAATGCAGACGATTTTTATCAGCCGGATATATTGGATAGGATTGTTGCGCGATTTAAAACACTTAAAGAACCAGCTTTGCTGGTCGGAAACTGCAATGTGTGGGATGACCATGAAAAAATTGTTGAAATTAACAAACCTTCAAAATTAAAGATCGTTGACTTAATGATGGGATGGACAATCAACCCTTATCCGACAAATCCTTCTCAGTACTTCTATCATAAATCGCTACATGATAAAATTGGAATGTATGATTCAGAGGAACATTATTCCCTCGATATTGACTTTTTAACTCGGGCGGTTCAGCAGGCTAATGTCACTTATGTCGATGAAGTTTGGGGAAATTACAGGAAAATTCGCGGGACTAAAACCATGATGGACTTGGAAAGCGGGCAGTGTGTCCCTCGATTCAAGGCGGTCTTGGAAAAATACCGAAAACAACTGTCGTTGCCGAGTCGGGTGGAAATCGCTTTTAAGCGAACATATCATAAATTATTTTAAGGAGAAGAACTTGGAGCCGGGGTTAAGTTTCATCATTTGCTGCCATAATAGTAGTAAGCGGTTGACATCGACACTATCCCATTTGGCCGCACAAAATATCCAGCAGGAAATCCTGTGGGAAGTTATAATAGTTGACAATGCTTCGACTGATGATACTGGCCAGTGCGCCTTATCCATCTGGGATCGAATAGGAAAGCCCACAACCATGCGGGTGATAACTGAACCGAGGATAGGTATCGGTTATGCTCGATATAAGGGATTTGAAGAAGCGAAATATGAATTTATCTGCTTCATCGATGATGACAACTGGGTTGCTTCCGATTATGCCAGCACGGGTTTCGAATTCATGCAGCGGCATTCGGAAGTAGGGGCCTGTGGGAGCTTGAATGAGGTTGTATCAGATATTGCGTTACCCTGGTGGTTTGAAAAATATCAACGCAGTTATGCCGTAGGACCCCAATCTGAAGAACCGGGGGATGTAACTGAGAACAGAGGTGTTTTGTGGTCGGCCGGTCTAATCGTTCGCAGATTTGCTCTTCAGGATTTGTTGGATGCAGGGTTCCGCCCTATGGTTATCGGCGCCAGGGGTGAAAAAGTCATCATGCGGGGTGAAGATTATGAAATGTGTTTGGCAATGCGTCTGCGTGGATGGAAATTATGGTATGAGCCAAAATTGACATTGAAACATTATATGCCGCCAGAACGTCTCAACTGGAAATACCTTCGACGATTGTTGCGGGGCGTTGGCGCTTCTGATCCCACGCTCAGGCCATATTATCTGGCTATAACAAGAAAAAAAGACTTTTGGCGGCGACAAATTATTGCGTTATTTATGGGTATGATGAAAAGCCCCATGAAGTTGCTTTTAGCAACCTTTTGTTCCTGTGAAGGCGATCATGAAGTTTTGATGATCGAACGTTCATTCGGTTTTATATGGGCGCTGATGCGAATCAGGAAAAACTATGACCGTTTATTTCTGGATTTTAACCGGTCTGGATGGGTCACGCTTCACAATTTAACAGCGGAGCGTCATGAGCCATGAATAATAATAATAACTCAAGTTTCGCACCCCCAATTTTGAAAACAAATGTTCAATGCTGATGGCAAACAGGATAACAGGTGCGTAAAAGAAGTCAGAATACAGAATTCAGTAGTCAGAATAAATAAGGAATATTCCTATTCATATTCTGAATTCTGTCTCCTTAATTCTGTATTCTCTTTACTCATAAAATTGAGTCAATAACGTGTTTAAATGCAACCAGATATATTCACAAACAGGGTGCGAAACTTGAGTAATAATATTAAGGTTTCGATTGTTATTCGAGCCTATAACGAGGAGAAACATATTCAGCGGCTTCTGGATGGGATACGTATTCAGAGAACTACTTTCAGATATGAAGTTATAATCGTCGATTCGGGTTCAACCGATAGCACTCTTACTATTGCTTCAAGGTCGAATGCGAAAATAATATGTATTCCTTCTGAAAAATTTTCCTTTGGATATTCTCTGAATAAAGGAATTGAGGCGTCATCAGGCGAATACTGCGCTTTCATCAGTGCGCACTGTTATCCCGCCGATGAATACTGGCTCGAAAATTTAATAAGACCATTTGATGATGAGGCGGTTGCAGTGGTTTATGGTAAACAGAGGGGTAATAATGACAGCCGTTATTCCGAACAGCAGATTTTTGTGCAATGGTTTCCAGACGAAGGGAGTGGAAAAAGGAATTCCCCCTTTTGTAACAACGCCAATGCCGCGATCCGGAAAAGCCTCTGGAAGCGGATTAAGTATAGTGATGTCCTCACGGGTCTGGAGGATATCGACTGGGCCAGGAATTTAATTTCCCTGGGGTATTTTGTTTACTACGAGTCTAACGCTATGATTTTTCATCTCCATGACGAGAACTTTGCAAAACTATTCAGAAGATATGAACGTGAAGCAATCGCCATGAAAGCAATTTACCCTCAAGAAGTATTCACGTTTCTGGATTTTATTAAATGGTTTTCTTTAAACACGCTGAGTGATTTTGTCCACGCTGTTCAGAACGGTCTATTCCTGAAAAATATCATCTCCATTCCCGAGATGCGTCTATCTCAGTTTTGGGGGACCTACAAGGGGTATAATATCAGAAAACCTGTCTCGGAAGAGTTGCGGCAAAAATTTTATTACCCCAGAAAGGTCCGTATCTTCGGATCCCGGAAAAGGCAGGTGGAGGGTCCCCTTTGACCGTACATATATACGACATATCGATCACGCTTTCTGCCGAAACACCAACCTGGCCCGGCAGCGAAAGGTTTCATCTGAAATGGGAAAAAACCATCGGGGAAAAGGGCGTCAATGAGAGCTCTCTTCGGCTGAATAGTCATTGCGGAACCCATTTCGATATGCCCCTTCATTTTCATCATGAAGGCAGGCGCATCGAAAACATCTTTCTTGAAAGATGCATTGGAAAAGCGCTCGTCATTGAATACACTGGAACTGAACACATACAACCTGATTTTTTGAATCAAATCGAAATTCCCTCAGGATGCCGGAAGATACTCTTCAAAACGCGAAACTCATATGAAAATATGGTGGTGCAGAATGTTTTTCGAAATGATCATATTGCATTAAGCCCTGAAAGCGCCAAATGGATTGTAGAGAAAAATATCGATCTGGTGGGGATCGATTATCTTTCTATCCAAAGCATTGAGGCAGAGGATAATGAGACCCATCAGATTTTACTGGCGGCTGAAACGCTTATCCTTGAAGGGTTGGACTTGAGAAAAATAGCTGGAGGACTTTACATGTTGGTCGCACTCCCACTCAATATTCCGGAGGCTGAGGCTGCTCCAGCAAGAGCGGTATTGATAGAGGGAGATCTCTGGTGAAAAATTTACTGGAATTTTTGCTGAAACGAGTCCAGATATATGCACAATATTATAAAGCCCCTGAATATCGAAATTGGTATTTCAGACAATCGAAGCGATTGTTGAAATTCAGGGATATTCATCGGAACTCAGATTGTTTCATTATCGGCAACGGACCAAGCCTTAAACACATGGATCTGAAACCGCTTAAGGATTACTATACCTTCGGCCTGAACAAAATTTATCTGCTTTTTGAAAAAATTGATTTGGGTCTCAGCTACCATGTGGCGGTGAACCCTTTGGTGATTGAACAAAGTGCAAAAGAATTCGAATTGTTATCTTGCCCGTCCTTTCTGCCCTATCATGTGGCGGGTAAATTTATAAAAGCATGCGAGCATATCTATTTCATCATGACAGGGGGAACGCACAGGTTTGACGGAGGGGATATAATAAAAGAAATCTGTGAGGGCTATACGGTGACTTATGTGGCCATGCAGATTGCTTACTACATGGGTTTTAGCCGGGTATTTTTAATCGGTGTAGATCATAACTATAATTTTTCAGGCAATCCCAATGAAGAACGTCTTCTGACCGGCGAAGACACAAATCATTTCGATGCCCGTTATTTCGGAAATCATAAATGGCACAATCCCGACCTCCCAGGTTCAGAGCTGTCGTTTCAGATGGCGCGTTTTTATTTTGAGAGGGCCGGTCGTAGTATTTATGACGCAACAGTAGACGGGAAACTATCCATTTTCCCAAAAATATCATATGAGCAGGCGCTCGCAACCTGTCAAACAAAACAACATACTATTTTACATTGAAGACCCCGAATCACCGCGGCAAAAGGATTTTTCACAATGCGACATGACCCGTCTCATTTAATACCAAAGATTGCAGCCCTTGTACCCATGCGTCACAATAGTGAGCGGGTGGCGGGTAAAAATTACAGGTCGTTTGCAGGAGAACCGCTCTATCGCCATATCGTAAGAAGTTTATTGGCGTGCCCTCTTATCTCCCGGATCGTCATCGACACTGATAGCCCGGTTATTAAAAAAGATGTCTCCGATGTCTTTCCCCGGGTGATCCTTATCGATCGACCGCCCCACCTTTCAGATGGAACGGTTGCGATGAATGATGTCTTGAAATATGATATTTCCAGGATTGAAGGTGAGTATTTTCTTCAGACCCACAGCACAAATCCTCTTTTGAGTCATCAAACCATCACAGAGGCGATTCAAAAGTTTTTTGATAATTATCCAACATATGATTCCCTTTTTTCTGTAAGTCGAATGGCTGTACGTCTATGGGATTCCAAAGGAAAACCCGTAAATCACAACCCTGAGATTTTATTGAGAACCCAGGATCTTCCTCCAATATATGAAGAAAATTCATGCATGTATATTTTCCCCCGGACTTTGATGGAAACGAGGAATAACCGGATCGGCGTTCATCCGTTGATGTTTGAAATCGACAAGATTGAATCCTTTGATATTGATGAGGAAATGGATTTCAAAGTAGCAGAATTTCTACACAAAACATATTATAAATACAAGGAGGCCTTGGCCGATGAAATGGAAAGTATTGATATCAGCACCCTACATGCAACCGGTGATTGAAAGATTTCGAAAAATCTTTACCGAAAACAGCATTGAAACCATAGCGCCGCCCGTCAATGAAAGAATGGAGGAGGCGGATCTGCTTGAATGGATCAGGGATATCGATGGCGTTATTTGCGGTGATGACCGTTTTACACCCAAGGTCTTAGAGGCAGCCGCCAAGTTAAAGGTTATTTCGAAATGGGGAACAGGAATAGATTCCATTGATTCTGAGGCTTGTAAACAGCTCGGAATCGCCATACGCAATACGCCGAATGCATTTAGCGAGCCGGTAGCGGACTCGGTCCTGGGTTATATGCTCTGTTTTTCCAGAAACTTGGTCAAGCAGGATCAGCTTATGAAAAAGGGCGTTTGGCAAAAGATTCCCGGAAAAACGCTCCGCGAATTCACTCTGGGTGTAATCGGTGTAGGTGATGTCGGTAAGACAGTAGTTCGCCGGGCGATGGCGTTTGGAATGCGTATTGTGGGCAACGATATTGTGGAAATATCCTCCGATTTCATTGAAGAATCGGGAATCGAAATGGTTTCCAAGGAGGACTTGTTGCGACAGGCCGATTTTATAAGTCTTAACTGCAACCTCAATCCCACCAGTTTTCACCTGATGAATGATGCTATGTTCTCCATGATGAAGCCAAATGCCTATTTGATTAATACTGCAAGGGGACCCGTGGTTAATGAGGCTTCTTTAATTAAAGCCCTGAAAGAAAAGCGCATTGCCGGGGCCGCTTTAGATGTTTTTGAAGTCGAACCTATACCCAAAGACAGCCCATTACTCCAGATGGATAATGTGCTTCTGGCAGCGCACAATGCAAATAGCAGCCCTGAAGCATGGGAAAGGGTTCATTTGAATACGATCAACAACTTGATTGATGCGATGGTTCGGAGCAAGCGATGAAACGGGTGGTGATGATAACAGGTGTTGCAGGCGGCATCGGACTTGCCACAGCCCGGACGTTTCTCTCATCCGGCTGGCGTGTTATCGGGGTGGATCTGCATCCGATCGAAAGTTTGAATGGAAGGATATCTTTTATCTCAGCGGATATTTCAGACCCCGCTTCGGTTGAACGCGTCTTTGAAAAAATCACTGCTGATGAGAACCGATTGGACGCCCTCATAAACAACGCAGCCGTTCAGATTTGTAAGCCTCTGATTGAAACAACGCCTGATGAATGGGATAGCTTGATGGCGTCCAATCTTAGATCTGCTTATCTTACCGTCCGACGGGCTCATCCGCTTATGAAAAATCGACATGGAGCCATCGTAAATGTCAGTTCCGTTCACGCTATAGCCACATCAGCCAATATCGCTGCTTATGCGACCAGCAAAGGAGGACTGTTCGCATTTACGAGGGCTCTGGCCATTGAGCTCGCTCCGGATAAAATTCGCGTGAACGCCATTCTTCCGGGCGCAGTGGATACGCCTATGCTGCATTCAGGTTTAAGCAGGGGGCATCTTCACGGGAATGATGTTCAGGATTTGATGCGAGACCTTGGAAGTCGCACAATTATAGGGCGAGTCGGACAACCGGAAGAAATCGCCCAGGCAATTTTGTTTCTTGCTGATAATGATAAATCTTCTTTTATCACCGGCCAGGGCTTGGTAGTGGATGGAGGCGCGACAGCAAGGTTAAGCACGGAATAATTACAATGATGGATGATGTTTTATGACACAGCATAAGCAAAAGGCTGCGATTAATCCATATCGATTTGCAATAAATGCAATCCTGCATCGAATTCTATGGGATATCCACCCGCATTCGTGGCTCTCAAGGAAAAAGATACGGAAATGGCAGGACAGATATTCCGGTCAAAAAGCTGTTATCCTGTGCAATGGCCCGAGCTTGAATCATGTAAAATTTGATAACCTTTCTGCGAGCGGAGTGTTTACAATTGGTTTAAATAAGATCAACCTCTTGTTTGGCAGAAGCGATTTCCGTCCCTCTGTTATTGTTGCGGTCAACCCGCACGTTATAGAGCAGAATGCCGAATTCTATAACCATACAGACCTGCCTCTTTTTATCGATTCCAAAAGCAGAAGGTGGGTGAGCTTTCGGGAAACAGTTCATTATTTACATTCTGTTGAGTGGGCTGGAGATTTTGCTCGGGATTGTTCGATTTCAATAAACCAGGGGTACACTGTCACCTATGTGGCCATGCAGCTTGCTTTTCATATGGGGTTTAAAGAAGTGGCATTGGTCGGGTGCGACCATTCCTTCACCACGCAGGGGCCAGCAAATAGGACTGTCGTTGCAGAAGAAAAGGATCACAATCATTTCGATCCCGGTTATTTTTCGGGGGGAGTTAAATGGCAGCTCCCGGATCTTCTGCAATCGGAGGCTCATTACAAAATCGCACGAGAAAATTTTGAGAAATATGGCAGAAGGGTTGTTGATTGTACACATGGTGGAAAACTTAAAGTTTTTGAACGAATGCCCCTCGGAGACTTCCTGGGTTCCACAAAAAAAGATGCAATTGGATAATCACTGATGAAATCGGAAAAATATCATAATAGCATTCAGATAGATAAGGCCAGCAGGCTTTTGCTGCTATTTTTTCATTATTATCGGGGTCGCCATAAAATGCCCATTCATACTTCAGGGGAGTCTTTGGCCTGATGAAGCGCTCTATCTGTATATCGCAAGAAATTTATCCTCTGATTTATCAAATTTAACGAATATTTCCGGAAAGATATTTTACGAAAGTCCACCGCTCTTAATGTACCTGTTAAGCCCTCTGGCAATTCTGAAATCAGTTGAATTCCTCCCAAGCCTCGAGGGCAGCTGTTATCCTGATGGGTGCAGGAACCCTCATCGTAACTTATTTTATTGGAAAGAAGGTCTATCATCCCATAGTTGGGATTATGGCAGCAGCATTTTTGGCTGTTTGTCCCTTGAGCAATTGGATCGGTATCCGTATCTTAAATGATGTACCGGTAGTCTTCTTTATTTATCTGTCCATTTGCATGCTGTTGTATGATAAAAAAGCAGCTTTTTATATCTTTGGCATTTGTGCCGTGCTGACCAAATATTCGGCGTTTCCTGTTTTATTTCTCCCTTTTTTCATGGGGTTGAGCCCGCGAACCTGGGGGCTTTCATATTTGGGGATTATCATCTCTCTTTATGCAATGGTAACCCTTAAAAGCTTTTATCATCTATCCGGTGGTCCTCTGGAATATTTTTATCACTATTTCCAGCTGCCGACATTTACCAAATGGCCAGGGAAACCGAATTTTTTCTGGGCTATTTTAACCTGTGTTTTGCTGGAGTTAGTATTTTCCAGACCCTTAAGGAAGAAAAATTTTCCGCCCTTCTTCATTGGGTTTTAGTTTTTGGAGTATTCAGGATTTTTCTTCCATGGATTATTTTTAGAGTATCCCGCTATACACTGCCGATTTACCCTGGAGTGATGATTTTGGCAGCATACGGGTGCTACCGCAGCACTCAAATCATAAAATCTAAATGGCCGTCATTTTCCAGATGGGTGACGGTGCTCGCTGCTTTTTCTTTAGCGATTGTTTTGTTGCACCATTCCTTGAGGAGTCTGGATATGTTGAATAAATCCAGTCATTCTTTTACCGGGTATGAAAAAGCCTGTGAATTCCTGATGACTTGCCCAGAACCCCATTCCATTGCCACGGTCTCCCCCAGGCAGATGAAATATTTCGGCCCCAGAATGCATGTCTATGATAATGCGGAAAATGATTCACCTGAAAAATTGAAATCATTCATTAAATTGAAAAATATTCAATATCTCTCGATTGACCTGTGGTCTCCCCATATGCCAGCTTGGTGCCGATCTTATGACTTTCAGAAAAATGGGTATGCATTAATTTATGACAGTCAGAGTGTGTATGTATTCCAAGTTCTAAAAAACAAAATGGATTCCCAAAGCTTGCTTTAGATTGAAGGTAAAGAAATGAAAGCATCCATCATTGTCAGCAACTATCAAGGGATGCAATACCTTCCCGGCTTTTTTGCGCACTTGATGAAACAGACCTACCCTAATTTTGAAGTTATATTCGTTGATGCCGGATCAGATGATGACAGTGCGGAATTTGTTCGCAGCAACTATCCGGATGTCATGCTGATAGAAGAAGGCCGGATTGGGATCGGAGAAGCAATAAATATTGGGATACGTAAAGCATCCGGGGACATATTAATTTTTGATTTAAACACCGATGAGTTTGTCGAAACCACCTGGCTCTCGGAAATAGTGTGCCATCTTTCCCGGTTTAATTTTGAAATTATATGTGGTCATGCGCGAATCATCTATGGCACATCTCTTATTGATGAGGCTGGAGTTAACCTGAACCGATTGGGTCAGGCCAAAAAAATTGGTCATAAATGTTTGATGGAAAAATTTGTGATACCAGAAAAGCCGGTATGTTTTGTTGGGTGCCCGGCGTTTCACCGAAAACTACTTGACCGTATCGGAATGGTAGATGAGGAATATTTTATTTATGCTGAAGATCTGGATTTCTGCTTCCGGGCAAAGCTTGTCGGCATTCAAACACGCTGCGCACCTTTGTCAAGAAGTTACCATCATATCCGTGGGACGATGGGTGCCAATCCGCGTCGCATGGAGTATTTCTTAAGAAGAGCCAACCTTCGATTTCACTTGATTCACAGCCAACCAACCATCATTCTATTGAACTGGCTTTACATTGCATTTTTTTTAACCGTTTCTGCATTCGTCCTCTCATTCTGCAGTGGGTTGAGATCTCCGGTGTATCTTGAGAAATTCAAGGGAAGAATAGAAGCCGTTCTGTGGAACCTGAAAAATTTGAATCATAGTTTTGCTAAGCGTAAATTCTTTAGATCCATATTGAAAAAGTCATTAAATTAATCCTTTGGATTAAAGGAAATAACATAAGATGCTTGGGATACACGACACGGACAGAGAGTGGTCCAGATGGGCTGATCATGATCCGTTCTACGCGGTGTTAAGTGATTCAAAATATCGAAATCGTCAAAATTTGGAAATTTTCTTTCAGACTGGGGAGGAACATTTCAAAGGGGTTGTTCAGCAGTTTTGTCAATTGGGATTCCCGCTGCTCCGCCAGGGGCAGTCCATGGATTATGGTTGTGGCGTTGGAAGAGTCCTTCGACCGATGGCGGACTATTTCGATTGTGTGGTAGGCATCGATGTGGCAATTTCAATGCTCCATGAGGCAGAAAAATACATTCACGGTAAAAATGTGGTTTTGAAGCATTTTAACGGAAAGAATCTTGATGACTGCCTGGATGAAGGAATATTTGAATTTATTCATTCGGCGCTTGTCTTACAACACATTCGCCCCAAGAGGGGGTTTCGGATACTTGAAAACCTGCTTCAAAGACTATCCCCTGGAGGGAAAGCCTATATCCAGCTACCAGTTTATGCAGAGAAAAAATGGGCTTATTTAATAAATCAAATTGTGACGTGCCATCCTGCTCTTCTAAAATTAAGCAGAAGGCTTTTGAAGAAAACGCAATACAAAAATGACCCTACAATGCAGATGAATGTCTATCCGGCCGATCGATTGATACACCTATTCAATCATCAAAAAGTAAAGGTGATATCTCTTGATGTGAAAGAGGATCTTAAAAATTCACTTCTCACGGTTGAATGGTACCTGGTCAAGCATTAATATCTTTTTCAATCTTAAAATCTGGATTACAACTCCAAAACTTGCCAAAACCAGAACAAAAAAAAGAAAATATTCAAACTGGTTGGTCAGCCAGAAAAAGATGCTGCCGTATACAAACAAATCGTAAAGTCCTATATAAATTCTTTTATTTGTTATACTGGGCAATAGCTTCCTGCGAGCAGGATTCAGGAAAGCATCAACAATGTACATGTAACAAAGCCATAGTCCCATGGTGATCAAAGCAACAAAGGCAATTGTCGAATCACTCAACCCAAAAGGGGAAACGAGCGTCCCCTGGATGAAAGCGGCGATTATCACCGCCGTATCTTTGATCCTGTCGGAAATTGGATCGAGAGAAGCTGCAAATGGATTGCCTTTACCAGTTAGTCTGGCCAATTCACCATCAACACAGTCCAGAATATGCGACAGCTCAATTAATATGGCTGCTAAAATTCCGTAAGCCCAACCTGAAACACTGCCAATACAAGCCGCAAATAGTCCGATGATTAAACCGAGAATTGTTACTTGAAGCGGGGTTATTGACGTTTTGGCAACTACAGGTGTCAAATGAACGGAAACAGATCGTGCAAAAATATGGGTAAAAAATGAATCCGACGGTCTGCTGAAGTTTATTTTTTTCATGGTGTTTTATCCAAACAAAATTAAATCTATAGCCCGTTATAGAAACCTTGACCCTCGGGACAGGATTCCTACTCCCGTAAATCTTTTAGGCAATATAATTCCATGAGATCTCCAAGACTTCCGGGAATGGGCGTAAGATTGATTTCCAGACAAATTGCACGAACAAAAGCAAAGAGGTTTACCAAAGCAGGTGATTTCTCCAATTGGCCTTCGGTCTTAGCCTGCTCTGGCCGATCATATTCGACACTTCCCCTACGTCCTATCCGTATAATATTTTCAGTACCGACTTGAAAAGGCAGCCATGAAGCGAACCCCTGCAGCAAACTCTGAATTTTAATGGTATGACAGATTTGTTTTATCTCCAGGCCTTTTTCAGAAAAAATTCGATGGATATAAGGCAGGGTGAAATAATTGAGATGAGTTTTCATGACATATCGCCATTGCCCCTTGAAAATTTTTGCCGGCAGACCTGAAGCATTAGGTATCGCCATGGCCATGAGACCTCCGGGAGATAGTAACGACATGCATTGATCTAAAAATTGCAATGGATCATGAACGTGTTCCCAAACATCCCATAATGTCACGACGTCAAATGTTTTAGATTCAAGTATCAGATTCTGGATACTATCTGCATACACATTTATGCCCAGATGATCCTGGCAAAATAAGGCAGCACTTTTTTGGGGTTCAAACCCTGAAACCTTCCACCCGTCCTTTTGAGCAATCTTAAGAAAATAACCCAGCCCTGAACCAATATCCAAAAGATGGCCTCGATTCGGCATCAGTTTGTTTATGCGCCTGATTCGTTTTATGGCGCTTTTTTCTTTCTCATTTGCACCATGGATATTATATGCCGTAAAACGCTCATAATAATCACGAATTTCCTTCTGACTCGGAAGAGGATGTTGCCAGCCAAAGCCGCAATTAGAGCACCAAAATATTGACTTTTCCAAACTTATTCGGTGGGCCGGCCATTTCTCCCCAACCCTAATTGAACCGCAGGATGGGCAACAAGTAGTGATTTTAAGATTATCCAGTTTTGTTTTCAATCCCATAATCTGCGGGTTCCTTTTTGGGTTTGGCGTGATTTTAAATCCAGCCATTTTTTAAATACCAATCCACCATTTCTTTAATTCCAGCATTGGGATTTATTTGGGGATGAAAATCCAACTCCAGCTGTGCCTTTTTAATAGAAAAAACTCTATCAGCCAGTGTGGATTCAATATTTTTTCTTGAAACAGGAGGATTCATCTTCATTAGGGAGAAGGTCTTCTCTATTAGGGTAGCCATTGAAAGTGCCACCCACTCGGGAATAAAGATTGATGGTTTTGAGGACCCCAAGCCTTCCTGAATAAATTTAACAATATCATCGAACGGTTCAGGTTTTGGATTTGTGATCAGATATATTTCGCCAATACGGCCTTTTTGTGATGCCAGAAGAAGCCCCTGAATTGCATCTTCCATATGGATTAGGGGAGTTAATTTGGGCTTACTGCCAATTTTTGGCAACAAGCCTTTTTTTTTCAGCCGAATGATTTTTAACATATCCCTGGGTTCACCCGGGCCATAAACCATTGAGAACCTGACGATAACAGCTGGGAGACTGCTTTCTTTTACCATCCTCAATATTTCTTTCTCAGCTTTTAATTTGCTTCGACCATAGGGATGGTGAGGTTTGCATATAGAGTATTCTGTAGAAGGAATCTCATCGCAAATCCCCATGGCGGCGGTTGAACTGCAATGCACGATTTTTTTTACCCCAGAATGAATCGCTTCATTCATGATGTTGATGGTTCCCTGAACATTGATGGATTCGAACATTTCTTCCGTAACGGTAAAATTGCTCATGTGCCCTATGGTGGCAAGATGCAGAACACAATCTGTGCCTTCAGCAATGCCTACCAGTGTTTCCGGCTCGGTAATGTCCCCGGTAATTAGTGTTACCCCCGGAATTTCAGGGATTTTACTTTCGCTTCCCTTGCGAGCAAGGCATTTGCATCGATGGCCTTCGGATGTGAGTCTTCTGATCAAATGGGGCCCTATAAATCCTGTTGCTCCGGTAATGAGGTAGTTCATATCTGGCCCTTTCTCATGAAAATATTACCAACCACTTTGGTAAGGGCGGTTGGGTGCATGAGAATATTGGAATACATTTGATTTGCCATGGGACAGAAGCAGTTTTTCTTCTGAATAAATTTTCTTACATCGGCTGCCTTTTGACTGTTCCAAAGACTCGCAAAATCATAGTCGTTTTCTCGAAGATTGCCCATGGATTTTTCATAGCCCAGGGTGCAGCAGGCCCAGATATGACCATAGGGGGTCATGTGGGCGTTTGAGATGCCAGCATAGCACGGGATGACCTGTTTTTGCTCGTTTAAAATTTTAATGGCCAGGCTGTAATACTCCAGTCTGAAAGCGTTTGTTATCCTGTGAAAAAATATTTTATTCTTCATGTTGGTCCGAATTTGGCTTACAAAAAACCCAATGGCTTTCTTATATTCTGCCGGGCAGGGTGTAATAGGGTTTTCGGTGTTCAGCATTTCGGAACGTTGTTCTGCAATTTCATTTCGGTAGCTTTCCGGGTCCAATTTGGTGATAAAGGATGCGATGGATTCTATATCATTAACGTTCCATCGGGAAATCACCGTTCCCAGTTCAACATGCAAATTGGGGAAATCTGATTTAAGAATTTTGAGAGAGTTAAACAGTGTGATTACCTTTGCAAAGTTGCCAGGAACTCCCCTGATATCGTCATGCCGCTCGTCCATGTGGTCAAGGCTAGGCTTGATAGTGAGACGGGTTGATGGAGAATGGTCCCTCAGAAAATCAATAATTTTTGACGTCTGGGAGAGGATTTGTCTTTCAGCTATGGCGTTGGTGGGAATATGGATAATGCCTGGTTTGAGGTATTGGCAGGCCAGTTTGATAATCTCGACAAAATCCGGTCTCAGAAAAGGTTCTCCACCGCTGACATTGAAGATATAAATATGCCCCATGGATTTGAATATCTTTTCGATTTCATCCAGGGTTAATTCTTCGGATCGTTTTTCAGGGGCGTTTTTATAGATTTCCCAGATATTGCAGGTTCTACATTTTGATTGACAGACATTGGTTACGGAGAATGTCAGATTGATGGGTTTTCCGGGTTTGGATAAACCTGATTTCGCCAGACAGTATTGTGCCATTTTAGGCAGGAGTTCTTTTGCGTAGCCCATTTTATCCTTTGAAATCAGGGCTGAATTTTTTATTCAGCGCTTCTTTATATATTTTATCAGTGCGTTCCGCGATTGCTGACCAAGAAAATTGATCTGCAATCCTCTCGGCATCGGATGCCATACTTTCCAAAAGGTTTGGATTATTAAGGCAGGCAATCATGGCCCCGGCGAGCGCTGAAGGATTCTCAGGAGGCACCACCCAGCGGGGATTTTTCACAAGATCCGGAAGTCCCCCTACTTTGGAAACAATCATGGGTTTTCGAAATGAAACTGCCACCGAACCAGCCCCGCTTTGACTGCTGAAATGATGATAGGCAAACAGGCATAAATCAGATACTTCGAAAAATTTATAAACATCCTCGGAAGGGATGTATTCGAGATGAAGAATGATGAATTTTTCAAGCCCAAGTTCTTTTATCAATTCTTCATGGGGTTTCCAGTCTTCCCATAAGGCTCCGGCTATGAGAAGCTTGGCGTCAGGGTCTTTCTTGACAACGTCTGCAAAAGCTCTTATTGCCGTTGATACGCCTTTGTAAGGCCGAATGGCCCCAAAAAGCAGGATGATCTTCGTCTCAGGACTTAAGCCCATTTCCTTTCGAAGGCTTTTTCTGTTCGCACCTGTATGAATATGAAAGTCTAAACTGCCGTGGGGCACGACGGAAATTTGTTCCGATGGAATGGCGTAATTCCGGGTCATCTGGCGTTTATTGATGGCGGAATGAACGATAAAATGGTCACCAAGTTTAAAAAGAAGTCCGGATATCGCTGTATACAGAAGCGAATTTTCATGAGCCAGTACGTTGTGAACGGTAAGGATTACGGGTTTATTTTTCAGCTTAAAGCACAGACAGACTATAAAGAATATGGGAAATAGAGGCGCGCTCCACCATTGGGCATGGAGCAGATGCCCCCTGCTCGTTAGACCTTCCATGATCCATGACAACGGGTTATACCACGTTAGGTGGCGTCTCACTTTTACCTGTGAAGTTGAAAAAGGAGGGAAGGTATGATCATCGTCAGGTGAGCCAGCCGGATAGAGAAAGGACGGGTAAATTTTTTTAAAGGAGATAAACTCCACAGAACACTTTTTCGCCATGGCATTTGATAGCTCAAAGCAGTAACTGGAAAGGCCCCGAATGGGAGGAAGTGTGCCGAGTATGGAGATCGTATATTGATTCTTCATCACTCAATCATCTGAACCACGGCCTCCAGCGCCAGGGAATACCCCATGGGGCCGAAACCGGCGAGTTGCGCTGTCGCAACATCCGCTATCATGGATTTGTGCCGGAACGGTTCTCTTTTGTAGATGTTGGAAAGATGGATTTCAATCACCGGCATTTTCAGCAAGAGGATGGCATCCCGAATACCGACGCTGGTGTGGGTGTAGGCTGCCGGGTTGATGATCAATCCGCTGTAAACGCCTCCTGCTCCCTGGATTTTATCTATGATGGCTCCTTCGTGGTTGGACTGAAAGGCATCCACCTTTACCCCCAAGGACTTGCCTTTTTTCGCAAGTCCGGCATTGATGTCTTCCAAAGTCATGGTGCCGTAGAGTTCGGGTTCTCTTTTGCCCAGCATGTTTAAATTCGGTCCGTGGATTACAAGGATATTTTTCCTTTTCACCATAGCTTTATATTCTCCCCTATCCTATATTTGGTGGGTATATCTATCAGATCCCTGTAAAGTGACAAGTGACAAGTGACAAGTTATGAGTTATGAGTTATGAGTGATGAGAAAAACCTGCGATTAATTTAATATTTATTAGCTCTTCACCCATCATTCATCACTCATCACTGCATTATTACATCTTTTTTCTAAAATCCTCAATCGCCGCCTTGTAATCCGGTGCGCCGAAAATGGCCGATCCTGCCACAAACACATCGGCTCCTGCCCGGGAAACCTCTTGGATGGTTTTGGAGTTCACTCCCCCGTCCACCTGGATTAAAACCGATAAATTCCGATCGGATATCATTTTTTTTAGACGACTGATTTTTTCAAGGGCACTGGGGATAAAGGACTGCCCGCCAAATCCGGGATTAACGCTCATGATCAGGGCAAAGTCAATGTCTTCAAGAACCCATTCCAGTTGTTCCAGGGGGGTTGACGGGTTCAAGACCACGCCAGGATGAACGTCCAGACTTCTGATCAACTGGATGGTCCGGTGAAGATGCACACAGGTTTCCGCTTGAACGGAAATCCAGGACGCACCTGCTTTTGCAAAATCAGGAATGTATTGATCTGGGTTTTCTATCATTAAATGAACATCAATGGGCAAGGGGGTGATGCGTTTAACGGCTTCAACCACCATGGGGCCAAAGGTGATATTGGGCACAAAATGGCCGTCCATGATATCGGCATGGATCCAGTCTGCGCCTGCTTTTTCAATGGCCAGGATTTCTTCTCCAAGCCGCGAGAAATCCGCTGAAAGTATGGAAGGGGCTATGAGCTTCATTTTGCTGTTTTCCTCCTGTTGTTTTTATTCGTGTTCATCGCCGGTCATTTCAATCCAGCCTTTTTAACCGCACTGCGAAAAAGCCGTCCATGCCATGTTGATGGGGATAGGTTCGCAGGTATCCTCTCTTATCCATCAGGCTCTTTATCCAGTCCGGCCATGGCGGGGTGGGCTTTTCAACAAAGAAATCCCCATGATTTTTCAAAAATAATTGAACCACGTCTTCATTTTCCTCGGGTTCCATGCTGCAAACCGTATAGACCAACACCCCTCCGGGTTTAACCCGGTTCGATAGATGGTTGAGCAGTTGATTCTGGGTTCTGCTCAAGTCTTTAAACTTTTCAGGTTTCATTCGCCATTTTGTGTCCGGGTTGCGACGAATCACTCCCAGCCCTGAACATGGCGCATCCAGAAGAACTTTGTCAAATTTCAAGGTAGCGCGTTCATCATCGTTTGCTGTCAAATCCAACAATTGAGGCAATATGATGGTAAAACCCAATCTCAGCATGTCCTCTGTTAAAGCAGATAATTTTTGGGCGCTTTTATCGGCAGCAATTATTTTGCCCTTATTCTCCATGAGTTGGGCAATGTGGCCGGTTTTCCCTCCCAGTCCTGCGCAGGCATCCAGAATGGTTTCCCCGGGCTTGGGGTTTAAAAAATGGGATATGACCTGCGCACCTTCATCCTGAACTGCAAACCACCCTTTTTTAAAGGCTTCCAGTTGGGCCACGGGTATTGCAGGAGCAGTCAGGCAAATCCCTTCCGGAACCCTGGCCGCGATATGGGTGCTTCCAAAATGTTCCCTGATACCGTTGAGGAGGGTTTCCCTGTCTGTTTTCAGCGTATTGGTTCGAACCGTCATGGGGGGAATTTCATTCAAGGCGATTAAGAGAGCCTTTGTTTCCTCCAACCCAAAACGCTCCAGCCATCTTTTGATCAGCCAGAGGGGGAAAGACTCTGACACGGCCAGGGCTTTTGCCGCACCATCGCTGATTTTCGGCAGCAAAACATCCTTGTATCCCCTTGAAGCATTTCGCAAAACACCGTTCACGTATTTCACCACCCAGGGAGCTGAAATGTCTTTGGCCATTTCTACCGCTGTATTCACAGCTGCGGAGACCGGGACCCTGTCCAGAAACATGAATTGAAAAAGACCCAGTCGAAGAATGTTCAGGACGGAGGGGTCAATTTTCTGAATATGGGTTTTGGAGAAAGTGGATATGACCCAGTCCAACCGTCCCCTGTATCTTAACACCCCATAAACCAGGGTATGCAACAGCGCTTTGTCGCGCTTGGCCATGTCAGGATTTTCCGAAAGCAGGGAGTCCAAAACCTGATCCAGGGTTTTATTGCCCTGATCCAGTGTATTTAAGATGAAAAGAGCTGCCTTCCGGGGGTCGGAAGACAAAACTCCAACCTTATTATAGGGAGTCATTCCAGCCGATCCCCGGGAGAAAGACGGTAGCCCCTGAGAAAATCCCTGATGGCCAGACGCTTTCCTGAAGGCCCTTGAATCTCTATAATGGACAAGATGCCGTCCCCGGTTGAAATTTTTAGCTCATCCGGAAAGCTTTGAATGATGGTTCCGAAAGGCTCCGAAGGAGAGCCGGCAAAGGGTTCGGCTGCTACTATTTTCAGGCGATTGGCTCCATGAAAGGTAAAGGCGCCGGGCCAAGGGGAGATGCCTCTGATAAAATTATGAAGTTCCCTTGCGGATTTGCTCCAGAGGACCCGTCCGTCTTCTTTTTTCAGCATGGGGGCATAGGTGGCTTTGGTGGAATCCTGGGGCATTGGCTTGATATTTCCGGAGGCCAGTTTTTCCAGGGTTTGGATCAAAACCTCAGCGCCCATTTCGGAAAGCCTGTCATGAAGCAGGGATGACGTTTCATTTCCATCGATTTGCGTTATTTTGCACATCAGGATATCGCCGGTATCCAGCCCTGGTGCCATTTTCATGGTGCAGACCCCGGTTTCTTTTTCGCCATTGATTACAGCCCACTGAATGGGAGCGGGGCCCCTGTATTTGGGAAGCAGGGAAGCGTGAATATTTACGGCGCACAACCCTGGAATATCCAGAATGGCCTTTGGCAGAATCTGTCCATAGGCCACCACCACCATCACATCCGGTTTCAGCTCGGCAAATGCATCGACCAGTCCGGGGTCTTTAATGGATTCCGGCTGAATAACAGGCAAGCCCAGACGCAAGGCCGCAACTTTTACAGCCGGGGAAGCCGGTTTTTTCCCTCTTCCTTTGGGCCGATCCGGCTGGGTGACCACCAAAGCCAGATGATGCCCCTCATGATGCAGGGCATGCAAGACCGGCACGGCAAAATCGGGTGTTCCCATGAAAATAATATTTAAGGGATTTTTCACTCGTTTTTCAACTGTTTTAGTCTGCGGCGTTTATACAGCTCCCTTTTGAGTTGACTGACCCTGTCTATGAACAGTTTGCCATTGAGATGATCTATTTCATGTTGAAGCATAATGGCCATCATCCCATCGGCTTCCAGGCAAACCGGTTTGCCGTGGCGATCAAGTCCTTCCACCTGGATTTTTTCAAATCTTTTCACATCAGAGGTAAAATCCGGAACGCTCAGGCAACCCTCTCCCTCCGAAACGATGGAGCCCTCGCCGTGGGTAATTTTTGGATTGATGAGCACATTCAGGGTTTGTCCCGGTTCTTTGGGTGAAATGTCATAAACAATGATGCCCTGATCCACACCCACCTGGATGGCTGCAAGCCCGATTCCCGGCGCATGGTACATGGTTTGAATCATGTCTTCCACAATCTCCTGCAAGGCGCCGTCAATGTTTGCAACCGGTTTGACCACCTGGGTCAGAAATTTATCCGGATAAGTGATAATGTTCAATATAGCCATTTTGTACATCTCCCCATGGAAGGTAATTCGTGAAGCGTGATGAGACATGGATCAAAACAAGCGAACTTTCACCACCTAATCACCTAATCACATAACCACAGTTTGTTTATTCAGCCAGAAGCTGTCGAGTCTTTTCAATATCCTTTTTAATCTGTTCGGATAATTCCTTGATTCCTGCGAACTTTTTCTCGTCCCTGATTCTGTGAATGAAATTCACTCGGATGTTTTTGCCGTAGATGTCTTCATCAAAATCAAGAATATGCACTTCAATCGTGTAGATGTGGTCGTCAAATGTGGGGCTGTACCCGATGTTGGCCACCCCCATAAGGGCATGGCCGTTAAAGGCCACGGTTACGGCATACACCCCGGTCTTCGGGCATAATTCATCATGTAATTTGATGTTTGCCGTGGGAAAACCCAGAAGTTTGCCTCCCCTGTTGCGTCCGGTTTCCACCGTGCCCCGAATTTGATAATGCCGGCCAAGAAGACCCTGAGCTCTTTCCACCTCTCCATTCATCACCATTTTTCGAATACGGGTGCTGCTGATTCGTTTTTTGCTGCCACCGGGTGTGAGAATCCAGTTTGCCACCCTCACATCAAAAGAGAGCTTTACCCCGTACTCTTTTAAAAGATCAAGATTCCCTTCTCGGTTTTTCCCGAAATTATAGTCTTCTCCGATGATAATGGCTTTCATTCCGATGATTTTCACCAAGACTTCCTCAATAAATAAAGAGGCCGTAATGCTTGCAAATTCCAGGGTGAAGGGGATACAGATGAGTACATCGATCCCGGTTTTTGAAATCAGGTCGATTTTTTGTTCGTACAAAGTGATGAGGGGCGGATGCCCCTTTTCCTTCAGCACCCGGATAGGATGGGGCTCAAAAGTGATGGCCACAGAGGTTCCCCCGATGGACTCTGCTTTTTCAATCACCTGGTGAAGCAAAGCCTGGTGCCCGATGTGTACCCCGTCAAAATTTCCAAGGGCGACAACCGCGTTCCTGTAAGGCTTTTTGATCTGATCTAATCCTTCAATAAGTTCCATTTACGCATTCCTGAATTTCAATATAAGCTTGACAACAAATTTAAAAAATTATAGTTAAAACACCTCTTGTATTAAATCAATCTTTTTAATAATGATTGCTTTGATGAGGTTGATTTTGCCGAAGTGGCGGAACTGGTAGACGCGCTAGGTTCAGGGTCTAGTTTTCGTACGAAAGTGGGAGTTCGAGTCTCCCCTTCGGCACCAATCGACACCAAAATGATATACCCAAAAAACGCCTCTTGTAAAAACAAGGGGCGTTTTTATTGGTAAACCAGACCCTTGCATCCTCTGTCCCTTCAGAAAACGTGGGTGCCATCCCCCTGCATAGTCATTGATTATCGGCAAGGACTATGGTAGAAATCTACTGATTTTCGTGTTTCATGGGAATCCAATTCATGAAACAGCCATTTCAGAAACCCCTATTGATGGAAAACCAGTCCAATGAGAAAATTAATTCCCGGCAACATCAAAAAAACAAAGATTATCGCCACCATATCCAACGCCAAATGCTCGCCTGATTTTCTCAGAACCCTTTACGAGGCCGGTATGGATTTGGTTCGAATGAATACCGCTCATCAGACCACACAAGAGGCGATAGAGGTTATCTCCAATGTGAGAGCTGTGTCGGATCGTATCGCCATTATGGTGGATACCAAAGGTCCGGAGATCCGAACCACGCCCACCCGTGAAGATATTTATGTAAAAGCCGGCGATATGATTAATGTCCGGGGGGCGAAGGATGAACTCTCCAGCCGGGAGTGCGTTTGTGTCAATTACGATGGATTGGCCGGTGATGTGAAAGTGGATGACTGGCTATTGGTGGATGATGGGGATGTGGGGTTGAAAGTTGTCCATAAGGATGCCGACACCTTGACCTGCGTGGTCATGAATGACGGCTCCATCAAGGGCCGGAAAGGGGTTAATATTCCCTGTGTCCAGATCAATCTTCCCTCCCTCAGTGCCAAAGACGAGGAATTTGTCCGGTTTGCTGCGGATCAGGAAGTCGATTTCATCGCCCACTCCTTTGTACGGCATAAGGAAGATGTTTTGGCGGTTCAAAGAATTCTGGATGAGAAAAAGAGTCCCATCAAAATCATTGCCAAGATCGAAAACCAGCAGGGTGTGGACCATATCGACGAAATCCTGGACCATGCCTATGCCGTCATGGTGGCCAGGGGGGATCTGGCCATCGAGATTCCCGCAGAACGAATTCCTCTGATTCAGAAGAAAATCGTCCGCAAGTGCATTGAAAGACGTAAGCCGGTGATCATCGCCACCCAGATGCTGCAATCCATGATCCATTCACCTCGACCCACCCGAGCGGAAGTATCGGATGTGGCCAATGCGTGCTTGGATGGAACGG
>VMSV01000259.1 GCA_013791935.1 Desulfobacteraceae bacterium | reverse complement strand
GTTGGAGAACAGGAAAGCAAAAACCGGCAGGAAATTTCCAAGGGACCAGAATTTTATCAGGGCCGGGATGCGGGAGTGATCCCCCATCCCGGCCCTGAATATTCAGGTCTTTGTCACGCTGAAGCGCGATCGTTATCGCTTGCGGCCGGTTACAATCCCGATCAGCCCAGCGATGCACAACCAAACCATTCCGGCCGAAGGGGTGGCCTGGAAGGCCCCAAGAGATCCCACAAAGCACCAGCCGTCACTGCTGCGGCATTCTTCTTCCTCGTCGAAGCCAGGGTCGCCGGCCACTCCGGAAGCACTCACGCCTTGCATCATGATGTTCGTCCCGGTATCGTCCTCGTCATCAACCCAAACCATCACTGCGCCGCCCAGGCCGTTGGAGGTCAGTTTGGGGCCATAGTATATATCGGTTCCGGTGGCGAGCAGGGCGCCGGTAGCCGTCCAGAGGAGGTCTCCGGACGCATTGCTGCGCTGGGCTCTGATTTCCTGGTCATCGGTAGACCAGGTTGTGATGAACCCACCCTGGCCGTCGGGAATGATAAACGCAGGGTGTTGGGGGATATCATCCAGATTGGTATCCGTACTCATG
The DNA here is from genome assembly GCA_013791935.1 of Desulfobacteraceae bacterium. Taxonomy (GTDB): domain Bacteria; phylum Desulfobacterota; class Desulfobacteria; order Desulfobacterales; family UBA5616; genus VMSV01. The sequence goes on along the minus strand of VMSV01000259.1, from coordinate 1,584 downwards.
TCCACCGGGTCGTCCCAAACCACTTGTCCGTCCGTATCGATATACTGGGCCCGGACCAAGCCCGAGTTTTCCCAGGCGATGAAGGCGCCCCCGGCACCATCGGATGCCAAACCCAAAATATTCGGGGATTGACCGGTTGCAACCGCCTCTGCGTTTGCAGTCCATTGGATCTCTCCATCGCCATCGATTTTTTGCGCCCGGACCACACCGTTCTCATACCAGGCCACAATGGCACCCCCTTCCTGGGGGATCAAACGCGGGCAACTGTATGAGCCCCCATCCGAACTGATCTGCAAAGGATCGCCGCTGTTCCAGACAAAGTTTCCGTCGCTGTCGATTCGCTGCACGGCCACCCCGTCAAAGGCGGAATATTCTCTCCAGAGGAGGATCGCCCCGCCGGCACCATCAGGAGCAATTTTGGTGGCGCTCGAGCTGGAACTGAATGAGATCGCATTGTCTGCGTCCCCCCAGGGCAGGCTTCCGTCAGCAGCCACTCGATTGACGAAACGCCCATTGTAAGACATGACAATTGCGCCACCGGTTCCGTCAGCAGCAATCCAGGGTTCCCCGGCATTGATGACCTGCACACCGCCTGCGGCCCAGGCGATCGTACCATTGACGTTAACGCGCTGTACCTGGATATAATCATCCTTTCCATCATACTCATTCCATGCCACGAGCAGACCGCCGCTGCCGTCGGCTGTGGATTCCTGCTGGAGGGAAGAATCAGTGGTGTTGCTGAGCTGAACAGGGGCGTTCCAGGTGGCATTTCCCGCAGCGTTGTAATGCTGAGCAAACATGCCATTTCCATTGTTTTCCTGCCAGGACACATAATAGCCGCCGGCTCCATCGTAGACGACCTGGGGCCGGCGTTGCTCCTCCGAATCCCCGGCAACCACAATGGGGTTGCTGCTCCAGGCTGCAAATCCCGCCTGGGGAAGAAGCAAACATAGAGAGATGAATAAAACTGTAAAGAACCGCGCTTTGCCATCAGGCCAATTTCTCGCTTCCGTTTTTCGAATACTGCCAAGCCTCATTAAATTCCTCCTGTATGAATGGGTGAGTAGAACTGTGTCGATAAAAAATTCGCACTATCGAAAAAATGGGTATCATGATGAAAAAGTGATATCAAGTAAAATACTATTACTTAAGACCCTATATCCATAAGAAAATTCCGGAGAAGTAAAATGAAATACATCTTTGATGATGAATATACCACCGGACCCGTAGCAAAGGCATGGGATTGAGGATCTTCGAGGTTTTCCCTTATTTTGCCAGAATCCATTTTCTTAACAAACCTGAAATGCCTTTTCCCAACGGACGGGAGGCTGCATATCCGATCACAGCCAGCATAGAATACACCAGGATTTGACTAATCCGGTCGTGCTCCCGACTGATCACCTCCGGGGCGATGAAGTAAGATGCCAGAATCCCGATCAAACCCTGCCAGAAATCCGGAAGAAACAGAAGGTAAAAAACAATGTAGGTAAACGTTACGGGCCGTTTTGTCATAAATGGTTCACAGGGTCGTTCATGGTTTTCATTACTCCTCACTCATTACTCTTCACTCTTCACTCATCACTC
>VMSV01000100.1 GCA_013791935.1 Desulfobacteraceae bacterium | reverse complement strand
AGGGAAGAAAACCCCTGGCCCACGTCCAGCACCGTCACGCGAAGATCCGAAGAAAATTACCGCCGATGCACCCAGTAGGTCACATCCAGCGTCATGACCATGAATGTGATGACCACCAGAATCCTCGCTGCTTGATATTTTTTCACCTGAAACACCCCGAAAATCAGGATATAAAAACAGGCGATTTCCAGAAAACTCGGGGTGATGGTTTTCACGGCGGAAAATTCAAAGGAAGCCAGATAGGATACGATTCCAAGGGAAACATCCAGCAGTCTTCCGCAGAGCCAAAACCCGGCGTATGCTGCCTCATGGCTGAAAAAACCGGCTGCCGTGGAAATCAACCCCAAGGGAACCGCAAGGAAGCCGATGAGGGGAATACCCGCAAGATTTGAAACCATTCCGATGAGAGAAACCTGGTTGAAGTAAAACATCACCAGGGGCAGGGTTCCCAGGAAAGCGAAGAAAGACACGGCCAAAAAAGAGAATAGATGGCTGCCCCATTTTACGGCCACGGAGGAATCCGGTCCGGCCAAGGTTGGAAGCCTGGACATGCCGAACACAATGGCAAAAACCGCAGCAAAGGAAAGCTGGAAGGAAACCATGAACAGGGACGGCGGATGAACGATCAAAATGACAAGGGCCGCCAGAGCCAGGGTATTGTATATGTCCTGATCCCGTTCAAAAAGGAACGTCATCATAAAGGTTGCCACCATGATCACGGCCCTCTGGGTGGATGGAGACATACCGGAAAACCACCCGTAAAATAGAATCGGGCCCAGGGCCGCCAGGGCTGCGATTTTTTTGGTCCAGGCATGGCGAATCAGAAAGGGGCTGAAAGAGAGAAGATATCGAAAGATAAAAAACGCCGCCGACGCCACAATGCCGATGTGAAGTCCTGAAATGGCCAGAAGGTGGGAAAGCCCGGAGCGGTTGATGGTTTCCCTTAAAGCCGGATCGATCCCGGTACTCTCCCCCAAAATCAAAGCGGCAAGGACTTCCCTGGAAGGACCTTTCACAGCTTCTTCCATGAGGGTTTTAATCTTTTGGCGAAAAGGAGTGCCTTTTTCCGGCGCAGGCCTCAAACAAAGCAGATCTTCCCCGGATACGAACGCCGACCCCGAAATGTCCTTAAAGGCCATATGGGTTTTGTAATCATAGGCCCCGGGATTTAGAAAATTACGAAAAGATCTTATTTTGCTTCTCAATCTCACCCGATCCCCTTGTACCGGGTCAAAGGACGGATTCAGTGCCGTAATCCGAATACGTCCGCAGACAGGGAAAGGCCGCGCAGGACCGGAAGCCAGGGAATGGATCTCCAGATAGAATTGGGCCCTGTTTTTGGCAGGAGCAATGGGGGGCTGAAAAATCTCACCGGTAATTTCCCATTCCCGCTGATCCATGTACCGGGTCACATGATTTTCGGGAAAATCCGGGGCCACCCAGAGTTGAATGGAAAAATATCCGAGGCAGAGAAACAGAACCAGGGGAGAAAACCGCGCCATCCCTTGTCTGAAAATCACCGCGAGGACCACAAGAACCGAAAACCCTTTGGCGGGATAAAGCAGGGGAGCGTAACAGGGAAGAAGATATCCTGCGGCAATCCCGGCCATGAAGGAGATGAGGAGCGGAATCAGGGGTCTGGAATAGATCTTCTCCAATTCAAGGCCTTCAGGTTTTGAGGCTGGCCAGAAGTTTTTTGAACCAGGCTTCTTCTTTAACAAAGTCCAGGTCGCTGTCT
>VMSV01000203.1 GCA_013791935.1 Desulfobacteraceae bacterium | reverse complement strand
TCCAGGGCTTTTTGTCCCGTGGCAAAACCGAACTGTTTGTCCACCTGGGCCTTGGCATCGCTTTCGCCCGAGCCCTCGGCCTTCTCTTTGTCCGCCCCGTTGACCCCTGCCGTGGAGGAGGCGGAAGTGTCACTGACGGTGTGGGCGTGGAGTTGGATATCCCCGGAGGATGAGGTGACGTTCCTGTCCAGAATTGCTTCGGCTTGGTCCACCTGAACATTGAGGGCAAAGCCCACGGCAAAGCCGGACTCACTGCCTGCAACATCCGCTTTGGCGGTGGTGGCGGCCGACCCTTTGTGGTCGGCCTGGAGGGTCAATCCACCGCCAAGGGCCAGGCCGGAACCCAAAGGCAGGTTGGCAGTAGTGGTGTTGATTCCGACATTCAGGGCCACGGCTCCACCCAGGGCTGTGGCGCCCCCGGCACCGGCTTCGGCGGTGGTCACGGCGGCATGATCTCCGCTGGCGATCAGGCTTAAAGCCCCGGCATCGGTTAATCCGGCATTTCCCTGGATTTCAGCCCGGGATGTGTTCACGCCCACATTCAGGGCAACCGAGGCCCCGGCGCCAAATCCCCCGGCACCGGTGGCAGACTCTTTGGCCGTGGCTTGGGTGGTGGTGCTGGTTTTGTTTTCCGCTTTCAGGCTCACGGCCTCATTGCCTGCGTGAAGAATGGCCGTACCCGTCACCAGAGCTTGGCTTTCGGTCACCCCGATGTCCACGGCCAAAGACCCTGCAACGCCAACATTACCGGCTCCGGCCCCGGACACTGCTTTGGCGCCCAGGGTGTGCTGCGTGTCCTCAGCGTCCCGGCTGTCCATGACCGCTTCCAGGGTGATGCCCCTGGCGGTGACGTCTCCGGCCAGGGTGGACCGGTTGAGAAGGGTTGCAACGTTTATGGCCCCAGCCACCCCGATGCCGATTCCGGGTGTGGCCGGAGCTTCTTCGCTGGTGGCCCGTTTGATGGAAGTAATTTCCGAAGGGGTGAGAGGGCTGAGATTCGCTTCATCGGACAGGGTGATGGACAGTTCGGATACTTCCGTGATGGTGAAAGTGGTTACCTTTTCACCCGTTGTTACGGCAATGCTGTCGCCCACGGCAAAGCCGTCTTTGATCCAGCTTCCGCTGTCCCGGGTGATCCAGTCGGCCCGGTCGGCGTGATGGGTCAGGGTCAACTGGGCCGCAGTGCCGCTGTAAGTTGCGGTTTCACCCCTTGTGAGCAGGGTTGCCCGGATACCCGAAGTATTGGCCTCGTTGGACAGAAAATAGCCATCGGCCAGGACCAGGACGGCATTGTCCAGGGTGCCGTCGTTGAGAATATCCTTAATCACATAGGTGTTGTCATTGGCGTTGCTGCCGCTGATGGTGATGGCATCACCGATGGCAAAACCATCCTCCACCCAGCTGCCTGAAGAACGGGTGATGGTATCCCCATTGTCTCCGGCGTCTGTGAAGGTTAGTTGGGACGGACCGTTGAGTTGACCCGGGGCCAGCCGGTCCACTCGAATTCCGCTGCCACCCGGTTCTTCGGTGAGGGCAACCCCCTCTTTCAGGGTGAGAATCGTGCCGTCCGTGGAGATGGAGCCGATGGTATATTTTCCGTTGTTGTGGACAGAGCCGCTGATGATGAGGGTGTCTCCGGTAGAGTACCCTTTGGCTGTCCAGGTGGTTCCGCTCAGCACGATGGTATCCGGGGAAGATGCGTTCTGCTTGAAAGCCACTCCCACACCGCTACAGGTCAAGACCGTATTTTCCCCGCCCTTGGCCAGTGTGACGGTTCCTGCGGAGAGGGTTTCTGCCGCAAGGTCCGCTGACTGGGTGAAGGTAAGGGTCCGTCCGTCTTGGGAGATGCTTTCCACGGTGACGGTTTTGTTGTTGCGCTCCGTGCCCGTGATGGCAAGAACATCCCCTGCCTGGTAACTCCAGGTTCCCGTGGAACGGATCAGGGAATCGCACTGGTTGGCCGCGTTGTCCTTGGCCGTCAACGAGCCGGACAAGGTCAGGGTGGTTTCCGTGCCCGAGGATGTTTTCTTGAGGGTCAATTCCGAAGTGTTATCAATGGTTTTATTGCCCAGGGAAACGCTTTCGATGAAGGTCAGGGTGGTTTCCGTAACCCCGGCGATGGCGTAGGTTCCATTGAGGGTGTCGGTTCCGCTGTCGCCGCTGAGGGTGAGGGTATCTCCGGCCTTGAATCCGTCGGTAAGCCAACTGCCCGTGCTTCGGGTCAGGGTATCCCGGGCATCAGCCTTGGCGTTGTCGGCAAAGGTCAGGGAAAGACCGCTGGTGATGGTTGAATCTGTGCTGCCCTGGGTTTGGGTCGGTGCAAGCCTGGTATTGCCGGTACCCACGGCACTGGCATCGGCCGTGGCTGTGGCATCGGTGTCATTGGATGCCGAAAGGGTGAGGTTGCCGTCGGTCACCAGGATTGTCCCCTCGGTGATCTCGACAGTGGATTGGGAGGTTGCCACATTCACGGCCAAGGCCCCTGCGACACTGAGGTCCCCATCCCCGGTTTTTGCCTCGGGGGGAGGAAGATCCTTGGTTTTGTCTTTCACTTCACCCCGGCCGGTGGCCATATTCAAGCCTTCCGTGGTCTGGCTGTCGGCGGTGGTCTTTCCGGTTGTTCCATCCCCGGTGCTGTCCGGAGTTTTTTCTCCGGCGGAACTGGCCGTTGCCATGGTATTGGCATCCACCTTTGAAGAGGCGGTGATGGACGCATTGCCGGAACCGGATGTTACATTCCGATCCAGTTGGGCCATGGCATTTTCAACGTCCACGGTCAAGGCCAGGCCAACCCCGAACCCGGCGCTTTTTCCAGCAGCATCCGCTTTGGCCCGTGTGGTCTGGGAACTGCTGTGGGTGGCTGTGAGAACCAGACCGCCGGCAAGCAGCAGGGTGTTTCCCTGGGGCAGCAAGGCACTGGTTTCATTCACTGCTACGGCCAGGGCGATGGCCGGGCTGAGAGCCACATCGCCTCCGGCTCCGGCTTCTGAGGTGGTACTCTGGGTGTGTTCCCCCAGGGCGGTCAAACCCAGGGCATTGATACCGGTCAGGGCTGTGGTGCCCAGGATTTCGGCAAGGGTGTTGTTCACCCCGATATTGAGGGCCAGGGAGCCCCCTGCACCAAAACCGCCGGTTCCCGCCTGGGTTCCGGTGGCAAGGACGGTATTGCTGGTGCGGTTGACGGCGTCCAGGGACAGATTGGCCCCGCCCAAATTCAGGTCACTGTCCGATCCCAGGAAAGCCGAGGTGGTGTTGGTGGAAACATTCAATCCAAATGCACCGGCTCCGCCAAAGGAACCGGAACTGGCCCCGGATACGGCGGTGACGCTGGAGGTATGGGTTGTATCCTCAGCCATTCCGGCTTTTACCGTGATTGAAGTGGCGCCGGTAAAGGTTGCACTGCCGGAAATATAGGCTTCATTGGTGGTGACGATGATGTTTCCGGCCGCAGCGATACCCCCGCCCACGGTGGCCGACGGGGTGTTTGTGGAACTGGCATCGGCCTTGGTGGTGACGGATCCGGCGGACTCCGTGGCCACGGTCACTGCAGTGCTGTTGATGGCGCCGTCGTCGGCCTGAATGTGGGCATCGGTGTTCTGGGTCAGCACCGAGATGGCCAGGGCTCCGGCCAGGGAAAGGGGGCTGGTGGTGGTCTCCCCGGTTCCATCCCCGGTTTTCATGCTGTTGGTTCCCAGGAGGGACCCGATGAGTCCGCCTTCGCCGTCGGCACCTCCGGGTGTGGATACGGCCGTGGTGGTGAGGGTGTTGCTTGAGGACGCCTTCACATTCAGGGCGCCGGTGCCGTCCATCTGCAATTCACCTTCCAGACTGGCCAGGGTATTGGTGACGGCCACGGTCACGGCTACAACGCCGCCGGCCTGGGTCATGCCGCCCACGGTTCCGTCAGCCACGGTTTTCAGAACCGTTGTATTATCCGCCAGAACATTGATATCCCCGCCTGCTTCAATCGCCGAGGCTCCGGAGACTGTGGTCCGGGATTCACTGACCACCACCGTGACGCTTCCTGCTGCATCCGCCAGGGGGGTGCCCAGGGATTTGGCCGTATTATCAACTGTGATGGACGAAGAAGATGACAACTCTACAGACCCTTCGGTGGCTGTGATGGTGCTGTCCGTCACCGTGACAGAAGCCCCGGCAATGGCCACCAGCGCCTTCAGGGAAAAGGGGATGGCTAAATCCTGTTCTCCAATGAAAGAGGTGGCTGAGGCGGAAACGCTTTTTCCTGTGAGGGTGGCACCGTCAATCACAATGTTGGTTCGGGCCGGGAGATAATCAAAGGGCAGACCGGCACCATCCACATAACCGGCGATGGCCTCGCCCACTCCGTCATCCCCGAAGGCGGCCTGGGCCACATCGCTGAGCAAACTCCCCAGGAGTCCGGAACCGTTGGCTTCGGCCTTGAGCACCAGGGATCCGTCGCCGCTGCCATTGACCGTGGCATCCAGGAAGGCTCCCTTGTGAATAGCAATGTTTTCGGCTTCCATCAGGATCTGGCTGGCGGCCATGGAGACATTTTCATTCACCGTGATGCTGTCGCTTCCGACCCCGCCCAGGAGACGGACGGCTTGGGTAAAACTCGTGTCAAACCCTCGAATCTCAAGGGTGTCATCTCCCGCGCCCAATTGAATGGCCAGATCATCCCCACCCAGGCTGAAGGAGGTCCAGGTATTGCCATCAAAGCTGTATCTCATTTGCCCGTTGTTGGCCGTTCCATCATCGTCAAGAATCAGGGTGTCGTTGCCGTTGGTTCCAGAAAGGGAGAAAAGAAGATGGGGGTAATCGGAAAGATTCAGGGGCTTGGTTTCCACGTTGCCGCTGCTCGCCTCAAGAACCCAGTCCCCGGAATAGACACCGTTGCCCGTGGCATTGTCGGAAGCGGAAACATCAGCATGGGTCAGATTTGCCAAGGAAGTGACGAAGTCGAATCCGCTGTCGCCCGAGGCAATGTTGCAGCCATAGAGCAGAATGTCGGCGTCCTCGGAGAGGCTGGCACCCCAGGTGGCGAACTGATCGCTGTATTGATCCAGGTTATCCAGGCCCAGGGTGACGCTGCCAATGTTCATCTGTCCCTGGCTGCCATGGCTCAGGATGTGAATGGCGTCCACCTCTCCGGTATCCTTGAGGATCTCGCTGATCTGGCTGAAGCCGTCTTCATCAGGGCGGAGCTGGTGGATGGCGTAGGTTACGGTGCCGTCATTCCCTCCAGCCGCTTTGATAGGGTCGATAAGGGCTTGGGCATCGGGAAGGCCTGCGTCGATGAGGATCAGTTCAAAGCGGGAGGCCGCTTGTTGGGGGCTTGAAATGGAAGGCACGGGGTTGCCGGTCAGGACCTGGTCCTGGGGATTGGTTTCATGGACCAGGGGCTGTTCAATGGCAGCAGGTACGAATTCAGCCCCGGGAAGGTTGCCGGGGTCGATCCCCAGGTCCGCGGAAAGAAGAATGCGGGGCTCCAAGGCCTCGAATTGCATTTTGCGGCGGCTCTTGACGGTGGCTTTTTTCCCGAATTTTTTACGCAATCCTTTTAACATAATGTTCCCCTATGCGACATTTTCCTGGTGGTGACGGTTTATTCTATTTGCTAAACCACTGATCGATGGCCATGAGATCGGCGTCATTGAGCGTGCCGGCGGCCTGGCGAAGTTTGAGGCTGTTCAGGATGTAATCATAACGGGCCCGAACATGGTCGATGCTGATGAAGGAGAGATCGCGTTCGGCATCCAGGACCGCGAGGCTGGTGTATAGACCCGAGAGAAAGCCTTCCTGTTTGGCTTCCAGGGCGAGCTTGTTGGAAATCACGGATTGTTCCAGGGCGTCGATGCGGCTTAAAGCGCTTTTTACCCCGAGGAAGGAAGACCGGACCTGCCGGACCACGGCGCGTTGCTGCCGGGTGAGTTCCTGATCGGCGTAACTGAGCTGGTGATTGGCCTGGCGAACCCGGGAACTGATTTCTCCCCCCTGGTAAATCGGGAGGTTGAGTTTTAATCCGATGTCGGTGTTGGTAACGTCGCTGCCGCCCCCGAACAGGGAGCCATCGGTATTGTCATTGCTGTAGTTGCCCACGAGATCCAGGGTGGGATATCGCCAGGCTTTTTGGCGATCGACTTCTTTCCGGGCCACATCCACGGCATGATGGTAAAGGGCGAGGGTGAGATTCTGTTTGATGCTTGCGTCTACCCAGTAGTTGAGTTCCGCAGGCTCGGGGCTGGCCAGGGGGATCTTTGTTTTCAGTTCCTCGAGCCGGGTGATTTCTCCATCAGTAACTTCCTGCAGGGCTTGAAGGGAGTCATCCAACTGGTTTTGAGCTTCGATGGCCTTGGCTTTGATGTTGGCATGCCGGGCCTTGACGTCGTGCAGGTCAGTGATGGGGATGAGGCCCATCTTGTGGCGGTTGCTGGCCAGTTCAAAGTGCTTTTCAACAGCCTTTTGTTCAATGTCGGCAAAGTGAAGCTGGCCCTGAGCGATGAGGGCTTCCAGATAGAGGGTTGCCACCCGGATGATGAGGTCCTGCCGGGCCACGTGATATTCGGCTTCCGCTTGCATGGATTGCATTTTGGCCTGCTGAAAGCCGACAATGCTGTCCCAGCGAAAGACGGGCTGGGTGAGGGTGAGGCCGTAATGAGTGCTTCCGAAGTCGGTGCTCCCCACGCCGAAAACAGTGTTGTCACTGCTTTTGATGTCCTGGGATGTTTTGGTATACTCACCGAAGCCGCTTAGATTGGGCAGAAGCTTGGCCATGGCCTGCTTCCGTCCTTCCTGGATGGAAAGCTGCTTGTAATAGGCCCCCTTAAGCAAGGGATCTTTTTCCTGGGCCTGAAGGAAAACATCCATCAGCCCCTCGGCACCGGCCAGGACAGGCAGGAACATCGCTATCCCCCATGCAACCAGGGTAGACAAAGCACAGAGTTTTAAGGGTTTTAAACAATTCAATTTCATTTTGGTACCTTTTTTGTTTGATTGTTTTTATGGTTCAATAGCCCTGTATGGGTTGTGGAAAAATCCGCCGTTGGATAGATCATGGCAAAGTCCCTGTTTTTACAGGCCCTCTCGAGGCAGGGGTAGGGGATGTGAATTTTCAATGATCCTAGCGTGATTGGTTTTTCGTTGCGAGTGGCTATCTTATATAGCCGATGTCCTATCCTGTGTCCATGAAAAAAGGTGCAGAAGGGAAAAAAGTTTGGAAGGGTTTAATGATTTAATATCAAATGGATATATCATGAAGAATCGACTCTTTTAATAGCCGTTCCTAAACAGGAAAGGTTTTAAAATTTCTAAACTCCAAAAAGCCTGTGACCAGGGGAAAAATCAACAGACAAAAGCAAAAAAATACCGAAGCCGGGAAACCGCCGATGTTATAGAAAAACCCCGAAAGGGTGATGCCGGTCCATCCGCCCACATAGTAAAACAACACATAAACGGCGTTGGCGGTTCCCTGGCCGGCCGTCAATTTGTGGTTCAGGGCTCCCACAGCCGAGGTGTGAATGGCGAAAAAACCGGCGCATAGAAAGACCAGACCGGAAATCACCATGACGATGGAAGGGAACAGGATCAGGGCCAATGCCCCGGCTAAAATGAAAGTGCCCAAGAGCATGGTCCTGCCTGTTCCGAACCGGTTGGAAGCTTTTCCGGCCAGGGGTCCCATGAAAATGCCCACCACATAGACAAGGTAGAGCAGGGTGGTGCGTTGGGTGGAGTAGTTAAAGGGCGCGGAAGACAGGCGGAAAGGCAGATAATTGAAAATGGAGGAGAAAATGGCGAAACTTCCCCCGCCGCAGAAATAGAGGCGCAGCAGGTCGCCTCGGCCCACAAACTGAAGGAAACCCGCTGAAGTCTCATGGCGGGCAGGATTGGGAACCGTTTTCGGCAGGCCTTTGTAGGCTGAGATCACCGCCACGAGGACAAGGATGGAAGCAGCCACCAGGGCATGACGCCAGTTCATGGGCGGACGGATGAGACCGCCGATGAGACGGCCCGTCATTCCTCCCAGTACGGTTGCCGAGACATAGGAGCCCATGACCATATTCAGCTTTTCAGCAGGCAGGGTTTTGGCCAGGTAGGCGGCGATGCAGGTGGTCATGGAGGGGATGAAAAGCCCTTGAAGGAAACGCGCGGTAATTAAGAACCGGATGTCGTTGGCCAAGGCGCAAATCAAACCAAAGGTCGCCACCATCAAACCTCCGATTAAAATAATGGGACGGATGGGAAACCGGTCCGCAAGAAAACCAAAGGGAAGGTTTGAGATGGCCATGCCTAAAATAACCATGGAGACGGTCATGGAAACCCGAATCAGGGTGGTTGAAAATTCGGCCAGCAAAACCGGCAGGACGGGCTGGGTGATGTAAATCGTGGTAAAGGCCGCAGCCACTAGGGCAAAGACTATGAGTTGGAGTTTGATGTCGGTTTTCAAGGAGAATAGCGTTTGATCATGTTTCCCTCTCAGAGTAAAAAACAGCAACGGTTCAAGGGTTATGAGTCATCACGACCATGACCGAAATCACGGTTTTGCCGAAGTGGTTTTTCATAACAGAAGAAAAGGGGATTTGCAAAAACATCCTGAGGGGACTTGCCCCATGGCCTAATAAAAAGAACGGGTGAATGGAAATCTCCATTCACCCGTTTTCCGTTGAGGACTTTGGCGTTTTCAACAGAAAGGGTTAAAACATGATATTCAACTGCAACCCTGCCGTCAGGGTGATGTTGGAGGGTTCGCGATAATCTCCGTAAGACCCGTCTGCGGATTGTACCATGACACGGGCTCCGTCATATTCAAGGACATCCGTATCGGACTCATCCACCAACCACATTTCCACAAAGGGCTTTAAGGAAACCGCATGGCCCAGAATATCCCGATGATACATGCCGGTGAGTTTAACGCATCCCCCCAGGGACTGTTTGAAGGAAAGATCATTGTATTGATCAGAGGCATCGGAAAGATCCGCTTTAGCCGAACCGTTCAGAAGAAGGTCGATCTCACCGGTGATTCCCCAGGCGCGGTTTTTGGACAAGGTTTTTTGAAATTCCAAAACCATTGGAAAATACAGGTAGGTGATCTGCCTGCGGTAGTCGTAGGCCACATCGGGATTGTCCGGATTATTCAGGTAACGAAAGCCCAGGCCTGCATAGGGGGTCAGACTGTACTGATTTTTTGCATAGGATCGGCCCACCAACACCACGGAATCGGTATACCATAGATTAGACCCGTAACTTAAGGAGCCGCTGTTCTCATGGGACGACACCATGGCCCCATCCATGGTCTGGTGATTGTTCAATCGGCCGTGATAATTCAGGTTGCCGGACATGATTTCAGATTGAATTTTGAACGACCATGATGAGAAGGATTTCGTATAAGCACCCTGAAGCCCTGAGACCATGCCGGTGTAGGAAATATTCACGCCAGGCTCATCATACCGGAAATACCCTCCTTTGATTGAAAGATCCACATCACCGGCAAAAGAAAAGCCGGCCGGAATCAGGATGGTCAAGCAGGCAGTGATTAAAAGCTTGAAATATTTCAGGGTCATTTTTCGCTCTCCTTGTTTAGGGTTCAACGTCATGGGTCTTTCCTTTTTGCTTTAATTATTGTCGGGGGCCGGATTGGGCTGCCCAACTGGATGAGATCTGGTGTTCCTGTCTGTAGGTCTCCACACCGCTCAATACGGTGATGTAAAATCCAGTGGCATACCAAGCGATTAAAAACATAATTATTTTAGTTGGTTTCATATCCTTTCCCCCTTTGTATTTCTTGGTTGAACCGTTAAATTGCAACGCTTGTGCCATTGTGGAATGAAAGAATATAGTTCCAATAAAAACGGGTTATTAAGCTTTGAAAAATAAGAATTTCGGAGAAGATCCGGAATAGGGGGACGGAGAAATGATCAGGAGTGTTCAAAAACCGGCATGAGGAGCTTTCCTGCCCATGGAGAGCTAAACACAATATCAAAAGGGAAAGCTTGATGGTTAAAGGTTTTACAAAAAAAGGTTCCATGGAGCTTGAAAAAATGGGGGTGTTCAAAAACCGGCATCCTGGATTCTTTTAGAAAAAGAATCCAGGATGTATATGCAATTGACTCCCGCCGGTATTTTTGTCATATTCCGGGAAACTTTAAAATTAGGAGCCGGACATGCCTTTCATGGAAAAACATGCTGAGCAAATCATTGCTAAGCCTCAGGACGATGCCTTTCCTTCCACCCATCCCATGCCCTTTCGTCATGTTATGGGAATGCTTTCAGAAGGTGTGGCCATCCTCAGCATGGGCCGCGTGGTTTACGCCAATACAGGATTGTGCGAAATGGTCGGGAAAAACCGGGGTGAGATCATCGGCCACTCTTTATTGAGCCTGGTGGTTGATTCCGATCGTACCCTGGTGGCGGAATTTCTGCAGCAACTTGAGGAGGATTGTTCGAATGCAGGAGGCATCAGCTTCAGATTGCAGCGTTCAACCAGCGGTGGACGCCAAGTCCGTTTAAAAATATCTTCCCTGGAGCTTGGCGGGATATATGCCAATACTTCAGGTCTTTGTTGCAGTTTGACGGACGTTACGGACTTTGAGGATCGAATCATTGAGTTGGAACGCCAAAATCGTCGATTGCGCAGTCACCTTGATGAAAGCGAAAGCATGCTCATTGCCATGGCCCCATACGACTGTAACGACATCTTGCTGCTCAATAAATATGTGGAGGTTTTGCTGGGCTGCTCCATGAAAGATGTCTTGAGCGGCAAACGCCATTTGTTTGATTTTGTCCACCCGGACTACTTGCCCCGGGTTATGGTTTACTACAACGGATTTCCAGATACCCATGAAAGCTCCGAAATGGAGTACAGAATCATCAGCAACGACAACAAAATAAAATGGGTGCGTGATATGGGCAACACCCTTTTTGTAGAGCACGGCGGTGGCATGCCCCGGCGTATCGACCATACCCTGGTGGACATCACCGATCTGAAAAACAAGGAACTGGAACTTCAAGAAGAGCGCCGTAAGCTTTCGAGCATTATAAAAAACAGCAATGAAATGATCTATCGGGTGGATAAGGCGGGTTCTTTTATTGAATTGAACCCGGCTGGTATGGCGCTTTTGGGAGTGACCGGCGATCTGAATCAACGGAATATTCTTGACTTGTATGTGGATCCACACCAGCGGGAAAGGTTGCTGCAGCAATTGGAAGAACAAGGGTATGCGCAATATGTGGCGAAATGGAAGGTCGCCGGCAACGAAGTAATTGATGTGGTCATCAACGCTGTTGTGGACCGAGCAGCCCAAAGCGATATTTTGACTTACCAGGGCATTATTCACAATGTTACCCGTACCCTCGAACTGCAGAAACTTGAAACCATTAAAAAATTGGCCGGCGGGCTCAGTGATAAAATCAATACGCCCTTGATGACCATGCAAATCAACGTGCAGATGATTCGAGATCTGTTGAAGTCCGGCCGAAACGATACCCATACGATTGTTCAACATTTGGATGAGATGGAGAAGGCCTACCGGAAGATCGTTGCCTCCATGGCGCAGGTTCGGAACGCCTATTGGGATATCCAGGAAGTCTCCGATGGCCTTGGCGGTACCATTTATGAAATCAATGAAAAAACGTGATTGATTCTACGAAACGATTGACAAGCCCCCCTTTTTTCACTTCAGGACAAATCTTTGGGTCCTTTGGCTGAAGTGGTCCATGATATTGATTTAAAAGATGAAAAATATGTCAGGTCCGAAACCGCCGGTTTTAACGCCCTTCTGACCGGCCTTGTATCCGCCCATTTGGAGGATGACCACCGGATGGCCGAAGGGTATTGTCTGTTTGATAATCTGTATTCCTATTACCAAAGGCAGAGAAGGGGTTAACCCATCATGGGAACAGCTGATACATTTAAAGTCCGTGCCTCCAGATTTGCCGGATTTCTCGGTTTAAAGAAAAGCACCGTGGGCGTTCTGTCCATGGTGGTCCTCGTGGGCATGGGCGAGCGCATGGCCGAGCGTTTCCTTCCCATCTATATGCTGGCCCTGGGGGGCGGGGTTCTGTCCATCGGCCTTCTGCAGGCCATGGACAACCTGCTTTCGGCCCTGTACTCCTTTCCGGGAGGCTACCTGGCGGATCGGATCGGCACCAAGAAATCCCTGATGATTTTCAACCTGGTGGCCATGGTAGGTTTTCTTCTGGTGATTCTGATTCCGGCCTGGCAGGCGGTTCTCATCGGGGCGGTTCTTTTCATCTCCTGGTCGGCCATTTCCCTGCCTGCCACCATGAGCCTGATTTATAACGTATTGCCCCAGAACAAGCGAACCATGGGGGTGAGCATGCATTCCATGGTAAAACGCATCCCCATGGCCCTGGGCCCATTATTGGGCGGCCTTTTTATTGCGGTATGGGGGGAACAAGACGGGGTGCGCCTGGCTTTCTGCGGGGCTTTGGTTCTTTCGCTGGTGGGCTTGGTTCTGCAGCAGAAAATGATTCCGGACGATCTTCAGGAAAGGAAATCCAATCCCGACACATGCGAGTTGACCCCGGAGAAAAATCCCTTGAAGCTGCTGGCCTTGATGAATCCTTCCATGAAAGGGCTTCTGGTCACGGATATCCTCATTCGATTCTGTGAACAGATTCCCTATGCCTTTGTGGTGGTCTGGAGCATGAAAATCATCTCGGAACCGGTTTCCGCCTTGCAGTTCGGTTTGCTCACCACCCTTGAGATGGCAACGGCCGTATTGATCTACATTCCCGTGGCTTTCCTGGCCGACCGGAGTGCCAAAAAGCCTTTTGTACTCATCACCTTTGGTTTTTTCACACTCTTCCCCCTTGTGCTTCTTTACAGTCACTCCATGAAATGGCTCATGGTGGCATTCATCCTCCGCGGATTAAAGGAATTCGGCGAGCCCACGCGAAAATCCCTGATCATGGATTTGTCCCCGGACCACTGCAGGGCGGGCATGTTCGGCCTGTACTACCTGATCCGGGATATTTTTGTAGCCTTTGCCGCCTTGGGGGGAGCTTTTTTATGGCAAATCAGCCCTGAGGTAAACCTGGTGACCGCTTTTGTGTTTGGAATCATCGGCACCCTGGGGTTTGCGATCTTCGGCCGGGATATTCAAATTCCGGCAGCCATGGATCCGGCATCAACCCTGAAAAAATAATCAACGACCCCATGAAAACCATTGAAAGGAGTTGGCATGAGCTTCTTCAACAAAGAGAAAACCGGTGATACCTGTGAGTTACTGCCCGGGTTGAATGCCGAAGAGACAGCGCGGTATCGCCATTTCAGGGCTTTACTGGATCATAATCGCGGGGCTCTGACCCTGATGAGCGATCTGGAACAGACCTACTATAACAATCGACCCTTTACCATGCAAAACGTTGAGCGGGATTTCAACCGTCTGTTGGCCGAAGTGGATGGAATGGTTCAATCCCTGTCAGGACTTTCGAGTGAAGGATTTGATCGTTTGACAGCCATTTTGAACAGCCTTCGCCGGAATGTTTTGGAGGAACTTACCCCGATGGTCCGATGGGAAACCGATGAGTTGACTCTCCCCCTAGACGCCATTGAGGTTCGCCATGGGAAAGATGTGGGGAACAAGGCCGCGAATCTTGCTGTCATGAGGCGGGATTTGGGCCTTTCCACCCCGGACGGGTTTGCCATTACCACCGCAGCCTACCGGTTGTTTTTACAAGAAAACAATCTGGCCGGATTTATTCATGAGACCCTGGCGGAGGTTTCCGCCCATGATCCCGGTGCCCTGGAAGCCGCAGGGCGGAAGATCCGGGAACGGATCATGGAAAACCCCCTGCCGGAAGAGATTCATGAGGCCCTGGCAACTGCTGCGAACAAACTTTCCGGCCGGGGTGCGTCTGAATTGCGGCTGGCGGTTCGCAGCAGTGCCATCGGTGAAGACGGGGAGATATCCTTTGCCGGTCAATACACCTCGGTCTTGAATGTAATGGCTTCGGAGTTGGGCAAAGCCTACAAACAAGTGGTGGCCAGCAAATATTCAACCCGCGCCTTTTCCTACCGAATCCATCATGGTCTGGATGATAGGGAAACCCCCATGGCCGTTTTGGTTTTGGAAATGATAGAGCCCCTCCTTGCCGGTGTTTTATATACGGCCGATCCCGTGGGCATGGATCAAAAGACCATCCGGGTTAGTGCGATGGAAGGTCTCGGGGATGCTCTGGTGGGAGGTGAGGCTTCCCCCATGAGGTCCTTTCTGATGGAGAAGAACGAATTCAAAATTCTGAACCGGGAAGGGGAGGGCAGTCAAGAGGTTTCCTCTTCGGAAGGGTTCGGGGATGGGGAGGAGTTCAAACCCTTGTGGGAGGCAGCGATTCAATTGGAAAAACATTTTAGCCGCCCTCTGGATATTGAATGGGCCATGGATGCCGGCAACCGTCTATTCATGTTGCAGGTTCGACCCTTGATGGTGGTGGCGGAGCCCGGGGAACAAAGCCAGGAAACAACCCGGGATTATCCGGGTCACCCCATCCTCATTGAAGGTGGAAAGTGCGCTTCAGGCGGTATTGTGGCCGGCCGGGTTTTGATGATGCAAAACCCCGAAACAGATTCCACTCCTTCCGGGCTGGACCCGGACACCATTTTGGTAAGCCGAACCGCTTCCACAGCCATGACCCCCTGGATCAGCAAGGTCAAGGGAGTCATCACGGACATGGGGGGCGTGGCCAGTCATCTGGCTTCGGTGGCACGGGAGTTCGGGGTTCCGGCACTATTTGATACGAAAAACGCAACGGAGGTTCTCCGGAATGGGCTGGAAATCACCCTGTGGGCCAGTCGGTCCAGGGTCTACGGCGGAGAGGTTGAAGAACTGACGCGCAGCATTCATCCGGTCAAGCGTCCCATTTTTGCAAGCCCGGTTCATCTGAGAATGCAGCGGCTCCTGGATTCCATTTCACCCTTGAACCTCACCGACCCGGATTCTCCTCAATTTAATCAAGATGAATGCCGGACGATTCACGATATCATTCGGTTTTGCCATGAGATATCCGTGCGGGAAATGTTCCGATTCGGGGAGGTTGCAGAACGAATCAGCAATACGGTCCGTCTTCGCGTGACGATTCCAGTTTCGCTTTTTGCCATGGACCTGGGGGGAGGGTTCAGCTCGGGCCTCACTACCTGCGATGAGATCAATGCCCACGACGTGATCTCCGTGCCATTCCGATCCATCTGGAAGGGTTTGACCCATCCGGGGGTGAACTGGAGCAGCACCATTGCCGTGGGGGCTCACAATTTCATGTCCCTCATGGTGGGCGGAACCCTTCCCCGGGAAGGCCGATTGGGGGGGGGCAGCTATGCTCTGGTCTCCCATGATTATATGAACCTGAGCATGCGTTTCGGGTATCATTTTGCAACCATTGACGCCCTGTGCGGCGAGGATTCGGAGCATAATTATGTCCGGCTGCAATTCGCCGGCGGTGCGGGCGCTTATTACGGGCGATCCCTGCGTATCCAGTATATGGCCAATGTTCTTAACCGTCTTGGATTTGAAACCACCCTCAAGGGGGATCTCATTGAGGCGGCTTTGAACCGGTTGGACCAGGGCCCCATGGAGGAATCCCTGGATCAACTGGGCCGTCTTCTGGGGACCAGTCGGCTTCTGGACATGGCCCTGAAAAATGCCAAACAGGTGGAAGGATTGACGGACGATTTTTTCCAGGGCAAGTACGATATCCTGGAACCGGTTCGGGAAGATGCTCCCGGGAATTTTCATCTGATTACCGGCAACTGGAAGAAAAAAACCATGGACGCAACACCCATGATTCTTCAGGATGGTTCTGATTTCAGTTCCTGGATCACGGCTGGGGTATCTAAGGCCATGATGCTTGTCATGGGCAAGCGATACCAGGAATTCCTGGACAATATCGGGGCCTATCATTACTTTCCCATGGCCATCGCCAAAGACAGTCATATGACAGACGGCACGGCAAGGGTCAGGGTCAAGCCTCTTTCCGGAATCATCGACCAAGCCGGGGGGCTTGCCTTTGCCATTCGCGACTGGGGAAATTACTTTGTTTTTCGGATCAATGCCCTGGAACACAATGCCATCCTCTTTGAGTTCAGAAACGGCCGGCGCGTGGAGAGGGTGAGGTTTGATCTTCAGGTGAGGGTTCAAGAATGGCATGAACTTGGGGTGAAAATTCAGGGGTGCAATGTTCAGGCTTTTCTTGAAAACCGCCCCTTATTGGAGTACGAAGCGGATCGTCCCTTGGACGGTTATGTCGGCCTGTGGACCAAGGCGGATTCAGTCATTCTATTTCATGGCCTTGCCTTTGAGATAAGCGCCGGCAAGACGATGATGGAATAGGAATCACTGATTTAAAAATGGAGGACCCATGACAGAAGAAAACCATCCCCTTCCTCGAACCAAGCCAGCCTTCCTCGAGGCCTTGAAGTTTTGGATCAAGCTTGGCTTCATCAGCTTTGGCGGTCCCGCAGGGCAGATTGCCATTGTGCACCAGGAAGTGGTGGAGCGGCGCAAGTGGATTCATGAAAATCAATTTCTCAGGGCTCTCAATTTCTGCATGCTGCTTCCCGGACCCGAGGCCCAGCAACTGGTTACCTACATCGGCTGGCGATTGCACGGAACATGGGGTGGAATTGTTTCGGGGGGGTTGTTTGTTCTTCCGTCGATTTTTGTCATGATGGCGCTTAGTTACCTGGCGGTGGCCCATATCGAGATCCCTTCGGTGGCAGCCGCTTTTTACGGTATTCAGCCGGTGGTAGCCGCTGTGGTGGTGGAAGCTGTGATGCGAATCGGGAAAAAAACGCTTAAGCACCGTGCTCTTTATGGTTTTGCAGGCCTGGCGTTTGTGGCCATTTACTTTTTCAGGGTGCCGTTTCCATACATCGTTGCCGGTGCCGCATTGGGTGGGCTGATTCTGAGGCGATGGCTGCCGGAAGTTTTCTGCAAGGGCAATTTTGATGAACATACCGGAAAGTGTCTCGGTGAAACCGACTCAGACCCGGGTCAACAAAACTCTCCGCCATCCATCGTTCATGTGGCAAAGGTCTTTATGGTTTGTCTTGGATTGTGGGTCATTCCCATGGGAGCCCTTTGGTTCTGGCGGGGAACCGGCGACACCCTGACGCAGATCGGCCTCTTTTTTACCAAAGCCGCCTTCATCACTTTCGGTGGTGCTTACGCGGTGCTGAGCTACATCACGGATGTGGCCGTCGGCAAAGGCTGGCTTGGCATGCAACATATGCTCATCGGTCTGGGTCTTGCCGAATCCACACCCGGACCGCTGATCATGGTTACCCAGTATGTCGGCTTTATCGGAGCCTGGAACCTGCCGGGAGGACTCGACCCCTTGGTGGCCGGGATTCTGGGGGCTCTGATCACAACCTATGTGACCTTTTTGCCCTGCTTTTTCTTTATTTTTGCCGGGGCTCCTTATATTGAGGCCATGGCCGGAAATCAGCGTCTCAATGCGGCTCTTACCGGGGTTACAGCCGCGGTGGTGGGCGTTATTTTGAATCTGGCGGTCTGGTTTGGATATAAAGTCCTTCTGCCCGATGGGGGCCTGGATCTTTTTGCGTTGGTTTCCGCGGTTTGTTCCCTGGTGCTGATGCAAAGATTTCATTGGCCCATTCACTATCTGGTGCCCTTGGGTGCAGCAGCCGGAATCCTCTGGCGGCTGGTTATTCAATAAAAAAAAGGAGAAAAACATGAGCCATTCCATGGACATCAAAATCAAGGATGAAGACATTGATATGTTGCATAAGGCAGGCCTCTCCGGGGAGGATATCGCACACAGTGTGAAAGTTGCGGAAAAAGCGATAGAAATTGCGGTGCGTACAGGCAAGGTGCTTGATATGGAATTTGTCGGACGCGGTGGACTTTTCCATGATCTGGGAAAAGCTGCAACCCACGAAATGGAACACGGTAAACTGGGAGCGGAAATGGGGTTGAAGTTAGGGCTTCCCGAATCCATCAACGCGTTGATGGAAAAGCATATTCGAGGCGGACTCAGCCAGGAGGAAGCACTTGAATTGGGCTTGCCGGTGAAAGATTATACTTTAACCACCCTTGAGGAACGGATCATCATCTATGCCGACCGTCTGGTGGACATCATCACGGATGGAATCGTCTCGATCAAGGACGAGAGGGAAGCCGAGGACCGTTTTGAAGAGATCTTAAAGGGCTTTCCAAAGTACGGAAAAAATGAGAAAACATTGAACCGTTATGTAGGGTATCACCGAGAGATACAGGCAGCGATAGGTTCATGAAAAAATAATCGGGTCATTCCCGAACCCGTCAGGTTTTTTAGTTTTCTGTTGCAATTATTGCACAATGTAAATATTCTTTACAGGTGTGTTAATAGCTCAACCAGGGATTTTGTCGAATATTAGATAAACGAATCACTTAACCGGAGGATTTGAGTCAATGGTTTCAGAAGGTTCCCATGCGTTAGAAAAATTGTTTTTTCCGAAAAATATCGCGGTGGTGGGGGTTTCATCATCGGCAAAACATTTCAGGCCGGACCAGGGCAGGAATTATATTCAAGGTTCCATTGCCCAGAATTTTCAGGGAAGAATTTTCCCCGTTCATCCAAAAGCCAAGGACACCCTGGGTTTTAAAACCTATGCCCGGGTCAGCGACATTCCGGAGGATGTGGATCTTGCCATATTCACTGTTCCGGCCACAGTCGTTCTTGAGGTCATGAAGGATTGCATTGAGAAAAAGGTGAAATTCGTTCATCTGTTCACGGCGGGTTTCAGCGAAACGGGCCGGGAGGATTTTGCGGAAATTGAAAAGACCAT
Source organism: Desulfobacteraceae bacterium (assembly GCA_013791935.1). Classification (GTDB taxonomy): domain Bacteria; phylum Desulfobacterota; class Desulfobacteria; order Desulfobacterales; family UBA5616; genus VMSV01. The sequence goes on along the minus strand of VMSV01000203.1, from coordinate 32,460 downwards.
GATCAAGATGGCGAAAGACGCGGGAATCCGTATGCTGGGCCCAAATTGCATGGGGCTGTACTGCCCGGAAGGGGGCCTTGCCTTCCAGCCTTTTTTCCCCCATGCACCGGGTCATACGGCTTTTTTTTCCCAGAGCGGTCAGATGGCCGGGCAATTTGTTTATAAAGCCGCGGATAATAAGCTGGCCTTCAGCAAGGTGGTGAGTTTCGGGAACTCAAGCGACCTGTCCTCAAGCGATTTTCTGGATTATTTTCTTCAGGACGAGAAAACAAAATGCATCGGGTCCTATATCGAGGGATTGAAAGACGGGAGAAGGTTTTTTGAAATCGCAAAGAAGATCACCCGGATAAAACCCTTGGTGATCTTCAAGGGCGGAAGGACCGAAGGCGGGTCCAGAGCGGCCAGGAGTCATACGGCAGCCATCGCAGGCTCCTATCAATTATGGAAATCCTTTTGTAAACAGACCGGAATCATTGCTGTCACCTCGCTGAATGAGCTGGTTTATACGCTGTCTGCGGTTCAGAGGCTTGCCCTTCCCACAGGAAAAAATATTGCGGTCATCGGCGGGGCAGGGGGGGGGAGTGTGACCATGACCGATGTGGCGGAAGCAGAAGGCTTAACCGTGCCGAGGCTTTCGGACCACACCATTGCAGAATTAACCAAAATCGTGCCTCCCCATGGAACCAGTGTTCAGAATCCTCTGGATATCGGTCCAGCCATGATGGGGGAACAGATATTCGATAAACTCGCAGAGCTTCTGCGGGATGACCCTAATATAGACGCCCTGATTTTCCTCCAGCCCGTGGGGATGATTAAACGTATGGGATGGGGCCGGGAAGGGGTGGACATGATGATCAAAACCACCCTCAAAGGCCAGGAAATCATGAAAAAACCCATCATTCCCGTGGTGGAAAAGGATGACAACGAAGGGCTTGATTTTGCTTTAATGGCGGAAGAGCGCTATTTTCAGGCGGGTCTTCCCACCTTTCCCACCTTTGAAATGGCGGCAAGGGTGGTGAATAACCTTGCGGACTATCAAAAATACCGATCGAAATTTGAATAAATTCCGGCTTGCCGATGATCAGGGAGGGGGATATGTTCAAGAAAATTCTATTTGCCACAACCGCTTCACCCGCATGTGATGCCGCCGCAAAGGTGGCATTCGATCTGACTGCAAAATTGAATGCAAACCTTCATGTTTTTCATGTGTTCGGATACCCTTCCCGGGGATACAGCCCCTTTGCCGTGGATGTTCGAACCGGCGAAGAGGTTGTGGTGGAACCGGACTATCTGGCCTGGGTGGAAGAAGAAATGAAAAATACCTATGCAGCCCAGATGGCCGGGAACAAGAACATCACCATTCGGACCCAAGTCGGGCAACCCCATACGGAAATCCTCAAAACAGCCAGGAAGGAAGAGGTGGACCTTATTATCATGGGCTCGAACACCAGGGAGGATGATATCGGAGCCACCAGGTTTCGCCAAATTGCGGGAAGCACCATGGAAAAAGTGGTGAGAAGCGCAAGGTGCCCGGTTTTAATCGTGAGTCGGCCATGCCGGTCCTGCACCCAGTACTTTTCCAACATCATTCTGGGAACCGATTTCTCGGGGCCGTCCTATCATGCCTTTCTATTTGCCGTTAAAATGGCCCGGGCCATCGGCTCAAGGCTTTATATTTTTCACGCACTGGATATCCGGCAGGATGTTGACTCTATGCCCAATCAGGAAGAAATCGAAATGCAGATTCTGAAAGCCCGGAAAAAAATGCAGGATATCTATCTTCCAAAGCTTTCGGGTTTGAACAACTATGAAATTGCGGTTTGGGAAGGGATTCCCTATGTGGAAATCCTGAAATACGCAAGGGAAAAACAAGGGGATCTTATTATCATGGCCCACCACACCCGGGAGGGCGACCCAGAAAAAACCCTGTTGGGCGCCACCGTGGAACAGGTGGTTTTAAGATCCGCCTGCCCGGTGATCAGCATCAACCGTCCGGAGAAGATCGATGCATAGGAGATCGATTCCAGGTTGCATTTCACCGGATGATCCATATCACCGCTGATCATAGCCCGGACGGTATCATAAAAAGAGCCGATCAAGCAAAAGACAGTAAAACACTCAAAATGTTTCATGCTTAAAAAAGGAGCCCATCATGAAAGCAGCGGTGTATTATCAAACCGGTGATCCGTCGGTGTTAAAATATGAAGATGTTCCTGATCCGGTATGCGGACCCAGAGAAATCATGATCGATGTGAAGGTCGTTTCCTTGGAAGGCGGTGATGTACTCAGTCGTGGTGCCGGTGTTTTGGTGAGCACACCCCATTGTGGCGGGTATCAGGCTTCCGGTGTGATTATTGAAGTGGGTGAAAAGGTTAAAGACCGAAAAATCGGTCAAAGGGTGGCCACGGTCAATCAACACGGTTCCCACGCGGAAAAGCGCGCCGTTCCGGCAAATACCTCCTGGGTTATTCCGGACAATTTATCTTTTGAAAAAGCAGCCCCGGTTCCCATTATGTGCGGAACGGCCCATGACTGTGTTTTTGAATTCGGGCATCTTAAAAAAGGAGAAACCGTTTTAATCCATGCTGGTGCTGGTGGTGTGGGAACAACGGCCATTCAACTGGCCAAAAGGACAGGCGCCACCGTATTTGCCACGGCATCCAGTAATGATCGCCTGGAGAAGCTCAAAGAATTGGGTCTGGATGAAGGGATAAACTACAAGGACAAAGACTTTGTGACGGAAGTCAAACGGTTAACAAATAACAAAGGCGTTGATTTGATCATTGATCCGGTATCCGGGGAAGTACTGCAAAAAAGTTTTGAGGCCTTGGCATACAGGGGCCGGATTGTCACCATGGGATTTGCCGGAAGAGATTTTAAAAAATACAATATCATGCCGTTGATGCAAAAAAATCAGAGTATTACCGGTTACTATCAGGGCGCTGAAATGTCGTCACAGCGTATGCATGACCTGATCAACCGGTTGTTGAAAGAAGCGGCATCCGGAGAGCTTAAAATTCTTATTGATCGAAAATACCCCTTGGCAGAAGCTGCGGCTGCCCATGCTTATGTTGAGAGCAGGCAGGCGATCGGACGAGTCCTGCTAATTCCTTAGAATTGGAACTGCTGAATTTCCAGGGGGGTGGCAAACACCTCTATTTTTGATTTTGCTTTCAGAGTGTTTATGAAATTCTCAATGGCCGTGGACTCCCGGTCTGCGATGAGAAATTTCTTCAAGTCTTCCTGGATATCCTCAAACCGGATGACCGGGTCCGGCTGCTTCTCGGTAACCTTGATGATATGGTAGCCGTAGGAGGTTTCCACAATATCGCTGATTTCACCGGGTTGCAGGGAATAGGCGGCTTTTTCAAAATTGGCATCACTTCGGCCCCTTTGGATGAAACCGATGTTTCCTCCGTTTACCCGGTCGAAACTGCTGGAATATTGCTTGGCCAATTCTTCAAAACTATCCCCGTTGTCCAGCCGTTCCTTGATCATTTCAATATTGCTGCGAGCCATGGCTTTCTGGGCCGGGGGCGCATCTTTTGGTATTTCAACAAGGATATGGCTCACCTTCACCTCACCTTCCACCTTGAACTTATCCCGGTTGGCTTCATAGTACGCTTTGATTTCGTCACTTGAGGCTGTTCGGTCTATTTTGACAGCCTTATCCACCAGTCTCTGTGCGGCGAAAGCCCGCCTGAACTCTTCCTTGATGTCCGCAACTGATAAATCCAGGGTTTCTTCAATTCGTTTATGGTCCACCGGCGCCATTATTTCACTGCGGGCTTTCTTATAGGCGGTTTCTACCTCCATGGCATTGATTTCAATGCCTTCCCGACGGCTTTCCTGGTAGAGCAATTCGCGGTTGATCAGGCGATCAAAGGTCATTTTCTTCAGCTCGGCTTCCTCATCCTTGTTCAAATAGCCCATGGTTCCGATTAAGCGGATCATTTCACTGGAAAAAGCCCATTTAAAATCCTTTGTTTTAATCTCAACACCATTTACGGTTGCGATTTTTCGGTTTAATTCAGCCTTATCCATCGGGGGTTCCATGGTTGCTGATGCGGTGAGGGTGAATATAAAACACAAGGCGGAAGCAAAGAGCAGGCGGGCTTTGATTTTCATTTTGGATTGAATCTCCATGTTTTTGTTGAATAAGGGGCTTCTTATTTTTTCCCAAATGGGTTCCGGTTTATAGCATCTTCGCTTTGATTATTCAAGCATGCTGGTTTCCCGTTTTATTAGCTCTTGACATCAAGCGGCCCGGATTGTTAATTAACGCGTCATTAAAAGGCGATTTATAGGTTCGGATCTACAGACCCAGCTTGGGAAAACACGAGAAACAAGATCAAATCCAAAACATTCTTTCTAATTCATCAGCAAAATACCGGTTCCTTCGGGAAACGTTATATGGAGGTGTTGTTCTATGGGACTTAAAATGGTGGTTACGGTGAAGCAGGTTCCGGATACCCACAATCTTTCGGGGGAAGCCATGAAGCCGGACGGAACGGTCAACCGGAATGCCTTGCCGGCAATTTTCAATCCTGAAGACATGAATGCGTTGGAAGAAGCGCTTAAACTCAAAGAGACAGTTGGGGGAACCGTTACAGCCATTACCATGGGGCCCTCCAAAGCCAAGGATGTTTTAAAGGAATGCCTGTTTCGAGGCGCGGATGATGTGATCCTGATTTCAGACCGGCTTTTTGCAGGTGCCGACACATTGGCCACCTCCTATGTTTTGGCCGCAGCCATTAAGAAAGCCGGGGAATTTGATTTGATCTTGTGCGGACGGCAGGCCATTGACGGGGACACGGCCCAGGTGGGCCCCCAGATCGCCGAAAAACTCGGTATCAACCAATTGACCTGTGTTTCCCGAGTCATGGCGGCGGATGAAAACAAGATCACCGTAAAACGAACCGTGGAATCAGGGTATGAAATCGTAAGAAGCGCCTACCCGGTCCTGATCACGGTCATGGGGGGTGCCAACATTCCACGATCCGCTTCGGCCAAGAAGGTGATGATGTATAAAAACGTGGACAGCCGGGTTTGTGAAGCGTCCTACGACGAAGCCTATCTGGCTCCGGACCTGTGTGATCCGGTCGAATACATTAAAGAATGGAATGCCGCGGCCATTGAAGCGGATCCGGATCGTTGCGGTTTGTCCGGTTCCCCCACAAAAGTCAAAAAGATTGATAGTGTGGTTCTTACGGCCAGGGAAGTCAAACAGATTGAAAACTCGGATGCCGGTATCTCAGCCCTTGTGAGGGAACTGGTGGACGAGCATATCATAGGATAGGAGTGTCGTATGGCAGTTGATAAAAACGTGATGGTATTCATTGAATTTGACGGAGACCGTATTGCCGATGTGAGCCTGGAGCTGGTGTGTGAAGCCAAGCGTCTTGCGGATCAGCTTCATGTGGAGGTGGAGGGGGTTGCCATGGGATTTGAAAAGCAACACCTGCTTCCTCTTTTGGGTCAATACGGTTGCAGCCGGGTTTATTACACCAACGATAAAAGGCTGGCCTGCTTTTCCTCGGTCCCCTATGCCGAAGTCGTTGCCCAGACCCTAACCCGATACCATCCTCAAATTGTTCTTTTCGGAGCCACCACCATGGGCAGGGATATTGCCCCCCGGGTGGCGTCAAAACTGAAGTGCGGATTGACCGCAGACTGCACCCAACTTAAAATCGGAAGCCACAAAATTAAAGACAAGGAATTTGACAATATTCTCCTTCAGATTCGTCCGGCCTTTGGAGGCAATATCATTGCCACCATTGTTTCCCCTGAAAGCATGCCCAGTATGGCGACGGTTCGGGACGGGGTGATGAAAATGGTCGATCCGGACACCCTCGGAGATGTGGCCATTGTGGAAGAGAAATGTGACGTCCCGGATCTTTGTTTTCTGACGGAAGTTCTGGAGGCCGTTCGAGAAGAGAAGGCCGTGGATTTGAAACAAGCCAGGATCATTGTTTCCGCCGGAATGGGGGCCTCCGACCCCGAAGGCATTGCCCTGGTGAAAGCCCTTGCCGATGTCCTGGGGGGTGTGGTGGGATCTTCCCGGCCGGTGGCCGATGCCGGAGTTCTGGATCGTTGCCGACAGGTGGGGCAGACCGGGGTGACGGTGAGGCCGAACCTCTATATCGCCTGCGGAATCTCCGGACAGATCCAACACCGGGCCGGCATGGAAGCGGCCAAGCGGATCATCGCCATCAACCAGGACCCCGAAGCCCCGATTTTCAGCATTGCTCACTATGGAATCGTGGGAGATATTCATGAGGTGATTCCAAGAATGATCAAAGCCTACAAAGCAAAATCCTAGGAGGAAACAGTGTCGAATTTTTATCTGGACAACCCTGATATACGATTTCATATGAACCATATGGACCTTGAAAGGATCATCTCCTTCAAAGAGGATGATTTTGTTGAAAAGGAGGCCTATCCCCATGCACCCAAAGATGCTGAAGACACCAGGGATAATTATCACAGGGTATTGGAGATCGTGGGAGAAATTGCAGGGGATTTTGTGGCTGAACGTGCGCCGGAAGTCGATAGGGAGGGCGCAAGGTTTGAAAATGGTGAAGTGATTTACGCCAGGGGAACTGTGGAAGCCATGGATCGCCTGAAAAAATCCGATTTGGGGGGATTTACCCTGGCCCGGAAATACGACGGCATCAATATGCCTAAAATCATTTATGCCGTTGCCACCGAAATGATTTCCCGGGCCGATGCCTCCCTGATGAATATTTTCGGTTTGCAGGAAATCGCGGATACCATCTACCATTTCGGATCGGAAGAGCAGAAACAGAAATACCTGCCCAGGTTTGCCTCGGGAACCGTTCTCGGGGCCATGGCATTAACGGAGCCGGATGCGGGCTCGGACCTTCAATCCGTGGCGCTTAAAGCCAAGCAGAATGAGAACGGGGAGTGGTTTTTAAACGGGGTCAAACGGTTTATCACCAATGGATGCGCCGAGATTTCCCTGGTCATGGCCCGTTCGGAAGAGGGATCCACCGGGGGCCGGGGGGTTTCGCTTTTCATTTACGAACGGGAACCCCGTATGACAATACGCCGCATCGAGCATAAGCTGGGCATTAAAGGTTCCCCTACCTGTGAAATGCAGTTCAATGATGCCCCGGCGGAACTGTTGGGCCAGCGAAAAATGGGTTTGGTGAAATACACCATGTCCCTGATGAACGGCGCCAGGCTTGCCGTTGCCGCCCAGGCAGTGGGGATTGCCGAAGCCGCCTACCGGGAAGCCAGGAAATATGCCGAAGCCAGGCAACAATTCAAAAAACCCATTCTGAAATTCTCAGCCATTTACGAAATGCTCACGGATATGAAGGTTAATATCGAAGGAGCCAGGACCTTGCTTTATGAAACCGCCCGCGTGGTTGACCTTAAGGAAGGAATTGAAGAAAGAATCCATAAACATCCGGAAAAAGAGGCCGAATTAAGAGATGATATTAAACGGTACAGCCGATATTCCGCCTTGTTGACCCCCATGATCAAAGCCTTTGCAGCTGAAATGGCCAACCGGGTGTGCTATGATGCCGTTCAAATTCATGGCGGAGTGGGGTACACTTGCGAATTCAATGTTGAGCGCCATTTACGGGATGTCCGGATCACGAATATCTATGAGGGTACCACCCAGCTTCAGATTGTGGCCACCATCGGGGGGGTCATCGGAGGGATCGTTTTTGAGCGTTTGAATGATTACGAGAAGGATACGGACTTTGCCCCCGTAAGCGGTTTGTTCGGGCAGGTTCGGGAATTGCGTGGCCACCTGGAATCCGCCGTATCTTACGTGAAAGAGAAGAAGGATTCCACGTATCAGGAATTTCATGCCCTGCGCCTGGTCAATATGGCCACCGATGTGTTGATCGGATATCTCCTCTGCATGGATGCCTTGAAATCCGATCGAAAGAAAAGGGTGGCGGAAATTTATGTTTCCAAGGCCAGATACCGGGTTCAGGAGAGCATGGGATTTATCTTGTCCGATGAAACTGGCATTATTGATTTCCACCATGAGATCATTTCTGATGGATGAAGCATTAGAATAATAAAGTCGGTTTTATAACAAGAAACAAGACCGGCTTTTCTATTCTGATTCGTCCCTTTAAATCCCATGAAACGTCCTGAAGACCAGGACGCCCGAAATCACAAGGCCGAGAATCAGGGCCAGGGCCATCTGCTCCGAACTGAATAATTTCATTCCTGATCCAGATTGGCCACTGAAGTACCGCCGTTTCTTTGAATGATTAGAGCCATTTCTTCAATTGCATATCCTTGATGATTTTATGTCGCATCGTATCCCAACGACTGCCGCCGAAGGATATTTCGATCATTCTGCTTTCATGGTTTGCTATCGTAAAATTCACTGTCATGGGGTCCGGAAGAAGGGCTTCATCCATCAGATCGGCCCATTCCATGGCCACCACATGGCTTTCGTCCTCCAGAATGTGGTAAATCCCTGCACTTTCAAAATCATCCGGTCCGTTCAGCCGGTATAGATCCACATGAAAAAGTGGGATTCTAGCGGGGTATTCATTGATCAGTGTATAAGAGGGGCTTGTGATATAATAATTTTCAAAAACTTCAAGACCTTTTCCAAGGCCCTGAACAAAAGCTGTTTTGCCGCTTCCCAGATCGCCGGTTAGAAGGATGAGAACAGGCTCGGAAACGGCTCTGCCCACGGTTTCGCCCATGGCAAAGGTGTCTTCCACAGACCTGCTGGTTATTTGAATGGGGTTTTTATCCATGACTGATTGAGGAATGGAAAGGTCGTTTGGTTACATGCCGGATATTAGGGTTAAGAGTTCAGCCGCCTTATCTTCCATTTCCGCAGCCTCTTGTTCGTCATGTTCATGATCATAACCGAACAAATGAAGAATCCCGTGGATAAGAAGCTGGTCAAAACGTTCCATGAAGCTCATGTCAGCCATTTGCGCTTCCTTGTTGGCTGTTTCAACGGAAATCACCACATCCCCCAGTAAGGAAGGGGTAATGTCCTGGAATTCCCCTTCCAGCATGGGAAAGGCCATGACATTGGTGGCCCTATCCCGATGAAGGTATTCCCTGTTGAGTTCCTGGATTTGCGGGTCGTCTGTGAGGACTATGGAGAGTTCGCCGTCAGGGCAATCCAAGGCGTTTAAGGCCACCAGTGCTTTCTGCTTTATGGTCTCCAGTGGCATCGTGAATTTGTTTTGCCGGTTGTCTATCAGAACTGCCATTGCCCGCCTTCCCGCTGAATGAAATTGTTTTTTCAGGATAATCGATCCGATGGTGATAAATGCCCGTAAGGATTTTGATGAAGCTTTTTGCGATGTTGTGAAGATCTTTCAGCGTGAGTTCGCAATTGTCCAATTGACCGTCTGCAAAGATCTTGTTGATGTGAGTCTGAACATGGCCCTGGATTCGTGAAGGCGTTGGGTCTTCCAGGGTTCTGGAGGAGGCTTCCACAACATCAGCCAGCATGACCAGGGCTGCTTCGATGGACTGGGGTTTGGGGCCGGGGTATCTGAAATCGTCTATTTTGACAATTTCTTTTCCTTTGAGTTGCTTGGCCTTCTCATAAAAAAAGCTGATGAGGCTGGTGCCGTGATGCTCCCGGATCATGTCTATGATGGGCTGGCCCAGCTTGTTTTTTTTAGCGATTTCCACGCCGTCTTTTACATGGCTGATGAGAATCAAGCTGGACATGGATGGGGCCAGCTTGTTGTGGCGATTCTGACCGTCAAACTGATTTTCAATAAAATATAAGGGTTTATTAATTTTGCCGATGTCATGGTAGTAGCCGCAAACCTTGGCCAGAAGCGGATTGCTACCAATTTCCGAGGCTGCCGCTTCCACCAGGGATCCCACAATCACGGAATGGTGATAGGTGCCGGGGGATTCCAGCATCAGCCGCCTTAAAATGGGCCGGTCCAGGTTGGCAATTTCCAGAAGGGTGATATCCGTGGTGTATTCGAACAGCATTTCCACCAGGGGAGACATCCCCGAAGTAATAATACCCGCCCCGATGCCACTCATGAAAGCGAAAACCCAGCTCCAGAAGAGCTTCGTGCCTGAAAAATCCGAGGAATAAATACAGATAATGGTGGAAAGGAGAATATTCAGCATACCGATTTTTAAACCGGCGGTGATAAACGCCTTCCGCTCCCTGCATTCCTTGATCCAGAACGCGGCCATGGTGCCGCTGAACAGGTGAAACAAAAACATATCATAGCGGTTCTGAAGCATAACACCGGTAAAAAGGGCCATGATCATGGCAAAGGGAATGGCGATTTCAAGGCCCATGAAAATGCACACGATCATTGCGGCTGCGGCCAGGGGGATTCCAAACAAAATCGCGGATGAGGGAATGGAAGGGCTGGTCTGATGAATGACGCTTTCCACAAGGGTAAGGGAAAAGCTGGAGAAAACAAAAAAAGTGATGAGAATACAGGAAAGAAAAAGAAGGCTTTTATTGCTTTTAAGCACGGACCCTTTTTGAATGTTGATCATCAGCACATAGGACAATATCAGGATAGTGATGAAGATCATGGCCCCACCGGCACTTTTTTTAACAATATCTTCCTTGCCTTGGGTTTCGGCCAGGGCCTTGAGTTTCACAAGCTGGGCTTTGGTGACCCGTTCGCCTTCCCTCAGCACCATCTCGCCTGGAATGATTCGGTAAAGGATGGGTTTTACCTGCTGGGCCGTATGGATTTTCCGCAGTTCCGTTTCGTTGATATTCAAGGTGATATTGGGCTGAACCAACCGCTGAACCATATCCACCACAAGATTTTTCAGCGAATAGTTGAAGCCCTTCAGAAGCGGATCACCCACCACCCTTACCATGGTTTTAGCCTGGTCTAGGCCGTAATAGGTCTTGAGGTTGGTGATGACTTTTTCCGTTTGTGAGTCAATGTTTCTTAGAATAATCCCTTTTTCGTGCTCCTTCAGAAGGATTTCCTTGTTGGCCACTACGCCGTTTTCCATGATCTGGGTGAGGATGCTAATGGTCAATTGATTGATTTTAAATGAAAAACCATCATCCAAGAGTATCCGGAAAGCCCCATCGCTCAGGGTCAACCCCATGAGTTCTTCGAAGCGTTTTTTGTTTTGCCAGATGATTTCATGGGTTGAGAGTGCAGGGGTTGAACCGGGATCGTCGCCATTTATGGCCCGATTTTCAGAAGAAGAAGGGGTATCCTTCATCGTCGACTGGGGGATGAGAAACCTCATGTGGTCAAAGGCTTCATTGATATTTTCAACCAATATCCTTTTAAGGTTTGAATGGTGGTCGTAAACGGTGATCACATCCTGGACAGCTGATTTTTTCTTTAATTCAGTGGCTTCTTCATCTTCAATGAAGACTTCGAAAGAAGCTTTTATCGTATTTTCCGCAACATCCCCTATGGCATAGGTTCTTTCAATGGTGAGCAGACTGGGGTAAAGGATCAGGGTGAAAATGGTTGCCACAACAAAAAGAAGCCCGAACTTGACATAAACACTGTCATTCAAAAGGGAGGTGATGGATTCTAAACTGCCTGGTTTTTTCATGTCTTAAAATCCGCCCTGTAATTTTTTATTCTTCTTTCTTTCCTCTAAATCTTCATAGGCTTTGATAATTTTCTGCACCAGCCTGTGCCGGACCACATCGTCCTTGGTAAAGAAGACGAATTTGATGCCTTCAATATCCTGAAGAATATTTTTGCACTCCACCAGGCCCGAAGAGGTCCCGGAAGGCAGGTCCGTCTGGGTGATATCCCCTGTGATCACGGCTTTTGAACTGAATCCGATGCGGGTTAAAAACATCTTCATCTGTTCCGAAGTGGTGTTCTGGGCCTCATCCAAAATAATAAAGGCGTCATTCAAGGTTCTTCCCCTCATAAAGGCCAGGGGGGCCACTTCAATCACGCCATTTTGCATGAGAGCCGATATCTTTTCAAACCGCATCATGTCGTGAAGCGCATCGTATAGCGGACGAAGGTAGGGGTCGATCTTTTCAGCCAGGTTGCCGGGCAGAAAGCCCAGGGCTTCTCCCGCTTCCACGGCGGGTCGCGTAAGAATGATGCGACTGGTTTTTCCTTTGGCGAGAGACTCCACAGCCATGGCCATGGCGAGATACGTTTTCCCGGTGCCGGCGGGTCCGATGCCGAAAACCATGTCATGGTTTCGTATGGCGTCAATGTATGTTTTCTGGGAAAGATTTTTGGGTGAGATTTGCTTTTTTTTTGAGTTGACAAACACCGTGTCCATGAAAACATCTTTAAGATTAGCACGGCTGTCCTGGCTCAGGATCTTGATGGCATGATCCACATCCGTCGGAAAAACAGGGCGCTTCTCCTTTATTATAGCGTACAACTGGTTAAGGATATTACCGGCAAGGCTCACATCCACCGGGTCACCCTCCACGATCAGTGTATTTCCCTTGGTATTGATGGTCACCTCAAGGGCCTTGGCGATCATCTGGAGATTCTGATTGTGTTCTCCGAAGAGCTGCTGGGCGAAAGTAATTTCCGGAAACGAAAGCCGGTTTTTTTTAATATCTGAATTTTCAACCATATATTGTCATGGATTAACCATTTCTTAAAAATGAAAGAGGCTATAACATAAACCGAAAAGGGATTGCAAACAACAATTTTAAATGCCATAAAGCCTGAATGCCATATTTAGAAGGAAGAACGAGGCGCAAATGAATTCGCTGGACATCATCATTGCTTGTATTCTGGGCTATTGCCTGATTCGAGGGATCTTTCGAGGGCTGATCAAAGAACTGTCATCCATAGTAGGCGTACTCGCCGGGGTTTACCTGGCCAGCGCTTATTATCCAATGACCAGCAACCTGCTTTCCCAATGGGTGACCAATACTTCTTATCGGGACATCTCAGGTTTCTTAATCATCTTCTGCGGGGTGCTTCTGGTGGTTGGGGTGGTGGGGGTGATCATTCGATACTTGTTGAAAATTGCCTCTGCCGGATGGGTGGACCGGCTTTTGGGAACCCTTTTTGCCGTGGTGAAAGCGGTTTTGATTGTCTCGGTCATTCTGGTGATTCTCACGTCTTTTCTACCCAGGAATGCGACCATCATGAAGAATTCGATTCTGGCCCCCCATGTCGTTTATGTTTCCGAAAAGATCGTCCAAATGGTTCCGGAATCCATGAAGGCTGAATTTTATAACAAATTCAAAGAACTAAAAAATACATGGAAGGGGATGTAACGCTGGAAATGCCCTCAAATGTTCAAAAACTTTCAGAACTGATCGAGATCTTGAGAAGTGAAAAAGGATGTCCCTGGGACCGAAAGCAAACCACTCAAAGTATGGCCGCCTATCTTGTGGAGGAGGTGTATGAACTCCTGGAGGCCTTGGAATCCGGTGACCCTGAAAATATTATGGAAGAAATGGGAGATGTACTTTTCCAGGTTCTTTTTCTGGCCAATCTTTTTCGGGAGACCGGCCGTTTTGACATCGAAAACGTTGCGGAAAGAAACCTTGCCAAAATGACCCACCGCCATCCCCATGTGTTCGGGGATGCCATGGCCGAAAACGATGAAGACGTTCGAAAGCAGTGGCGGGAAATTAAACGCAATGAAAAAGAAATGCCTTCGGATACTTCCATTTTGAATTCCATTCCAAGAAAACTTCCGGCTCTCATGAGGGCCTACCGGGTTTCGGAAAGAGCCGGAGGATGGGGGTTTGACTGGGACGATGTACAAGGCGTCATGGAAAAGGTTGAAGAGGAGTGGGCGGAGTTCAAGGAGGAAATCAAGGCTCTGGATAACAATGCCGACCCATCAAAGGAGCGGATGACTCTGGAACTGGGAGATATTTTATTTACCCTGGTGAATGTGGGCCGATTTCTGAGAATTCATCCTGAAACCGCACTTTCCGTTTCCACGAAGAAATTTGAGAAGCGGTTTCGAAGCATGGAGCAGATGCTTACCCGAAAACATGAAACCCCGGCATCTGTTCCCAGGGAAAAACTGGATCAATATTGGGAGGAAGCCAAGAAGGAAACGGATTAGCAGGCATGCCGAAAGCCCGGGCCCCCGCTTAATCCTCCTCCGATATTGCTTCCAGAACCTGGCGTACAAATCGAACATGGCTGTCAAAAGCGATTTCAGGCAGATGGTCAAAGTTGAACCACCGCACATCCGAAGCGTCATCTCCGGCCAGGATATCCCCTGAATAATGCTTCACCAGATAGCCGATCATAAGAATGGTATCGTAATGGGAGCTCGGGCTGGTGGTGACCCCCAGAAGGCTTGCCCCCCTTCCCACCAATCCGGTTTCTTCTTTTAATTCCCTTAAAGCCGAGGCTTCGGGGGATTCGTTGAGTTCCATGAAGCCCCCAGGCAAACACCAGTGGCCGATTTTCGGCTCCACATTTCTTTTCACCAGAAGCAGCTGTTCCTTCCCGTCGAGCACCACAATACAGTTTGCCGGAACAGGATTCCGGTAAATGGGGGTTCCGCAGGATGGACAAAACAATCTTTGCGTTCCCTCCAGAATTTTGGTGGTCAGGCGGTTGGAGCAAAAATGACAGAAGGTAATGGACCTTATTTGGTAAAAGAAATCAGTCATCAAAATTCCCGGCTGCGCCTTTGTCACCTGCGATGGCAGGCCCTTTTTCCAGAATTTTATCCCGGGACCATCGGGCCGGATCTTCAATCCTTCCAACTTTGGGTCCGGGGTCGAAAGTGTTGGCCTCACATATTTGTTGAATGGCAATCGGGGCTGTATCCTTTGCGTTAAAAACATTGACCAACATGCCGTAAACAAAATCTTCCACCCTGGCGGACATCCGTTCACGAACGTCTTTTGGCTGGCAGAGAAGATGATTTTCAAAAACGATGTTCAGTTTTTTGTAATCCCCTTTTTTCAAGTTGTTGGCATTGGCATAGGCTACGATTCTGGCCCACATTTCTTCGGTGGTCCCTTTATCTTTGACCTTAATGAACTCTCCTGCAGGGTCGAGAATGGCATTGCCATAATCGTTCACCTCAAGGCCCCAGGAGATCATCTGGAGTGCGGTTGCCACATTGGCTTTGGTGGTTCGAGTTTTGGCGGCGATTTCCCTCAACCTGTCGGAGCTGTTCCCGGAAGTTCCGTGCTGTGCTCCGGAAACCTCATAGGGGGTCAGGGCATTGTGGATTTGGGCGGTCAGGTCCACCTGGATTCCTTCGGATGCGGCTTCAATGCCGTGGGTGGTGCCGTTATTGAGGGCGATCCATTCCGGGAAAATATTGTGGGCATTCAGGCCTTGAACGAGAAACAGGGCTTCTTCCTTTGTTGAAAGCCCGGATTTGCCCTTGATTTCCCCGACTTCGGTTTCAAGGCCGGCCCAGGTCGGGATAAAGGAATTCAATTCGATATTGGCAAGAAGGTTCTGGGCATCGGGCAAATGGGAAGCATCTACGGCAATGGACGTGATCCCTGCATCAAAAATGGAGGGGATTTCAATTTTAGCAGTGGCAATATCTTTATCCGACTTGATGCCGTAATGATCCGCATGGATGGCAACAGGAATGGTGATGTTCAATTCATTGCATAGGGAATCCACAATCCTTGCCATATTCCAGTAATTCACCGAACAATAGGCATTGACCCCGCCTTCGGATTTGGCGATTTCAATGATCAGGCAGGAATTGGCTTTGTGGGCTGCAAGCAGGGCCCCCCGAATGACAAAATAGTTTCTTCCGTTTGCGGCGATGGAAATGGCATTTCCTTTGGCCAGCATGGCCCGGTCAATGAATTTCCCGCTGACGATCAAAGCCCTGGAATTCGGGAAAAGAGACTGTATGTTGGGCGGCCGTCCAACCTTAAGTGCCTTGTCAAACGATTTAAGGTCCATGGTATTCGACATTTTATAGCCTCCTTTGTTGATGTAAGATAAAATTGAATTCATTTTGGATATGATTTTGAATAGCTTGGAATTCCTAATGGATCAACCCAAACGCTGCACAGGTTTATTTTACACCGTAAAATTGAGTAGTTATCGTCAATTACCTGAATGGTACCATGTTTTTTGAATAAATTAAACGGTATTTTTTTGCGATCATCGGGTTTTAAAAACGCCTTGACTATGAAAAAAAGATATCTTATGAGACCAAATTAATCGAACAAGCCTCAATTCTATAAAGATCAAACCAAGCAAGTCGCCTGAAACAGATTCCGTTTGCATCACCTTTGACCTGCCAAGATGCCTTTTCAGGGGGTCTAAAGCACTTTTTCAGAGTATTTAATTCGTTTTAAAAACAAGAGTCAATTCGTTTTCAATCGGAGAGTGAAAAATGGATTTTCATCAGAAAACACGGGAAGAATTGCTGGTTGAACTGGAGGGTTTGCTGGAGCAGAATACGGAAATGAGAATGGAAAAGGAACGAATGGAGAAAAAAGAAACAACGGCTCAATTAAAAGCCGGGCAATGGGAATCCATTTTTCGGAAGATTCCCATTGCCATGCTCATCTGGCGACCCTCGCAAAACGGATTTGTGCTTGAGGCCTGTAATGATTTGATGGATCAGGGAACAAAAGGATTTTTCGGTAGAAACATAGGAGCCGAAGCTTCTCAAATTTACAGCCAAAGGCCCGAAATCGTTTCCATTATGGAGACCTGTTTCAGGGACAAAAGGGATATTCTTTCTGAATTCAAAACAGAATACTGGGGTCAGGTGGGGGAAAGAACTCTGTCCACCATCCTGACCTTTGTTCCGCCGGATCTCCTCCTTAACCTCACCCAGGATATCACAGAGCGAAAAAAGGCTGAAGAATCCATGATGGAAAGCGAAGAAAAATATCGCACCATTCTGGAAAGTATCGAAGAAGGGTATTTTGAAGTGGATCTGGAAGGCCGATTCACCTTTGTGAATAATACCCTATGCAAATTGCTGAAGCGTTCCCGGGAAGAATTGATCGGTCTGGAATTCCAAGCGTATGAGACCCCTGAATCTATTGAAAAACTGACGCCGATTTTTCTGAAAGTCTTTGAAACCGGCGAGCCAGCCCAGAAAATCGATTATGAAGTGGTGCTTTCGGATGGAACCCATCACTTTCATGAGTTGTCCGCCTCGCTAAGGAAAAACCGTCAGGGAAAGCCCATTGGGTTCAGAGGCCTTGCCAGGGATATTACCCAGAGAAAACTTGCCGAGGAGGAATTGCGCAAGGCAAAAATTGAAGCCGAGGCAGCCAACAAGGCCAAGAGTCAGTTCCTGGCCAATATGAGCCATGAAATCCGAACCCCCATGAATGCGGTCATCGGTTTTGCCGACGTGCTTTCCGATACGAACTTGGATGAAGATCAACGGGAATACACCTCCACCATCAAAAGGGGCGGAGAAATGCTCCTTTCTTTAATCAATGACATTCTGGATTTTTCCAAAATAGAATCAGGGGATATGGAACTGGAAGAAATCGAATTTGATCCCGAGCTGGTGGCGTATGATATCTGTCGCCTTATTTCCCCCAGAATCAAATTTAAAGCCATTGAAATGCTATGCCATATCGGAGAAACGGTTCCCTCCCGAATCAACGGGGATCCCACCCGGTTTCGTCAGGTGCTCACCAATATTCTCGGGAACGCCGTCAAATTCACGGAAACCGGGGAAATTGAACTGAGCCTTGAAGAGGAGGACGAAACCCAAGACCAAGTCAAACTCCATGTGAGGGTGAGGGACACCGGGATCGGGATTCCTGCGGACAAAATGGATCTGGTTTTCAAACCTTTTCACCAGGCGGATGAGTCCACCACTAGAAAATACGGCGGAACCGGCCTGGGTTTGACCATCTCAAAACAGATCGTCGCTTTGTGGAATGGCAATGTCTGGGGTGAAAGTGAGCCGGGGAAGGGAAGTACGTTTCATTTTACGGCCTGGTTTAAAAAAGGAGAAGAAAAAGCCCCCAAACCCTATGTGCTTATCCCCATGGAAAACAAGCGGATCCTGGTGGTGGATGATAACCAAACCAACCTGGATCTGCTTTCCCGTATTCTTAAAATGGTTCATCTGAGGGTCAAAACCTTGACCGAAGGCCAGGAAGTACTTTCCGCTCTGAAAGAAGCCTTGTCCCATGGTGATCCCTTTGATCTTTGCATTTCAGACATTCAAATGCCCGGTTTCAGCGGGTATGATTTGGCCAGGATGATTCGTGATCCGAATTCCGGATTTTCAAACCTTCCCATGATCGCCCTGTCCTCCCTGCTGGAAAGGGATGCGAAGAAATGCGAAGCTGTGGGATTTGACGGGTTCCTTCCCAAACCCATTCACCGGCGAATGCTTTTTCAGCTCATTGAGAGAATTCTGGGAAAGGACAGGGCGCAAAGGGATGAGGGAGAGCAATCTCTTGAACCTATCCTCACCCGTCATTTAATCCGGGAGGAGAAAAAACTCTCCGTCAGGATATTGCTGGCAGAGGATAATCCCGACAACCAGGCCCTTGCAAAATTGATTCTCACCAAAGCCGGGTACCAAGTGGATTTGGCGGATAACGGAAGACAGGCAACTCAAAAATACATGGGGTCCCCCGAGGATTATGATTTGATTCTCATGGATGTTCAAATGCCGGAAATGGATGGTCTTGAAGCCACTCGCCTGATTCGAAAAAACGGGTTCAAGGACATTCCCATTGTGGCTTTAACTGCCCATGCCTTGGTGGATGACCGGGAAAAATGTTTGAATGCGGGCATGAACGATTACATCACCAAACCCCTTAAAAGGGAAATCGTTTACGATATGGTGGAAAAATGGCTTTTTGAAAAACCGACTGTTGTGAAAAAAGAACCGTCGGTGAGCCCCCAAGGGACTTCGGCTGAAAAAGATATAATTATCATCAAAGTTGAAAGGGATCTTGAGGACCTGATTCCGGGTTTTCTGGCCAACCGGGCAAAGGACATAGAGGATATTAAAAAGGCCCTGGATCAGAGAAATTATGAAACCATCCGGATCCTGGGGCACAGCATGAAAGGCGCGGGCGGCGGGTATGGTTTTGATTACATAACGGAAACAGGCAGGGCCCTTGAAAATGCTGCGAATGAAAACAAACCTGAAAAGGTCATGCAAGTCGTGAAAGATCTTTCAGCTTTTCTTGATCGAGTTCAGGTGGTATTTGAAGGATAGGAGGCGGTATGGCGATTCTTGTGGTGGATGACTTTTACGATGCACGCATTCTGTTGGAAAGAATTCTTAAAAATGGCGGGTTTTCCGACATTGTGATGGCGGCCTCTGCAAAAGAGGCATTTACGCTTCTGGGATTGGGTACCACCACCAAGCCTCGGGAAAATTTCGACCTGATTCTGATGGACTTGGTGATGCCTGAAATAGACGGTATTGCTGCCCTTACCCATATCAAGGAAAATGACGCTCTTCGGGATATTCCCATCATCATGGTGACAGCCCAGGATGAAGTGGAAAGCCTTAAAACCGCTTTGGACTCCGGGGCACTGGATTATATCGCCAAGCCGGTGAACCGGATTGAGTTGTTGGCCAGGGTGAGATCCGGTCTAAAGCTAAAACAGGAAATCGATCGGCGCAAGGATAACGAAAAAAAACTTCTGGCCATGAACGAAACCCTTCAAAGGCTGTCGTTTGTGGATGGCTTGACCGGGATTCCGAACCGGCGGTATTTTGATCAACTCCTGGACCAGGAATTCCGGAGGGCGTCAAGGGATAAACGCTGGCTTTCCATGATCATGATTGATATCGATTATTTTAAAAACTATAACGATACTTACGGACATCAGCAGGGGGATACTTGCCTGAAGCGCCTGGCCCAGATTTTTCGGAACGCCCTCATGAGGCCAGCGGATTTTGTGGCCCGGTACGGAGGGGAAGAGTTCGCAGCGGTTCTGCCGGATACGGATATTCAGGGGGCCATAATCCTGGCGGAAAATATTCAAACCAAATTGACCGAAGCGAGGATCTCCCATGGCAGCTCCAAGGTGAGCGATATGGTTACGGTGAGTCTGGGGGTTGGGAGTTGGGTCCCCGATAAGTCGGCCAAGCCGTCCAACCTTATTCTTGATGTGGACAAAGCCCTTTACAGGGCGAAATGGGACGGCAGGAACCGTATGCGAAGGACCGATGAAACCCAATGAGCATGGAACAAGACGATTACTACAAGATTTTGAATGTGGATTCCAAAGCCGATGGTTCAGATATCAAAAACGCCTACCGAACCCTTGCCTTGAAATATCACCCGGACCGAAACCAGGACAATCCTGAAGCCGCTGAAAAAATGAAAAACCTTAATGAGGCCTATGCCGTTTTATCCAATCCGGAAAAACGAAAGGCCTATGATGCCCTGAAAACTCGATTCGGTCCTTCCGCCCATGAGCAATTCCGCAGGGCCTATACGGAAAAAGATATCTTCAGCGGTTCGGATATCAACGCCGTGTTTGAAGAACTGGCCAAATCCTTTGGTATTCGTGGCTTTGACGATCTTTTCAAGGAGATTTACGGACAAGGCTATAAAACGTTTGAATTTAAAAAGCCCGGATTTTCTGCCAGAGGCTTTATGTTTACAGGCGGGTTTGGACATCCGAACGAACAACGCCGGGGGAGAATATCTTCCGGAACCGGAACCATTTTATCAAAACTGGCCGGATATGCCGTGAAGAAACTTACGGGCGTGAATCTTCCTGAAAACGGCAAAGACGATCATGATGTGATTGACCTGTCTTTGGAACATTTGCGGGATGGAGGGCCTTATGCCTATTTTCACCGAAGGAAATCCAAAAAGATCATTGTGAAAATTCCTTCGGGAATAAAAGAAGGGCAGATCATCCGGCTTGCGGGATTGGGGGATGAAGGCCGAAACGGAGGAATTCCCGGGAATCTCTTTCTCAAGGTCAGAATCCATAAGGACTTTTCAAGTAAAATAAAGGCCATCGTGGGCCAGGTCAAGGGGTCTATCCGGGATCTTGTGGAAAAGAGGTAGGCATGTCGGTCATGATTCAAAACCCCGAAGACTTTTTCAGGGCACTGATTCCAGAAAGAAGCGATCTTTTAAAGTCCCTTGAAGCCGAGGCGCTGGAAGAAGGAATTCCCATCATCGGCCCTGTGGTGGGAGAACTCCTCCATATTCTGGTCAAAGTCGCGGGGGCAAAACGGGTCTTGGAACTGGGCACGGCCACAGGATATTCCGCCATTCACATGACCCGGGCCATGGACCCTAAAACCGATCAACTGATCACCCTTGAACTTTCCCAAGGATTGGTTCAGCGGGCCAGGGAGAATTTTAAAAAAGCCGGAGTCCAGGACCTTGTAACCCTTCTTCAGGGGGATTGCAGGGAGATCCTGAAGGAAATCTCCGGCCCCTTTGATCTGATATTCATGGATATCGACAAACAGTATTACCGCGAAGTTCTGCCTCTTTGCCACAAGCTCCTTTCCCAGAATGGCCTCCTCATTACAGATAACACAGCCTTTTCCGACGCCCTGGATTTCGACCAGGCCGTTTATCAAGACAAGGGATGGCGGTCCGTCAACCTGCTATGCTTTTTGCCACAGCACTCGCCGGAAAAAGACGGGATCTGTTTGGCCATGAAAGCTTAAACCCCATTGTATGCAGCTTTTCAGACAGGCAACGATCTTCAATAAAAAAAGGGCCCGATGGAATTCGGGCCCTTGGGAACACGAGGATGTGTCCTTAACTCCTGCAATGGTTTAAATTAAAGCAATCGATACCGGATCCCAAGAAAAATTCTGGATTCAACGTCGTCGTTTCCGTTGTCATCGATATTGTCATCCAAATGGGACAAACTCAGGGTGGCAGATGCACTTACCGTATTCGTCAGATAGTAATAGAAACCGGTTGAGAAGGTATTCGCAATCTGATCTTTAAGCCCGTCCTCAGTAGGCAGGGTTAAAGCAAGGACGTGAGAGTTTTCCCAATCGATCTTGTTGCTTATTTCATAGGTCAGGGACAAGGTGTTTTGAATATTGTGGGTTACATGGTCGCTCAGCACAGTCGAATACTGGAAAATCTCATTGAATTGAAGCTTATAGGACAGGGGACGATAATACTCGAACGCTGCATTCAGGGTCGGATCATCATCCGTGTCATCAATGTAATTGGAAAGGATATACCCGACTCCGCCGCGAACCAGCCAACCGTGGTTTCTGGTACTGAATCTCTCCTCGTCCAATATTTCCTGAATCCGAATCACGCCCAGTGCATTCAGACCCGCAGATTCCAGCGCGCCGTCTTCCTTAAGAACTTCGCCCATGGCTTCGTACCAGTATTTCTTATACTCCGAAGCGCTGTATTTGGTTTCAAATTCTTCCTTTTTATCAATAATTTGAGCCAATTTAACATAACCGGCATCGGTCAGATCTCTGGAGAGAACATCGTAATTTCTCAAATCTTCCACGATCCGAAGTGCCTGGGCCAAGGGAGTGGCATCATAAACACGACCATACCCTACACCCACTTGAATGGTGGAGTAAGGATCATCGGCGCTGGTTGCTCCCATGAGTTTACGAAAACCAAAATCCAAACCGCCGTAACCAAAAAATTTGGTTTCTTGGTAGTAGTTGTCCAGGAAGGAGCTGGCATAAAAATTATATCCGTCATCCGAATCCCCACCGGCTTCCGAACCATTTTCAACCTCATAAATACCATCCATGTTCAAGGACCAAACACGAGGTATGGAACTGTAACGGGATTTAAAATTCGCTGAGGCGAAACCATTGTAACTGCTGCTATCCTGGTTGCCGTCACTGAAATTAAAAGCGCCATTAAGATACAGATCCCTTGAAAAGGACTCCGGAATCTCATAATCCGTCAAATTGATTGCCATCCCGTAAACGGGCATCAGCAAAACGATTGCCAAACCACAAATGAATTTTTTCAACATCACTTCCTCCTTTTTAACTCTCTCCGTTTATAATACTTCAGAAAATCGAAACCAATCCTTGAATAAACTCTTTTTGCATACCTCCTTATTTTAAGTTAGGTTTAGGATATGAATAGGAGTTAATCCTGCATAAGAATACAGCAATGATAATGCCAACCAAGGCAAAAGCATGGACCATTTCCGAAGAAGGAGGGGAGTATTAGATAC
Source organism: Desulfobacteraceae bacterium (assembly GCA_013791935.1). Classification (GTDB taxonomy): domain Bacteria; phylum Desulfobacterota; class Desulfobacteria; order Desulfobacterales; family UBA5616; genus VMSV01. Next base: position 9,412 of record VMSV01000203.1, on the reverse strand, counting down.
TTAGGTATGCTAACATGTTGATAATATATAAATTAAAAATAAATTAAAAATGGTAAATTGAAAATAATTAAATGTGGCTATTGTTTAAAGCAGAAGAAACTTGTCTTTTGTTGCAACAGAAAAAGGATTTGTTGCAACAAAAGTAGAAGAATATTGGGAGAAGAAATGAGACGACCGGGGGCTATTTCTTTCCGAAGGTATTCGAGATTCGATATTCTTTTAGTTTTCGCCACAATGAGGTGCGATGCATTCCCAGGATGGCCGAGGCCTTGTCCTTGTTTCCATGGGAAGTCAAAAGCGCTCTTTTAATATCTTCCTCTTCTCTGGAAGGGTTTTGCATGACGGGAGGCGGAGGTGATCCCAAGCCATCGGAAAGAAGAATTTCAGAAGGAAAGTTTTTAACTTCCAGATAGGCTCCGGTGGATAGAACAAAGGCATGTTCAATTGCGTTTTCGAGCTCACGAACATTGCCCGGCCAGGAATAATTCATCAGTAATTTACTCGCATTGCTGGTTATGCCAAGGATGTTTTTATCATAATACCGGTTCAAGCGACTGATAAAATGATCCGCCAGAAGGGCAATATCATCTCCTCTTTCCCTTAGGGGAGGAGCTTCGATCAGAAGCACCTTAAGACGATAGTAGAGATCTTCTCGAAATTCTTCATTTTGAACAAGAAAGCTTAAATCTCGGTTTGTGGCGGATATCATGCGCACATCCACCGGGATCCTTTCCTGAGAACCAACCGGTTCCACCACCTTTTCCTGGAGGATTCGGAGGAGCTTGGCCTGGGTCTCCAATCGAAGCGTACCGATTTCATCCAAAAAGAGAGATCCGCCATCGGCTGTTTTGAACCTTCCGGTTCTGTCGGCAATGGCTCCGGTATAAGCGCCCTTTACATGACCGAACAATTCACTCTCGATCAAATTATCCGAAAGTGCGGCGCAATGAACCGGGATGAAAGGTTTGTCCTTTCTTTTCCCGGAAAAATGAATGGATCTTGCAATCAGCTCCTTGCCGGTTCCCGTTTCCCCGTATATTAGCACTGAAGTGTCGTAATCTTTGATGGTTTCGATGTATAAGTAGAGGTTTTGCATGCTTTCAGACGCGCCGATGATTTCACCGTATCTGGTGGATGTAAGGCGGTGGCGGCTTTTTTGTGTGACCGCTTCAGAAACATCATGAAAAACGATAATAATGCCGTCTTTGGTCTTTTTCCCTGGCTCTATGATCACAGTGCTCACAAGAAATGTTTTGTTGATTCCTTCTTTTTTGGCTATTTCCAGTGGGCGGTTCCGGATTCCCTTTTTAAAAAGAATCGTTTTTTCCAAGATATCGTCCAAACCCGGAATTTCACGTTTCAGGATGTCGGAATGTTCACCGAGGATTTTAGGCATTGGGAGATTGATGATTTTTTCCACAACCTTGTTTGCAAAAGCGATTTTGAATTCATCATCCAAAATGATAACCACCACATCCGGCAAACTATCGAAAAGCCAAACCAAATTGTCAAACCGGCCTTCATGGGCGGTTGTTTTTATCGTATCCTGCATTTAAGTCAATTGACCCTTCATAAAATATGGATATCTTGATGACCCCGGTATCCGGCCGAAAACCACGAGATATCATTTTTATTTCGTTTATTGTTTTGTGGGCCACGTATATAATAAATCAAACAGACAATCAACATGGGATCACAGGGAATCGCCCAATAGAACTTGAATCATGAAATATTTCATAGCGTGGTCATGAAATGAAATTCAAACAGATTTGCTTTTTTCATCCTTGTCGGTGTATTTTAAATGCATACAAACCAAAATGGTTTTTATGGAGAATCACACATGTACCTGGCCCGGTTTTCCCTTCAGGGAAAAACCCATTACATTATCAGAGAATCCTATTTTGACGGGACTTGCTATCTGAATCGGGACTTGCTGGATCTGGGAACCCGGCCCGGGGAATTCATCGTTTATCCAGGAGGAAACGCATACTATATCCATGAATGTGTTGAAGAAAAATTAAGACGTCAAGGGGTGACCTGCGGAGAAGATGCTCTGGATAATCTTTTCTGGCCGTTTATTGATCCCCGCATTCGGCGGATTGTGGAGTCCTTTTCCCGTAAAACCAGAGCCCGGCCCCTGGAAATCCATTCCATCCATCAAAAAAGGGGCGTTGACGCACACGATTTTGATAAAAGACGACTCCATTACTTACGGTTCGGGCGAACGGACCAGGGCAACATCCATGGGTTTCCTGCAAAATTTCTTTCGGTTCTGGAAAACAAATCCCGGGATGAACTGGAACAGTATTTCATGGAATCGGAAAAAATCCTTCGACCCTCGGAATTCAAAACCTATATGTTTGTTTCATTGGATCTCCAGCGGCATTTTCTCAAACCCCATGCAAAAAACTTCCCCGAGATGCTGGACATTTGCGAGCTGGATGAATACTTTATTTTCAACCTTTGCGAACTCAATGCAGATGAGGCGTTCTGGAAAGGGTTTGAAAAGGCTGATTTGCTCGAGGCCTATCTGGTTCGATACGCCTGGATGTTCTTTGATTTTGAATTCGGCGACTCTTCCTATCTTCAGGATTATATCAAGAATTTCATGGACAGTCGCAGAAACTTCCGGTTTCCGGCCAGGGTGAACACCATGGGATGGGATGAAGCCAGTGTTCGGCTTCAGGTTAACAAAACCATTTTGAAAAAGATGTCCCGCCGGGAAGTGACCCTGAGGTATCGGAAAATGGTCATGGATCATCACCCGGACAAGGGCGGCAATCATGAAGCATTCATCCGGCTAACCGAGGCCTACAAGGAAGTGCTAAAACGAAAACCCAAAGATAAACCATGATTAAGGAGACGAATTATGAAAATTACCATTGATAAAAATCTTGTGGAATTCATCCCTGAAAATGAAAACGAAACCAAGAGCTTGGAGACCCTGTGGAAGACGGTGGTGGACTGTGTAAAATTCAATAAAAAGCTTGTGCCCATCGGGGAATTTGTTCCCGGTAAAACCGACACAGCTCGTTTTGCCATCGAGGGATAAGGCCTGTTAGAAATTCAAATGGCTTTTTGCCATGAAAATGCCCGAGATGGATTTGGCGTCCATAATTTGACCTGAGCGGATCATTTCCAGCACTTCGGCGAAATCAAAGGAATGAACCTCGAGAACTTCATCTTTATTGACTTTGATCTCCATGGTGTGCAATTCCTTTCAGGCTATAAAACCTAAAACTTTTTAAAAGGCAGGAGGCAGAAATGGCACAGATTACCTTAAAAGGCAATTCCATAAATACCAGCGGGACCTTGCCCAAAACAGGCGAGAATGCTCCGGATTTTCTATTAACCGACACCAAGCTTGCGGACAAATCTCTCAAGGATTTTGCAGGTAAAACCCTAATCCTGAACATTTTCCCCAGTATTGATACGCCGGTATGCTCCATGTCCGTAAGAAAATTCAATGCAGAAATCACCAAATTCGACAACACGGCCGTGCTTTGCATTTCCAGGGATCTACCGTTTGCCCATGCAAGATTCTGCGGCGCCGAAGGCCTGAACAATGTGGTGTCGCTTTCGGAATTGAGAAGCCTGGACTTCGGAGAAAAATATGGACTTCGAATCAAGGACGGGCCCCTTGCGGGACTTCTGGCCAGGGCCGTAGTCATGGTTGATTCCAAGGGAAAAGTCATCTATACCCAGCTGGTTCCGGAAATTGGTGAGGAACCGGATTATGAAAAAGCACTTAACCTACTGAAATAAAAATAACACCACCCATTCGTCGGAGGTTTATATGCCGGATTTAATTCTGGATGAAGGGATTAAAAATACGTTCAGGCCCTTCATGGAGGAAATTCTCTCAAAAGCAGGAAGCCTTGTCCATTCCGTTTATATGACGGGCAGCGCCCTGACCCAAAACTATGATCCAAAGCATTCGAATATCAATTCCATCCTGGTGCTTCATCAGATGGATCTGAAGCTTCTGGAATGGCTGGCGCCCCTTGGAAAAAAATACGGCAAAAAAAGGCTGGCTGCGCCCCTGATTATGACACCGGCGTATATCCAAAAATCCCTGGATGTTTTTCCCATTGAATTCCTTAACATCAAACTCATTCACCATCGCTTATTGGGGGATGACCTGTTCGAAGACATCGAAATCAATCTCTCGGACCTCAGGAATCAGTGCGAAAGGGAAGTCAAAGTAAAGCTCATCAACCTGTGGCAGAATTATCTGTCGGCTTCCGGGGATCGGAAACTTCTCACCGAGGACTTTATTCGGTCTTTTTCCGGATACATTCCGCTTTTCAGGGGGTTGATCCTTTTAAAAGGCAGGCTTCCTCCCATTTTAAATGAAGAGGTGCTGGTTGAACTGGAACGGGTCACTTCGGTCAATACCATGGTTTTCAAACTGGTGCTCAAGGAAAAAAAGGAGAGAAAAACCTTGTCTGCCACCGAACTGAACACCCTTTTTGAAGATTATCACGCGGCCATGGATAAGTTGGGGGATATTGTTGATGCAATGGACATGTAAATTCTCCAGAACAGCCTTCATGATCCTGCTCTTCCTGGCGGGATTAGCCTTGGACTGTCTGGCAGGTGTCAATCTCCCGGCTTCTCCACCCCGCTACGTTGTAGACATGGCCGGTGTCATCGAGGATTCGGTAGAGTCCAAGTTAAACAGGTATCTCCAGGAACTGGAACAGAAAACCACGGCCCAGATGATTGTCCTCACCCTTCCCAGCCTGGAAGGGGCCGAGATTCGTGATTTTGCCCTGAATCTCGTCCATGACAAATGGAAGCTTGGCCAGGCAGGAAAAGACAACGGGATTCTATTGCTGGTTGCCGTTAACGACCGGAAATATACCATTGAAGTCGGCTATGGCCTTGAAGGTGTCATTCCGGATAGTTTGGCAGGAGAGATTGCCAGGCGATACCTGGTCCCCTATTTTAAACAAAAAGATTATTCCAATGGCATTTACGCGGGTTCACTGGTCCTGGCCAACACCATTGCAAAAGATGCCGGAGTAATCATTTCCAGCATGATCGAAGTAATCGGTGGCGATTCCAAAGAGACCCGGCGGAAAAGCTCCGGACCCTTCAGTAAAATCATCACCGGACTATTACTGCTCTTTGGCCTTTATATGTTCATTCGCCACCCCAGGGCGTTTATTACCATGCTGTTGCTTTCCTCCATGGGAGGCGGCGGCAGAAGGGGAGACGGATTCGGAGGCGGTGGTGGATTCGGAGGCTTCGGTGGAGGCGGCGGGGGCGAATTTGGCGGTGGCGGGGCCTCGGGGAGTTGGTGAATGCAAATATCTTTTATATTATAATATTACAGGAGGTTGTATGTCTAAAGGAGTGAAGGCCGTTCTGATCGTTCTGGGAATTATTCTTTTCCTCGTGTTTATCGTTGGAAGCTGGCTTGTGGGGGGGTACAACAAGGTGGTTTCCATGGATGAAAACGTCAAAGCTTCCTGGGCCCAGGTGGAAAATCAGCTCAAAAGGCGGTATGACCTGATCCCCAATCTGGTGGAAACCGTTAAGGGCTATGCGACCCATGAAAAAGAACTGTTTGAAAACATCGCAAAAGCCAGAACCCAATATTTCCAGGCCAAGGATGTGAACGGAAAAGTGGAGGCCTCCAATCAATTGGAAGGGGTTTTGTCCAGACTGCTCATGCTGAAGGAAACCTATCCGGACTTGAAGGCCAATGAGTCTTTTTTAAAACTCCAGGATAGTCTGGAAGGTACGGAAAACCGTATTGCTGTGGAACGCAAAAGATACAATGATTCGGTTCAACTTTTGAACACTTTTATTCGAACATTCATGGGAAAACTTTATGCAGGTCTTGCAGGGGTTTCCAAAGCTGAATACTATGAAGTGCCCGAAGCTGAAAAGGCGGCTCCCCGGGTTAAATTTTAACTGGGTCATAAGGCAGAATTCGGAATTCAAATCTTATGCATTCCGGAATAGAAATGAAGTTATTTTGAAGGTTGGCTGTTTCCATTATTTATGAAGTTGCAAGATTTATGAAGCTGCAAGGTTGATTCGGGGAATTTCATGAAAAAGATTCTTGTCTGTGGCGCCGGGGGATTCATCGGGGGCCATCTGGTGCGATATCTTAAAGACCGAGGTTGTTGGGTCAGAGGGGTTGACCGGAAGGAACACGAATTCGCAAAAACGGCTGCGGATGATTTTATCCTGGGGGATTTGAGGGATCAGCAGGTTTGTCAGAGCGTCACCGACCGGTGTTTTGATGAAATTTACCAACTGGCTGCCGATATGGGAGGAGCAGGATACATCTTCACGGGTGATCATGATGCTGATGTCATGTACAATTCAGCAATGATCAACCTGAATATGGTTCATCGTGCCCAAGTGACAGGCGCCGGGAAGATCTTTTTTTCTTCCTCGGCATGTATTTATCCTGCCCACAATCAAACCAACCGGGATTGCCCTGATTGTTCTGAAGAAAGTGCCTATCCAGCCTCACCGGATAGCGAATATGGATGGGAAAAGCTTTTCAGTGAAAGGCTATACTCGGCTCACCATCGGAATTATGGGCTACAGGTTCGCATCGCCAGATTCCACAACATATTCGGACCCCTTGGCGCTTGGAAGGGGGGCAGGGAGAAGGCTCCGGCTGCCTTGTGTCGGAAGATCGCAGCAGAACCGGATGGCGGAGAAATCGAGATTTGGGGAGATGGAACACAGACCCGGTCTTTTCTTTATATCGATGAATGTCTTGAGGGAGTCCGGCGTTTGATGGATTCTGATTTCACAGAGGCCGTCAACATCGGTTCGGAAGAAATGGTGACCATCGATCAGCTATCCCGCATGGTTGCCGACATTGCAGGGAAGCGCATCCATTTGAATCATGTGCCCGGCCCCATTGGCGTAAGAGGGCGCAACAGTGACAATCGCTATATCAAAGCAAACCTCGGCTGGGCTCCATCGGAGGACAACCTTAGAGCCGGTTTGGAAAAAACCTATTCGTGGATTGATGAGCAGCTTTCTTCTCAGAATTGGCGTCCCTGACGGCCGGGAGGATATGATTCCACCCGAAGCAAGCGTCAAAAAATCTGTCCGATGGGTTCTGTCCTACGTGGAGACCGATTTGCGCCTCGGACATGGAGAAACCCAATGTCGATTGTATGTTTCTGCCATGCTGGCCTTGGGGTGGAAAATCATCCTGGTTGCTCATGATGCCAAAGCGACGTTGAGTTGGATTGCCGATGAAATGTCTCGATATGCCGAGGATATCTACGTTATTCCCATCCCCCTAAAAACAGGTGGATATACTGTACCGGAGCGCTGGAGGCTCTTTCAGTCTCTGATTGAAGAAGCTGAAAGGGCCTCAGGTTGGACAGTGGATCTATCCCTCCTCACCTGGTTTGACGGGTTGTGCCCCCGTCGAAGGCAAGTCCGATCCTGTCTTGGAGCCTTTTCGTATCCCTGGGTGGGCATGTATTTTTCACCCCGTCACTTCCGGAGCGGAACAAAAATGAGATGGTCCAAAAGATGGAAAAGCATTTTATCGGATTATCGAATGTTCAAACAGCCGGAGTGCCAAGGAATGGCCATACTGGACGAAGGTGTTCGAATTCCTCTCCAATGGGCCATGAAGGGGAAACCTGTGGAAGTTTTCCCGGAGGTCACGGACAGCCACTCCATGGTCACGGATGAGGTAGAGCAAGTCAGGATTCTTGCCAAGGGGAGACCCATTGTCGGCCTCCTGGGACACTTGGCGCCCAGGAAAGGAATCCTCAATTTTCTCAGGGCCGCTGCCGGTTTCGATTCAAATAAAGCCTTCTTTCTGATCGCGGGTGAACTCGAAATTTCCTTCTTCAGTCCTGCTGAGCAGACAGAGTTGATAGAACTTTTTCAAATCATTGGACGCGAGAAAGGCTATTTACACCTGAGTAGGATTTCCGAGGCTTCGGAATTCAACGCGTTTTTCAGCCTGTGTGATGTTCACTGTCTAACTTACACAGATTTCTACCACAGCAGTGGCCTGCTTGCGAAAGCCGCAACCTTCGAGATACCGGTCATCGTTGCTCAAGGCTATTGCATGGGAGAGAGGGTCGAAAAATATGGAATGGGGATGGCCATTGCTGAAAATGATCCGGAAAGCCTGAAGGATGCAATTATAAAGTTGACCCAAATCGGCGCCAGAGATAAGCTGCGGGCATCGGGCGGGTTTTCCGCATACAATGCCCGCAATACAACTATCGAGTTGGAGGCTTCTCTTCAGATGCTTTGCGGTCCGCGATGAGAAGCTCCGGAATTCCGGATGAATGCCTTATCTATAATATCCCGGATCAATGGGTCGCCAAACTTCGTGGGCCGGAACCCATCGCCTGCCCTGCCAGTGCCCGGGAACCGTGACCCATTCGCCCGGAGGGGGTTCGCGATAGCCGTAGCCGCTGTTTCTATGGTGATTTCCGTAATAGGTTCCATCGTTATTCCCATAGGCTTGGCTTTTTTGGTTATCATAATATTCCGAGTTGTAGCTATCCCGGTTCTGAATCCGGTTTCTCTTTTCGTCATATTCCTGGTCCACGCTGTTTCCGACAATCGATCCCAGCAGAGCGCCCACACCACTTCCAATAAGGGTAGACTGGGTGTTCCGCCCGATGGCCTGACCTGCCAGTGCGCCAAATCCGGCTCCAATGGCAGCGCCTCTCTGGGTATTATACCTTTCGGGGGTGGCGCAACCCAGAATGAAAAAGCCAGAGACAACCAGTAATATGAATGCAACTTTTTTCATCGAAAATCTCCTTTTATGAATCCTGTTTGTGCTGAACAAAAACCTTTTTTCAGGCACAGACGATCCATGAAAGCGCTTTGTTTACATGAACCTGAAAATCCCTTAACCCATTCGGAAAGGAAAGAATTTTTCCGTGGGTCATGATATCGGAACCGAAGAGGATAAACAATTCCGTCGGGATCATGGGCATGTGCCCAAAGACCGAATGGGACGCTATGATAAACAGAGGGACATGACCTTTGAAAAGACCTTGCGGTGGCGCAATATTCCAAAACCCACCCTTGCCATGGTTCATGGGTACTGTATTTTCGGAGGATGGATGTTCGCGTCAGCCATGGATATTGTTTTTGCGGCAGAAAATACTTTGCTTTTGCCCACGCATTTTCAATATTTTTCAGTGCCCTGGGAGATGAATCCGCGCAAAGCCAAGGAGGTGATGTTCGAACATCGATTTATGACCGCCTGGGAAGCTTACGATCACGGTTTTGTGAATCGTGTCTACGCCGAGGATCAACTGGCAGAAGAAACCCTGGCCTACGCTCATCGTGTTGCCGAAAGTTACCTCTTGGATCCGCTTAGGGTGAAAATGACCAAATTCTCCATCAATCATGCCGCAGATGCCATGGGATTTACCACTGA
>VMSV01000014.1 GCA_013791935.1 Desulfobacteraceae bacterium | reverse complement strand
ATGCGCCTGCGAAAGCGGCGGAGGTGAGGATTTACCTCCGCCGCGCGGCTTTAAAACGAGCTGTTTTAAATAATTCTCTGGGGAGGCTCATCTTTTGCCATCAGGACGATATCCCGTGGATTGCAGAGTTCACCAGGCAATTGGGCAACTCGTCCGCAGGTGATGCATACGAAGTTGACTTTTTCAAGCTTGGGCCTGCAGATATGCCGGGGATTTGAGGTCTCGGCTCCGCAGTGTTCACAGATGTAAGCTTCCGCAGGTTCTACCGGGTTGCAGAGATGCCCTTTTTCTCCACTCTTTTTTCCGCAGTTTTTACAGACAGGATCTTTTTCCGCCACGGCCATTGCCCTCCTATATTCTCGGGGATTGGAAATTAAAATAGGTTCGAAGTCATTGCCTAAGGCACCACCCAGGATGCCTTTAATTCTTCTTTTCTCCAGGAAAATTGTGCTCTGCGATGCCCGGTCATCCCCAGAACCAGCCAATCCATGTTTTCAATTCTCCCTTTTATCAAAGCAAAATTCTCTCTCCCGGCATCTTTATCCAGAGAATTCATGACCTTTTCTGAAAAAGAGCCGGACAAGCCTGAAGACGCTGAGTCCAGGGCATGTCCGGGGGGAAGGGGCGTGAGATAATTCATTCGGCTGGTCATACGAACGGTTTTCCACTGCTCATCCGCCAGGGCATCCTTTGTGTGAAGCTTCGCCTTTCCTGAAATTCTCAACTGAAAGGCTTTTTTGGGGTCATAAAAAAGCCATGAAACCCGGCTATTGTTTTGTATTTGGCGTATCTTTGCGGATCGGATATCGGAATGGCAGAGAAGATAGCGCTCTTGTTTTGAAAAAGACCTCAGGATAACGATTCTGGCTTCCACGCCATGGGGATCACCGGAAATCAGAGCCGGAAAATGAAAGGCATGGCGGTACTGGCTCGCCCCTTTTTCCAGCATTCGAAAGGCGAATTCCAGGCAATCGTTCAAGGATTCGATTTTTATATTTTTTCTGAAAAACATTCTGAGAAAATGCCTCTAATTTAATTGGATCTCAATCATACCAGATAATGGCCTGATGATCCAACCCCATTTCATGGCCTCGTTCTAAATTGGAAGGAATTTTGGCTTTCCATCAGGGTTCCGAATTTCTCTTAATATCCCTAAAGGTTTTCAAAAATCCGTCGATAATCCTGTAAAAAACAAAAGGATCATACCCCTATGAGCTGGAAAAACCTATCCATCGGCAGGCAGATCGTAATCGGATTTGTTGTCATTCTTTGTCTCTTGATTGCCATCGGCGCAGTCTCCTATGTTGGGATCAACTCACTCAAAACCAATGCAGCAACCGTGATAGACGGAAACCGTCTGGATGCGGTGCTTGCTCAATTCGAGGTGGACCATTTAAACTGGGCCAACCGAATCAATGCATTCTTGAGCAATGCTGAATCCGATGCCAAGGAATCGGAAGCGGACGACAGCGTCTGCCGTATGGGCCAGTGGCTGAACAGTCCGGAAAGAAAAAAATATGACTCCCGGATTCCGGAACTGAGCCCCCTCCTTACGACTTTGGTCGCACCTCACGATGATTTTCACAATTCCTTGGTGGAAATTAAAAAGGTGTTTAAGAATATCGAGCCGGAACTGCTCGGGGTATTGAATGAGGGTGAAAGCGATCACTTGAGATGGGCTTCCCAGATCCGTCAAGCGTTTCTCCAGAAAAGCGATTCCCTGGGGATCGAGTCTGATTCGGCAAATTGTGTTCTCGGCAAATGGATGGCTTCAGAGGCCGCCCGAAAGGCTTATGCCGCCGGAAGCCCTGAATTTAAAAGCCATTGGGATGGGATGTTGGAGTCCCATAAAAAACTGCACGAATCGGCAAAAACCATAGAAGAAAAGTTGACGTTTAAAGAAGCGTCCGCAGCTCAGCAGGATCGGAAGAATCTCATGATCGACCTGGAGAAAAGTGCCGAAGAACTGAGTGCCAAGTTGGACAAGCTCTATCAGGAAGTTATTCGGCCCAGTCTAGAAAAAGCCGAAAAGGAAAATGATGTATCGGAATTGATTATCTGGTCCACGGCGGAAGCGGCTGTCAATGAAACAGTGATCCGGTCTTTTCTTGAAATGCGGAGAGATCTTTCCCTGTATGAAACGGAAAGAACCGAGGAACTTTGGCAAGCTTATCAAAGCAAAGTCCCCGGCTATAAGGAAGGCCTGGGCATAGCCCTGAGTGCCCTGAATTCTAAAGAGGAACTCATTGAAACCACCAACAAAATCACCAAGATGAGCAAAGACTGGCTGGCCAATGCGGAAATGTACAAGCTGAAAATGGAGGCGGGCGTCAAGGCTGAAACCTCTGCCCAAGAGGCCCAGAAGGTTTTCAACGAACAGACCATGCTTCTGCTGGATGACATGATGCTTCATCTGGAAAATCTTAAAAAAGAAGTCAAATCCGAATTGGAAGGGGTGAGCGAGGCCACCCGGATCTATTCCACCACAACGCTGCCCATGCTTCGGAATGTTCAGTCCCTTCTCGGAGATGTTCGTTCCGCAGCAAGGCGTTCGGTTATGACCGATGAAGTTATGCTGGAATCCGTGAAATCCACCCAGAAAAAAGTTGCTATGATGAGTGCCCTGGCTGTCTTGATCGGAATTCTATTCGCCCTGTTTATTCCCAAGGGGATTGTAAGAATCCTGGATGTGGTTTCCAGGCAGATGGATGATGCGGCCAATCAGGTGGCATCCGCGTCCCAGCAGGTTTCCGCCTCAAGTCAATCCCTGGCCGGAGGAACATCCCAGCAGGCTGCGGCCATGCAGGAAACAGCTTCGGCCCTGGATATCATGTCCGCCAAAACCCAGCAGAACGCACAAAATGTTCGGGAGGCCGACACCCTGATGAAAGAGGCCAATGCTGTGGTTATGCGAGCGGATCAATCCATGACCGCCCTTTCCACATCCATTTTGGAGATTTCCGATGCCAGTGCAGAAACCCAGAAAATCGTGAAAACCATTGATGAAATCGCATTCCAGACCAATCTTCTGGCCTTGAATGCGGCGGTGGAAGCGGCTCGAGCCGGAGAAGCCGGGGCCGGATTCGCCGTTGTGGCTGACGAGGTGAGAAATCTTGCCATCAGAGCTGCAGAAGCTGCAAAAAACACCTCGGAACTCATTGAGGGAACCTCAAGAAGGGTCCAGGACGGTTCTGAAATTGTCAAAAAGACAAACGCTGATTTTTCAAAGGTTTCGGAAAGTGTTCTCAAGGTAGGGGAGCTGCTATCGGAAATCACTCTGGCATCCAATGACCAGACCGGGGGGATTGAACAGATCAGCAGAAGCATAACAGAGATAGACGGCGTAACCCAGCAAAATGCAGCCAATGCAGAGGAATCCGCTTCCGCTTCAGAAGAAATGAGTGCCCAGGCCCACCACATGAAAGCCTTGGTGAACAGGCTTGCGGCCATGGTTGGGGGAAATCGGACTTTGGAAAAGCAGGGAGGAAAACCTATGCTTCACAGGCCGTCCCTTGAGATTGATCATCACAAGGAGGTTGGAAGGCCCAAACAAATCGTTTCAACGGGAAGACCAGGCAAACAGATCCCCCGGGTAAAGAGATCTGCCTTGCCGCACCATAATGGTTGAAGGCGATCTCTGATCGAAAACCAATAGTCACTTCAAAAACACCCATGACGTTTTCACAAAAAAGGGCAGGCGAAGAACCTGCCCTTTTTTGCATTCATGCAAAAACAACTGCAAGGATCTATTGAAAAGCGCCAAAAATCATCGTAAGATGCAAAAAACTCACAGACGCTTTCAGGCTGAAAAACACAGGGAGAGATTGATATGGAAAACCACCCAAAAGAAGGTGAAACCTATTCAGACAAGGGCGGCCTCAGTGCCGGGGAACAACGGCATCTGGTTTTTGAGGGCATTCAGAATTTCAGGGACCTTGGCGGATACAAAACCCGAGACGGTCGCACTGTCAAATGGGGGATGCTTTTCCGGTCCGGGCAGTTGTCGGAGCTCACGAACAAGGACCATGCCTCATTTAAAGATCTGGGGATCCAACTCATCTGTGATTTCCGATGGGAAGCGGAGCAGCTTCGGGCTCCCAACAATCTTCCGGATTCAGACCAGCCCAATATTCAGAGCCTGCCCATAAAAACAGGCAGTTTCCGAAGTTTTCTTGAAAAAAACGGAAAGGAACATCCGGGTCCCGAGGACATGATGGCTGCCATGAAAGAGATTTACCGGGATTTTGTCAATGAACATGCCCGAACCTATGCAACCATGTTCCAGCGCATGCTTCAGACCGACCGGGGGACCACCCTGATCCATTGCAGTGCCGGGAAAGACAGGACCGGTTTCGGATCCGCCATGATTCTGTATGCCCTGGGGGTGGACAGAGAGGTCATCATGAATGACTACCTATTGTCCGCAAAGTATTTTTCAGCGGACAGTGCCATGGAAATGCTGTTGAAAAACAATGAAAACAATCGGCGTTTTCCGTTTGATCTGAATGCTTTCAGGCCGGTCTATGAGGTTTACCCGGAATACCTGGAAACAGCTCTGGGGGAGATTGAACAAAAGTACGCCTCTGTTGAACGGTACCTTGAGGAGGCCTTGGGCATGACCCGGGAGATCAGAAAACATTTACAGGAAAAATATTTGGAAAAACCTTAAGAAGAATGGCCGGCGCCTGAAATGGAAAAAGCCGTTCAATGCAAACGGCTTTTCTTATTTTAAGCTGGTCGGGGCGAGAGGATTTGAACCTCCGACTCCTTGAACCCCATTCAAGTGCGCTACCAGGCTGCGCTACGCCCCGACGTTTGGAGAGTGCATTAACATGAAGAAATGGGGATGTCAATATGAGACCCGGGAATAATTTTTGTTTTTTCCCCGAACTCGCATTCCCGTGGAGATCAAAAGAGCCTATTCCATGATGATCCCTGAGCCCCTTAAAAAAGGAGATACCATCGGTATCTTGGCCCCGGCCAGCCCTTTTGACCCCATCCGTCTGGAGCAGGGGGTTTCCCTGATTTCCGCCATGGGATTCAAAACGGCCATTCCTAAGGAACTTTACGGCTCCAACGGGTATCTCTCCGCTCCGGACGCCATCCGGGCAGACCATATCCACCGATATTTTTCAAATAAAAACATCAAGGCTATAGTATGCGCCAGGGGAGGATATGGATCCATCAGAATTCTTTCCCTCCTGGACTATGACCTCATCGGGAAGAACCCCAAGATATTCATGGGATTTTCGGACATCACCCTTTTGCTCGCCGCTTTTTACAGCAAATGTGGTCTGGTGACGTTTCACGGCCCTATGGTCGCAACCCTGCCCTCATCCGACCCTGTTTCCAGGGAGTCTTTTTTCAACAGCCTCACATCATCGAGTCCTTTGGAAATGTCTTTGGCCGAAGGGGTTGTGATTTGTCATGGCAAAGCCATGGGGCCATTGATGGGCGGGAATCTCACCAATCTGTGCCATTTAATGGGAACGCCGTTTCAACCGGATTCCAGGGGGCACATCCTGTTTCTCGAAGACCGTGGTGAGGCCTTGTACAGGATAGACCGAATGCTCACCCATCTGCGCCTGGCCGGTTTTCTCAATGGAATAAGAGGCTTGATTCTGGGAGCTTTTGAGGGCTGTGGCGATTATGAGGCCATCATGGGTCTTGCGGATGAAATGTGCGGAGGTGGAGAAATTCCTATTTTTGCAGGGTTGGGTTCCGGTCATGGTAAACGAAACCTCACCCTGCCCATGGGTCTTCCGGCGGTTCTTGACACTGAAAACGGTTCCCTGATGTTCCAACACGGACTGAACAGGAAATGAAAAGAACGGGAGTTCTCAATCCGGGTTCATTCATGGAGCCGGTGCATCGACTGATGATGGCCGCCATTGAGAACCAGGTTTTCCCGGGGGGCGTTCTGCTGGCATCCAAAAACGGATCCCTTGTTTTTTTTGAGGCTTTTGGCCTTGCTGATATTTATACCGGCGAAAAAGCTGGAAAAGAAACGGTCTATGACCTGGCCTCGTTAACAAAACCCCTGGCCACCACCCTTGCCGTCATGGATCTGGTCAAAGCGGACCATCTTACCCTGGATACGCGAATCAGCGAAATCCTTCCCGAATACGAGGACACGGATAAACGCGCAATCACCATGGGTCACCTTCTTTCCCATACCGCAGGCCTTCCGGATTATCTTCCTTATTATAAGGAGATAAAAGGGAATACCATATCGGAAAGGAAAAAAGACCTGCGCAGGCTGCTTCAAAAGATTCCTCTTCAATACCCTTTGGGGCGGCAGGCCCACTACGGTGATCCTGGATTCATGATCTTGAACCATGTGATCGAAACGGTTTCCCGGGAAAGACTGGATGGGTTTGTATCGAAAAAGATATACGGCCCTCTGGGCGTTGATCCGGTGAACGGCCTTTTCTTTGTTGATCTTGAATCCGGTCCCCATGATGGAGTAAGATTTGCCGCGACGGAACGTTGCCCATGGCGGGGAAGGCTCATAAAAGGCGAAGTCCACGACGAAAACGCATATAGGGTCGGGGGGATTGAAGGCCATGCCGGACTGTTTGGTAAGGCCGGGGCGGTGCATGCTCTTTTGTCCGGTCTGCTGGCCATGTATGGTGATGATATGCAGAACCCTTTATTCTCACCGGATATGATGGAATTATTTTTCCGGGAGCATGAAAAAACCGGTCGGACCTTGGGGTTTGACATGCCGTCGCCGGAAGGGTCGAGCGCCGGAAAATACTTTTCAAAAAATACCGTGGGCCATTTAGGCTTTTCAGGAACATCGTTCTGGATGGACCTGGACCGGCGCATTATTATCGTCCTCCTCACAAATCGTATCCATCCCACCCGGGAAAACACCAAAATTAAAAGCTTCAGGCCCATTTTGCACAATGCGCTGATGATAGAACTGCAGGGCGTGGCTTAAGGGGTTAACAACCGGCATCCGTTTCATTTACAGCCCATTATTCATCGTTCATTCCAAAGATTTAGCCTTGTATTATACGGCTATTTCTGTTACCAAGGACGAATTTCCCGGTTGGGAATTCCCATGTTTGTTCAAACTCAGTGCTGTGTCAGCAGCTATCTATCATGAGGTGCCATGAGTATTTTTAATGGATTTTTAGGGGTTTTTTCAGATGATCTTGCCATTGATCTGGGCACTGCCAATACCCTAGTCTATGTCAGGGGCAAAGGTATTGTTCTGAGCGAACCTTCGGTTGTGGCTGTTCGTTTGGACCGAACAAAAAACAGGGTGCTGGCCGTGGGAACGGAAGCCAAAAATATGCTGGGAAGAACTCCAGGCAATATTGTGGCCATTCGCCCCATCAGAGACGGCGTGATCGCCGATTTTGAGGTGACCGAGGCCATGCTTCGATATTTCATTCACAAGGTTCATAATCGTAGGAAGTTCGTAAGACCGAGGATCATCATCGCCGTTCCTTCAGGCATTACCCAGGTTGAAAAACGGGCGGTGAGGGAATCCGCTGAATCCGCAGGGGCAAGGGAAGTGTTCCTCATCGAAGAACCCATGGCCGCTGCCATCGGTGCAGGTCTTCCCATCACTGAGCCAACCTGCAACATGGTGGTGGATATCGGCGGAGGAACCACGGAAGTTGCGGTTATTTCACTGGCGGGCATTGTTTACAGCCGATCCCTTCGGGTGGCAGGGGATAAAATGGATATGGCCATCATGCAGTACGTCAAAAGAAAATACAACCTTCTCATTGGTGAAAGAACCTCGGAAATTATCAAAACCACCATTGGAAATGCCTATCCCGATCCCCAGCATGTTGAAACCATAGAGGTTAAGGGGAGGGACCTGGTTTCCGGAATTCCCAAAATCCTCGCCATCGATTCCGATGAGGTCCGTTCGGCCATTTCCGAGCAGATTGATGCGATCGTGGAATTGGTTAAAATCGCACTGGAGCAGACCCCTCCTGAACTTTCGGCGGATATTGTGGACCGGGGCATTGTGTTGACCGGAGGAGGGGCTCTTTTGAAAAACCTGGACAAACTACTCATGGAAGAAACTGCTCTTCCCATCACGATTGCGGAAGAACCCCTGACCACCGTGGCCATGGGGACAGGAAAATGCTTAGACAGCATTGAAATCCTTAAACAGGTGATGATCCCGTAAATTGATGTTTTCAAGAACCTCGGTGATAATAATTTTTATAGTTGTTTTGCTGGCTATTAATATCATCGGGGTTTCCATGGTGGATGAACGCAAACTCCCGTTTGATACGGGAAGAGTCGTCATTGCCTCGATTTCGCCTTTCCAGAAGCTTATGGACAAAACTTCGGATCATTGTAAAAATGTTTGGAGGCACTATTTTCAACTGGTCTCGGTTTCCGAAGAAAACGACCAATTGAGAAATCAGATAAGACTTCTGGAAAACAAACTTGCGGAATCCAGTGAAATTGAACTGGCCAACCTTCGCCTGAGAAAATTGCTGATTTTCAAGGAAAGAACGAATATGCAGATGCTGGCGTCATCGGTCATCGCAAAAGATCCTTCCGCATTGTTCAAGACGGTCATGATCAACAAGGGCCGACAAAATGGTCTTTCTTCGGGGCTTCCAGTGGTTCTGCCTGAAGGAATTGTGGGACAAATCATATCGGTTGCAGAGAATTATTCAAAGGTTCTGCTGATTACCGACGGCAACAGCGCCGTGGATGCCCTGGTTCAGAGAACCCGGGCAAGAGGGCTTGTAAAGGGAAGCGCCTTGGGAGACTGCCGGCTTGCCTATGCCTTGAGGAAGGATGATATTCAACCAGGGGACATTCTCATTTCGTCCGGTCTGGACGGTGTTTTTCCAAAAGGGCTGCGTTTGGGAGTGGTCAAGGAAGTTGTTCAGGACAGCCGAGGCATATTTCAGGATGTCACAGTAAGCCCTTATGTGGATTTTGAGAAAATAGAAGAAGCTCTGGTGGTTCTAACGCCCCTTCAACGTGATGCCTCGGCCAACCCATGACACTGCTTTTTCATATGACGATCTGTGTTGCCTTTGTGATTATCCAGACAACGCTTCTCCCATCCCTGTTTCATTTTACGCTTTCTTTTGACCTTTTTCTTCCCATGGTGATTTATATGGGCCTTTTTCGCTCCGTAAGGGAAAGCGTGATCCCTTTGCTCTTTCAGGGTATTGTTATGGATAGTTTGTCCGGGGCACCTTTGGGGATTTATACAAGCTGTTACCTCTGGCTTTTTGCTGTGGTTTATTGGTTCAAGGGCTTCCTGCACATCAGGAACCATTTTTTCCTGGCCGTCATGGTCTGTATCAGTGTGGTGATTCAACATGTTCTGCTTGTGCTGGCCAATGACCTGTCGACTTCAGACATGTACCTGTTTTTAGGAACCATGGGGATTCTCCTGGTTCAAATCCTTCTTGCTTTGATTTTCGGGCCATTGATCATTCTTTGGATACAGGGTTTTTATGAACGATGGCGGCAACTTCTTTGCCAGTTTTCATCCGATCAATAGAGTTATAAAGCAGACGAACAGTGGATACTTTCTTCAAAACCCCGGATATGGACTGGTACAAAAAGCGGTTGGTTCTTGCAGTTTATATTGCTGTGGCTGCTTTTTTATGCCTGTTTTTGCGCCTGTATTACCTTCAGGTAATACAGGGACATGAATACAAAAGACTCTCCGAAAACAACTGTATCCGTCTCCAAAGAATCACCCCTTCAAGGGGGTTGGTTTTTGATCGGTACGGGGATCTCATGGTGGACAACCGGCCTTCCTTTGACCTGTATATCACCTTGAAGGATACCCCCGATGCAGCCTTCACCGTGAAACGACTGGCCCAGTGCGTCAAAGCACCGGAGCAGGATTTGATGGCTCGGATTGCCGATGCGAAAAAGACTCCCTCCTATAAACCCATCCTCCTGATTCAGGATATGGACAGGGATACCGTGGCCAGAATTGAAGTTCACCAGTATGAATTGCCCGGCGTGACGATTTCCGTTCAACCCGTAAGGGAATACCTCTACCCTAAAAGTGCTGCCCACATCCTCGGCTACCTGGGAGAAATCAACGTTGATGAATTGAATTCCGGGAATTATGAGGGCAGCCTGAATGGGGACTATATCGGGAAATTCGGAGTTGAAAAAAGCTATGAAAAAAAGCTCAGGGGGGAATTCGGAGGCCGGCAGGTGGAGGTGAATGCCTTTGGCCAGGTGATCCGGGTGATTCAAACCGTGGAGGCCAAGCCGGGTGAAAATATTTACCTCACCCTTGACGGAAACCTGCAAAGGCATACAGAAGCCCTGTTTGAAGATAAAACAGGCTCGGCGGTGGCGCTGGATCCCAACACAGGAGAAATCCTGGCCATGGTGAGCATACCCTCTTTTGACCCCAATCTCTTTGTGGGGGGGATCTCCCATGAAAATTGGAGAATCCTCAACTCAGACCCCGACCGGCCCTTGCGAAACAAGGCGATTCAAGCCGAATACCCACCGGCCTCCACCTATAAAATTATCACATCCATGGCCGGTTTGGAGGAAGGGGTTGTGGATAAAAACAGCGACATTTTCTGTGTCGGGAGGTATTATTTCGGAAACCGTGAATACCGGGACTGGAAAAAAGAGGGCCATGGCCATGTGAATATTTTGACGGCCCTATCCAAGTCTTGTGACGTCTATTTTTACCAGCTTGGCATCAAATTGGGTGTGGATCGCCTGGCCCGGTACGCCAAGGCATGCGGTTTCGGCGAAGTCACCGGGGTTGAGCTTGAGCATGAAAGCCGGGGGCTTATTCCAACCTCATCCTGGAAAGAAAAATATCGGGGAGCGCGTTGGCAGGCCGGGGAAACCCTATCCATCGCCATTGGCCAGGGGTATAATCTGGCAACACCCATTCAAGTGGCGGTGATGATGGCAGGCATTGCCAACGGCGGGGTGAAATACAAACCCTTGATCCTTAAAAAGGTGGAGAGCCACGAAGGGGAATTGACTTTTAACGCCTCCGCCATCAAAACCGGTACTTTTCCCATGAGCCGAAAAACCCTGGATATTGTCAGCCAGGGGCTTTTTCAAGTGGTCAACATTCCAGGGGGGACGGCATACAGTTCGCGAATTGAAGGCATTCACATGAGCGGCAAAACGGGAACAGCCCAAGTGGTGGGCAGGGTCACTAAAAACGGTGAGGACAGGAAAATAGAGGCTCGTCATCTGAAGTCCCACGGCTGGTTCACTGCCTTTGCTCCTTCCGAAGACCCCAAAATAGCTGTTGCCGTCATCGTGGAGCATGGCGAATCCGGCTCAGGTGCGGCAGCCCCCATTGCCAGGGAGATGATTAAAAAATATTTATCCGAAAGGGAAGGACAATAGCCTTTTGATGATCGATAGACGTCTGATCCAAAACTTCAACTGGGGGTTGCTGAGCCTAACCGTCCTTCTGTCTTGCGCTGGCATTTGTACACTATACAGCGCTGTAACCGCAGGGCCACCGTCATCGGAAAGTTCTTTGTACATCAAACAGCTGGTATCCTACGGCATCGGCGTTTTTCTCATGATTGGATGCTTTCTTTTCAACTACAAGCTTCTGGAAAGGTGGTCATTTGCAATTTATCTGGTTTGCATCTTACTGCTGGTGTATGTGCTATTTTTCGGGAAAGTTGCGGGTGGATCAAGACGATGGATAAATCTGGGTTTTTTTTCCTTTCAACCTTCGGAACTTGCTAAAATCATCGCGGTGATTTATCTGGCCGCATATTATTCAAAGCGGGTGAACACGAACGGACTGACCCTTCTGGAATTGCTTCATCCTTTTATGATTCTGGCGGTTCCATTTATCCTGATCGTGAATCAGCCGGATTTGGGGACCGGACTGCTGATTTTGACCATTTCGGGAACCTTGACGGTTTTTGCCAAGATAGAGAAGCGGGCCCTCTGGTATCTCGGGGGCGCAGGAGCCCTTTTCCCCCCTATATTATGGTTTTTTTTAAAAGAGTATCAGAAACAGCGAATCCTGACCTTCCTGAATCCTGAAAGAGACCCCTTGGGGGCAGGCTATCACATTATTCAGTCCAAAATAGCCATCGGTTCAGGCATGATCTATGGAAAGGGGTTTTTGAAAGGCACGCAAAACGCCCTGGCTTTTCTGCCGGAACAACAGACGGATTTCATTTTTTCCGTTCTGTCCGAGGAATGGGGCTTGATAGGATCGGCGTCTATTCTGATTCTTTTCGTGCTGCTCATCATCATGGGTTTAAACATTGCCAACAACTGTCGTGAACCTTTCGGTGTCCTTCTTGCCACGGGGATCACCGCCATTTTTTTTTGGGAAGTGCTAATCAATGCCGGTATGGTAATGGGCCTCCTGCCTGTTGTGGGGGTACCCCTTCCTTTTATAAGTTACGGAGGGTCCTCGATCATCTGCAAAATGATGGGTATCGGCTTGCTGCTCAATGTGAGCATGCGGCGATTTATCATCGTAAAATAGTCAAAACCTTGAAAGGGTTTCCTAAAAGGAAAAAAAATAAAAAACCTTTGACAAGAGGTTTTGCGTAATGTAATAGTCCGATTTTCTATAAAGTAAAGGTGCGATTTTAATCAATTCATTACGGTTACGGAGGAGTTCAATGAAGGTTGCGGGTCTTTACCGGGCTGCCGTTTTATCAGCCGCTTGTTTGCTGCCGGGCCTGCCGGACACGGCCATGGCGTCTTCCGGAGGTATCACAGTTTTACCGGACTGGTCTGTAGGTATTCAGATCATCAATTTTATTCTGTTAATCTTCGTACTGAACCTTGTTCTTTATAAGCCGATCCGCAATATGCTGATTCAAAGAAAAAACAAAATCGAGGGCCTGGAACAGAATATTCAAAACAGCCATGATGACGTGAAGGAAAAGGAAAGTGCCTGGAACACAGGTTTAAGAGAGGCGAGAAGCAAAGGTTTGAAACAGAAAGAATCCCTTATTCTGGAAGCCCAGGAGCAGGAAAAACAGATTGTTGACCAAATCAATCAAAAAGCCCAGGCTGACCTGTCGCAGATCAGGCGGAAAATCGAGCAGGATATAGACGGGGTCAGAACTTCATTGCAGGATGAAATTGATGGATTTGCCGATGCAATCAGTCAGAAGATTTTGGGGAGGGCTGCATAATGAATCCTTTTAGTGCCGGACGAAAACGGTTCAGATCTGGAATGATGCTTATGGTCATGGTTTCGGCCCTTGTTTTTTCCTTCCTTCAGCCCGCCTTTGGTGAAAGTGCAGGCCATGGGGATTCCAATGAAGCCCCTGTTAAGAAATGGCAAACCACGGACTGGGCCAGGGTTTTGAATTTTGCCGTTCTCGCCGGAGTTCTTTTCTACCTTGTCAGGAAACCTTTTTCCCAAATGCTTAGCGATCGAATCGCGGGAATCAAAGAGCAGCTATCTGAACTGGAGGAAAAAAAACAGGGAGCCGCAAAGGAACTTGCCATGTATAATGAGAAACTGACTCAATTAGGCAAGGAAGCTGAAAAGATCGTGGATGAATACATACGTCAGGGGAACGAAGCAAAAGAGAGAATTCTGAAAGAAGCAAAATCCAGCGCTGAAAAACTTGAAGAAAAAGCCATGAAAAATATTGATCACGAATTCAAACAGGCAAAGCTGAAACTTCAAGCGGAAATTACGGAAAAGGCGTTGGCAAAAGCTGAGGCAAAAATCATCAGCCGAATTTCATCGGAAGATCAGAACAGACTGGTGGACGAATATCTGGAGAAGGTGGTGGCATAGTGAAAAATTTATCAGTTGCAAGGCGATATGCGAAGGCGCTTCTACTCATCGGGAGTGAAACGGGTGAGGCGGAAACTTATCGTTCTGAACTGGCCAATGTTTCGGGGTTACTGGACCAGGTCAAAGAATTCGATCAGGTGATTAACAACCCCTTGTACGGAACATCCGTCAGAATGAATATCTTAAAAGCGATTATCGAAAAGATCAATCCAACCGAAGTGATAAGATCCTTTATGCTCTTGCTTTTTGAAAAGGGACGATTCGCCTTTTTGAGAGATATCAATGAATTTTACCAGAAATTGGCTGATGAGCTGAAGGGGGTGGCCAGGGCGAGTCTTATTTCCGCCACGGAGCTTTCACCGGATACCATTGAAAAAATAAGAAAATCTTTGTCTGAAAGGACAAAAAGAGAAATAAAATTGGATGTGGAGCAAGACCCGAGCCTTATTGGTGGGATTGTCACCAAAATCGGCGATCTTGTGTTGGATGGGAGTATAAAAACACAATTACTCAATATGAGAGAATCTTTAAAAAGGGGTGAGAGTGTCTAATGGAACTTAGAGCCGAAGAAATAAGTCAAATTATCAAAGAACAGATTAAGGATTACGACAAGAAGGTTGAACTCAGTGAAACCGGAGTGGTCTTGTCGGTGGGTGATGGCATCGCCAGGATATATGGCTTGGAAAAAGTCATGGCCATGGAGCTGGTTGAATTTCCCGGCGGTATTCTGGGTTTGGCGTTGAACCTTGAAGAAGACAATGTGGGTGTTGCCATTATGGGTGAAGACATTCACATTAAAGAAGGGGATATCGTCAAACGAACCGGAAGAATTGCACAGGTTCCTGTGGGCGAGGCTGTTTTGGGCCGCGTTGTCAATTCAGTCGGCGAGCCCCTTGACGGCAAAGGCCCTATTGATGCCAAAGAATTCAGGCGGGTTGAGATGGTTGCCCCGGGTGTTATCGCCAGGAAAAGTGTGCATGAACCCATGTACACCGGGCTGAAAGCCGTTGATGCTATGACGCCTGTGGGTCGAGGCCAGAGGGAACTGATCATCGGTGACCGTCAGACCGGTAAAACTGCGGTGGCCATTGATGCGATTTTAAGCCAGAAAGGCCAGGGCGTTTTTTGCATTTACGTGGCCTGCGGTCAGAAAAAATCAACCGTTGCCCAGGTGGTTGCCGTTCTGGAAAAGCACGGTGCCATGGAATACACAACCGTTGTATCCGCCACCGCCAGCGAACCGGCCACTCTTCAGTATGTTGCTCCTTTCGCCGGATGTGCCATGGGCGAATATTTCCGGGATAAAGGTCAACATGCTCTCATCGTATACGATGACCTTTCCAAACAGGCGGCCTCCTACCGGCAGGTTTCTCTGCTTTTAAGACGGCCCCCCGGACGTGAGGCTTACCCCGGAGACATTTTTTACAACCATTCCAGGCTTCTGGAAAGATCATGCAAATTGAATGATGAACTGGGAGCAGGCTCTCTTACCGCTCTTCCCATCATCGAAACCCAAGCCGGTGACGTTTCAGCCTACATTCCCACCAACGTTATTTCCATCACGGACGGACAGATTTACCTTGAGCCCGGATTGTTCTTTGCCGGAGTTCGTCCGGCCATTAACGTAGGGCTGTCGGTTTCCCGAGTGGGTGGCGCAGCACAGGAAAAAGCCATGAAACAGGTGGCGGGAACTTTGCGCCAGGATCTTGCCCAATTCAGGGAATTGGAGGCGTTTGCCGCCTTCGGAAGCGACCTGGATGTCGCAACCCAGAGACAGCTGACCCGTGGGCAAAGACTGATTGAAGTTTTAAAGCAGCCCCAGTATCAGCCCCTGCCCCTGGAAAAACAGGTTGTGATTATATATGCCGGGACCAGAGGATATCTTGATAAATATCCGGCAAACGTAGTTGCCAAATATGAAGCAGGCCTTTATCCTTTTATTGAAGAACGGTATCCCCAGATATTTAAGGAAATCGCTCAACAGAAAAAAATATCCGATGACCTGGATAAAGTCATGGCGGATGCTTTAAAAGCATATGATGAGGAATTCAAGGATACCATAAAATAAATACGCTCAGGCAGGTCAGCTCGTTTTAATGGAAAAAAGCTACTGCCTTTGAATGGATAAGGACGATTCGTATGCCTAGTTTAAAAGATGTGAAAATAAAGATCGGCGCCATTAAAAAGACGAGGCAAATTACAAAAGCCATGAATATGGTTGCTACATCCAGGCTGCGCGGCGCTCAGAACAATATGGAAAGATTCAGGCCTTACGCCGCTAAATTTTCGGAAGTGCTGGGAAGCCTTGCGGAAAAATCCGGAGAAGAGGCGAGTCCGTTGTTGGTGCCAAGGAAAACGGTGAACAACATCCATATTGTTTTATGCACATCAGACAGGGGGCTCTGCGGAGGGTTTAACGTAAACCTTCTGGATGCAGCCAAAAAACTGATGAAACAAAAAACAGGGTCCGATCTTAGCTTTTCCTTTACCAATTTCGGGAAAAAAGGAAGAGACTGGTGCCGAAAGATGAAATTCGAGAGAGTTGATGAATATATCGGCGTTGTAGGCACCAGATTCGGATTCAACGTCGCCATGAATGCCGGTCGAAATTTGATAGACGGTTTTCTGGATGGAAACTATGATGAGGTTTATGTCGTTTATTCTCAGTTTGTCAGCATGGGCAGACAGGTTCCCACTGTTACACAGATTCTGCCCATTCCTCCCATAGAAAAAGTTGAAATCGATGAGGAAGAAATCAATAAAGAATATCAAGCCGAGCATATCTGCGAACCTTCAGCAGATGAGCTTCTAGCAGATCTTTTACCCAGAAATGTTTATGTTCAGCTATTCAGCGCGTTATTGGAAACATCCACCAGCGCGCATGCTGCTCAGATGACGGCAATGGACAATGCAACCAAGGCATGTAATGATATGATGGAAAACCTGACCTTAGTCTACAATAAAGCCAGACAATATGCAATTACTGCAGAACTTATGGATATTGTCGGTGGGGCTGAGGCTTTAAGATGATAAAAATAATACCTTTATATGGAGGAGGGGTTATAAATGGCAGAAAATATTGGGACAATTAAACAGGTTACTGGACCTGTCGTCGATGTTGAATTTGAACAGGGCAAGCTGCCTACCATTTATACAGCGCTTTTGATCAGCAACCCGGCCATCAACGATCAACCGGACAATCTTGTTGTGGAAGTTGCCCAGCATCTGGGTGACAATGTGGTTCGTACCATCGCCATGGACGTCACCGACGGTCTTACACGGGGGCAAGAGGTTAAAGACACCGGAAAACAGATTATGATGCCGGTAGGACAAGCCGGATTGGGACGCGTGTTAAATGTAGTGGGCAGACCGGTGGATGGCCTTGGGCCTGTAAGCCAAGAAAAAATGATGCCCATTCACAGGGAAGCACCAAAATTTACCGAACAGGATACTACGGTAAGGGTTCTTGAAACCGGTATCAAGGTTATTGACCTTCTGGTTCCGTTTCCCAGAGGCGGTAAAATGGGGTTGTTCGGTGGAGCGGGCGTGGGTAAAACCGTTATCATGATGGAAATGGTTAATAATATTGCTCTCCAGCACGGTGGAATTTCCGTTTTTGCAGGGGTTGGCGAAAGAACTCGCGAAGGGAACGACCTTTACCATGAAATGAAGGAAGCAGGGGTTCTTCCAAAAGCTGCATTGGTGTATGGTCAGATGACGGAACCGCCCGGAGCAAGAGCAAGGGTTGCCCTTTCAGCGTTGACCGCTGCGGAATACTTCAGAGACCAGGAAGGTCAGGATGTTCTTATCTTCATTGATAACATATTCCGATTTACACAGGCGGGATCTGAAGTATCTGCCTTGCTGGGGCGCATGCCTTCAGCGGTTGGTTATCAACCGACCCTGGCCGTTGACCTTGGAGAACTCCAGGAGCGTATTACCTCAACGGATAAAGGTTCGATTACTGCCGTGCAGTGTGTTTACGTCCCCGCAGACGACTTGACAGACCCTGCTCCTGCTACAACTTTTGCGCACCTTGACGGGACCGTTGTTCTATCAAGGAAGCTGGTCGAAAAGGGGATCTATCCTTCAGTGGATCCTCTGGACTCCAATTCAAGGATTTTGGATGCTGCCTATATCGGAGAGGAACATTATCAGGTTGCCCGTAAAGTTCAGCAGACTTTGCAAAAATACACCGAACTTCAGGATATTATTGCCATTCTTGGAATTGACGAATTGTCCGATGAAGACAAAATTACGGTAAGCAGGGCCAGAAAAATGGAAAGATTCCTATCGCAGCCTTTTCACGTTGCAGAGGTTTTTACCAATACCCCGGGGGCCTATGTAAAAATCGAAGATACCGTAAAGGGATTCAAAGATATTCTTGACGGTAAATACGATGATCTTCCTGAACAGGCATTTCTCATGGTGGGTGGAATTGAAGACGCCATTGAAAAAGCCAAAAAAATGGCCAATGAATAGCCATACTCGATGAGGTTGAATAATGGCAGGAAATATAAGATTACAGGTTGTAACACCTGAAAAATCGGTTGTGGATGAGGATGTCCAAGTTGTCGTTGCTCCCGGTTCCATGGGGGAATTCGGTGTGCTCATCGGGCATACCCCTTTTATGACGACTCTGAAGCTTGGTACCCTGAGATATAATGATGCCTCCGGAACGGAAAGATGCGTATTTATCAGCGGCGGGTTTGCTGAAGCCCTTCCTGATAAGGTGACCGTTCTGGCTGAATCCGCCGAAAGACGCTGTGATATTGATATTGAAAGAGCTAAAAGCGCCATGGAAAGAGCTGAAAAGCGCTTGGCCGATGAAGCTGCAGCTGCAAAACAAGAGCTTGATTATATAAGAGCCAAAGCCTCTCTTGAGAGAGCCATTCATCGTATTAGGGTTTCAGAGACCAGACGAATTTAATCCATCGTTTTTGAAGAGCCTTGCGGCTCGAACCCAAGCAAATATATTTGGTTGGAAAAAGCAGATTGCACCAGTAATCTGCTTTTTCTTTTGAAGCAAGCAGCAGAAAGAATGTCTCTTTTGGATGTAAAAAGGCTTTAAAAATCAAAAGATAAAACATCTTGACTTTGTATCTATGAAAAGATTATATTTCGATAAAATGAGGTGAAACATTGGATAATCAGTCTATTTTTAAACAATTTGAAGAGCTTGAAAATAAGCTTGGAAATTTGATTGGGTTTTGTAAGTCATACGAGAAAGAGAATATTGAACTTAAAGAAAAAATTAATGGATTAGAAGAGGAACTCCAGGGCAAGGTAACAGCAGAGAATCAGTTGCGCCAGGAAAGGGAGATGATCCGTTCAAAAATAGATGGTCTTATAAACAGATTTCATGAGATTGAGGTTGAGTAATATTTTATTTGTTTAATATCGGTTACATTTTCTTTTTATGGGTTGAATATTGGAAAACCTGATCACCTTAACGCTCTTTGGCCGATCTTATACCATAAAAACAGAATTGGATGTTGATAAAGCAAAGGCGGTTGCCGATATTTTGACAAAAGCAGTTGAACGGATCCAGGAAAGTATTGCGGGTCAGTCTCCGGAAATGGAAAAGCTGAATGTTTTAATGCTTGCAGCGTTGAATATGGCTAGTGATATTTATAAGTTAGAACAAAATCAATTAGAGTTTTTTGCGAAGCTTAATGAAAGATCAGCGCATCTGAACCAATTGATTGATAACAGCCTTAAAAAAACGGAATTGAGTTAGGCCCTTCTTAGGGAGGTTTTATTCTGCAAAGCATTGGAATTACAAATGATTGAGTTAGTTGTAACTGCTGTTACGAAAATTGTGGCATTGATGCCGTTGCAGTGTGCAGAGTTGAAACCCCTACCGTGTACGTGATTGAATAGAAGCTCTTTGGCTCAACGCATAAAAACGGGAGTTTTCACTGGTTTTGGTGAGCAGGTTCTGCCAGTACAGAAAAGCCTAAAGAAACTATAAAACGCCCACTTTGTTTTTTGGCTCAAAGGCCTTGATACACGGCATTATGGTAGGGGTTTCCAGAAAAAATGCATATTGCTTTATAAACTGGCATCCAAAATGATCCTCCTTTTTTCTTCCTTCTATTAAGTCTTGCCTCGGATTCATCTCATTGGAAGTTTTTCGTTAAATTCAAACAAAACTCTATCCAAGCTCTCCTGAAGCTGTGCTTGGATGGCCATTTGGACACTCGTGGGTTTTTCTACTTTTTAAAGAGGGGGAAACTCGTTCTTTGAAAACAAATTAGGTATAATTTGATGAATATATTAGGAGAAGGGTAATGATTGAGTACTCAATTGGAATAGGAATAATCTGTTTTGGATCGGGATGGGCGGTTTCATATTTATTAAAGTCAAAAGAGGCATCCCGTAAGATCAAAGAGGCTGAAAACGAAATTGCTTCAAAATTACATGACGCGCAGAGACGCGCAGAGACGATCTTAAAAGAAGCGGAGCTTGACGTCAAAGACAAACTTTTCAAGATGAAGACCGACTTTGACAATGAGACAAAAGAAACCAAAAATGAACTGAAAAAGAAAGAAAAAAGACAACAGCAAAAAGAAGAACAAGTTGATTTGAAAACCGAAGAAGTGGAGAAACAACTGCGGGATTTAACCAAAAGAGAAAAAGTGGTTGAAGGAAAGGAGCAGGAGGTTGAAGCCAACATCACTCGTTATACCGAGCTGATATCTGAGCAACAACAGCAACTTGAAAAAATATCAGGCTTAACATCCGAACAGGCCAAAGAATTGTTGATCAAGGCCATGGAGAACGAAGCCAGATATGAAAGTGTAAAACTGATTAAAAAAATTGAGGGTGAAGCCAAGGAAGAGGCTGAAAAGAAATCAAAAAAAATTATTGCTACGGCAATTCAAAGATATTCCTCTGAGTTTATCTGTGAACGGGCTGTTTCAGTAGTACCCCTTCCCAACGATGAAATGAAGGGCCGGATTATCGGAAGAGAAGGCAGAAATATCAGGGCCCTTGAGGCAGCAACCGGAATTGATCTGATCATTGATGATACCCCTGAAGCTGTCATCCTTTCCGGCTTTAATCCAGTTCGAAGGGAAGTGGCCAGGCTCGCACTTACCCGATTAATATCGGATGGTAGAATTCATCCCGCCCGCATAGAAGACGTTGTCAAGACGGTTGAAGAAGAAGTGGACAAGACCATAAAAGAAGCAGGTGAGCAGGCGGCCTTTGATATGGGGGCCCACGGCATTCATCCTGAACTGATCAAATTTCTGGGGAGGCTTAAGTTCAGAACAAGTTACGCCCAAAACGTACTTCAACATTCCATTGAGGTGGGATTTCTATGCGGTATTATGGCTTCTGAGCTCGGGCTTAACCAGAAGCTGGCGAGAAGAATGGGGTTGCTTCACGATTTGGGAAAAGCGGTCGATCATGAAGTTGAAGGTCCACATGCCCTGATCGGGTCAAGGCTTGCTAAAAAATACGGAGAATCCGCCAAGGTGGTTCATGCTATTTCGGCCCACCATGAGGATGTTCCGCCCAACACAGTTTATGCAATACTGGTTCAGGCTGCTGACGGTTTGTCCGGCGCCAGGCCCGGAGCCAGGAAGGAAATGCTTGAAAATTATGTCAAACGGCTGGAAGACCTTGAAAAAATAGCCAATTCCTTTAACGGTGTAGCAAACACCTATGCCATACAGGCCGGAAGGGAATTGCGGGTTATCGTGGAAAGCGAAAAAATCAAGGATGAAGATGCTGTATTGCTAAGCCGGGATATTGCCAGAAAAATAGAGGAGTCCCTGACTTTCCCCGGGCAGATTCGAGTCATAGTCATCCGGGAAACAAGGGCTGTGGAATATGCGAATAAATGATACAAGTAATGAGTGATGAGTGATGAGTGATCAGGCGTGCCTCTTAGAGCTACGCCGTGAATATAAGTTGCCTGTGTTTAAGTGGTTAGGTGGTTAAGTGCTTAAGTGAAAGGGAAAAAGCCCATTTTGGTTTTAAAGTGTTTGGTCTGCAAATTAGCGATGTTTGGCTGATCAGCCTTGCTTCAGCAGATAAAAACAAGCTGTTTTTCCCTTAATGACATAATCACTTAAACACCTAACCACTAATTTCCAACCACATAAGCACATTTCTAACTATTTAAGGAACGGATTAATGGCTACGGTAATTGATATATTGGAAGAAAGAGGTTTTGTAGAGCAAAAGACCCATGAAGCAGAGCTGAACGATTACATAGAAAATGGAAATGTTAGCTGTTACATAGGCTTTGACCCCACTGCATCAAGTTTACACATCGGAAGTCTCGTTCCCATCATGGCGCTGGCCCATATGCAGAGATCGGGGCACCGTCCCATTGCATTGGTGGGCGGGGGGACCGGGCTTGTCGGAGATCCTAGCGGAAAGACGGAGATGCGCCAGATGCTCACCGTCGACATCGTTAATGACAATGTGAAATGCCTTAAAGCCCAGCTATCAAGATTCATTGATTTTGAAAATGGAAAAGCGTTGCTGGTGAACAATGCGGATTGGTTATCCGATCTCAAATATATCCCTTTTCTCAGGGATATCGGCCGACATTTCAGCGTCAATCGTATGATTAAAATGGAAAGCTGCAAGTTAAGGCTGGACTCTGAAGAAGGCCTCAGTTTCATTGAGTTCAATTATATGCTGCTTCAGGCCTATGATTTTATGATCTTGAGCCGGGACTATGGTTGCAGGGTCCAAATGGGGGGCAGCGATCAGTGGGGTAATATCGTGGCAGGCATTGATTTGATTCGTCGTGTCACCAAGGAGCAGGCCTTTGGCGTTACCTTTCCATTGATCACCACAAGCTCTGGCGCAAAAATGGGCAAAACCGCAGCCGGAGCTGTTTGGCTCGATCCTGAAAGGACCTCGCCCTATGACTATTATCAGTACTGGGTCAATTCAGATGATGCGGATGTGGCCCGTTTCCTTGCACTTTATACGTTTCTTCCCATGGCTGAGATACGGGCTGTCGCAAGCCTCAAAGATGCTGATTTAAATTTTGCAAAATCTGTGTTGGCTTTTGAAACCACCCAGTTGGTTCATGGCAGAGAAGAAGCGGAAAAAGCCTATTACGCAGCCATGAAGATGTTCGGCTCCCGCACTGTACCCCATCAGGTGCTTTCATCAAGCTCCATTCCAAGATCGACTCTGGATGGCGGAATGGATTCGATTCCCCAGACCCTTATCGACCGGATGGACTTGGAAAAAGGGATTCCAGCTTTCAGGCTGTTCCAAATAGCCGGCCTTGCTGAAACCAGCGGGGCCGCCCGACGGTTGATTTCCCAGGGGGGCGCCTATGTCAATGACACTCGGGTTGATTCCATGGACCAAACGATAACAGATAAAGATCTTAACGGGTTAGAGATGGTCTTGAGGGCGGGTAAAAAGAGGTATCATAAAATAATGGTAAATTCTAAAAAAAAGCCTTGACCAAAATCCAAACTCTGTGTAGAAAGCATTTCGTTTCAAACAACGACGCCTGAGCGGTGAAGATTTTGAAACGGAAATAAAATAAAAGCTTGACAAACATCAGGCAAAAGAAGTAAAAACGAAATCTTTTCGAAACGGCTCTCTTAAAAAACAATGCCTAATAAATGTTAGACGGGCATTAAAAAAAAGGTTGACAAGAATTCAGATAAAAAGTATAAAAGCTTTTTCCTGAGCCAACCAAAAAGAAAAAGACGGATCGGGGAAAAAGCAGCCATCCTTGATGGTGGTTTGATCTTTGAAAACTAAATAGTGACAGCTTGTGAGTTAGGTCTCAAGTTAATTATGTTGCAAAAAAAGCAACACCAATATTTTAATTGGAGAGTTTGATCCTGGCTCAGAATGAACGCTGGCGGCGTGCTTAACACATGCAAGTCGTACGAGAACTCTTCTGCTTGCAGAAGAAAGTAAAGTGGCGTACGGGTGAGTAACGCGTGGGTAATCTACCCTCAAATCGGGGATAACAACGCGAAAGCGATGCTAATACCGGATAATATCACATGAACAATGGTTTTTGTGATTAAAGGTGGCCTCTATATATAAGCTACCGTTTGAAGATGAGCCCGCGTACCATTAGCTAGTTGGTAGGGTAATGGCCTACCAAGGCTTCGATGGTTAGCTGGTCTGAGAGGATGATCAGCCACACTGGAACTGACACACGGTCCAGACTCCTACGGGAGGCAGCAGTGAGGAATTTTGCGCAATGGGGGAAACCCTGACGCAGCAACGCCGCGTGAGTGATGAAGGCTT
>VMSV01000188.1 GCA_013791935.1 Desulfobacteraceae bacterium | reverse complement strand
TGCCATTTTTTTTGGCTTGGTAAGCGGGCTCTTTTTGTCTGGTTTGATTGAAAGTATTTGCCATGTTGCAATTGCTGCTGTGTCTTCGCTTAAGAGATTGCTGCCAGCGTCATAGACTGTTCTGAATCCAAGGTCCTTGTTAAAAAGATCCAAAAGAAGTTTCCAGGACCTTTTGGTATTGATTAAGGCCTCTAACCGGTTATATCCACACGCGATTCAAATCTTGCAATCAACTCGTCAATATGACTGTAATCATCTATTGAAATGGAAATTGCCTTACTGGGGCATACTCTTTCGCAACGACCGCATCCCAGGCAATTTTCCTGGTTAATGGTCGCCTTATCATCTTTCATTTCCAATCCATCAAAAATACAGACTTTAAAACACTCACCGCAGCCTGTACACTCATCAACATCTATGTTTACTTCAACACCTTCCATTCTTTTGATAGGTTCTCTCATTTGCCTGGGTCCATATTTGGCCAAACTAACGACACAGCAGCAAGAGCAACAATGACAAATAGACATGAATTCATTTTCGTAATCCAATACATTGTAAAGCTTTGCGTCCCCCCTTAGCTTACCAATCATGGGAATCAATCCATTTTCGTATGCCAGACGCTCTCGCTCCAATGCTTCTTCTTTGGTGACCAGACGTGCTCCCGGCCATTTTGACCGGTCTATTTTCCCGGCTCCCCGTCCAAGCCATGTGCAGCCTAACGTGATATCGTGGTTTTTGCACTCATTGGTTGTGCGGCACGGGCAGTCCATTAAAAGTATTGTCCCGGCTTTTTGAATGAAATATTCGGTGACTTTAAATGGTAATACCTGGTCCTCATAATTCAGAGATACGTTGATGGGTATAGCAGTACCTGTTTGATTCTCCGTTCCGTCCGGGAATTCCTTTTTCAATAATTGTTGTGTAAGTTCCGGTGATTTAGCAGCCAGCTTGAGTTGCTCCTTGTATTTATTGATTCTGGGAGTATCCATTTCAATGGGTGTTAGATCTATTTTCTTTTCTTTCATTTGGGTTCCTTTCCATTGCCGGTTCTCCATAGAAAAACGGCTTCTTTTTATGGTTTAAATCAGCCTATCAATTTTAGAAACGCCTCCTGAATATCTGCGGTGATTCCCCCGGGTTGGCCGTTTCCAATGCTGCGGCCGTCGATGCTCACCACCGGCATGATTTCAGCAGCAGTGCCGGTAAGGAAACACTCATCCGCGGTATACAAATCATATGGGGTAATCCGGGTGACCTCTGATTTCATACCGATTTTTTCTGCGGCCTCAAGCACTGCCTGCCGGGTGATCCCTTGCAAAGCTCCGCAAGAGGGGTCGGGCGTATAGAGGATGCCGTTTTTGATATGAAAGATATTATCCCCCGTGCATTCAGCCACATGGCCCTCATGATTGAGCATGATCGCTTCCAGGCATCCCGCATGAATGGCTTCCAGTTTCGCCAGAACATTGTTCAGATAGTTCAGGGACTTGATTTTCGGGTCCAGGGCATCCGCAGAAATTCGGCGGGTGGAGGCTGTAATGATTTTGATGCCTTTTTGATAATTTTCTTCCGGATAAAGGCTGATCTTGTCCACAATGATGATCACCGTGGGTTTGGGGCAGGTCATGGGATTGATGCCCAGATCTCCCTTTCCCCGGGTGACGATGAGTCGAATATAGCCGTCCTTAAGCCCGCTTTTTTCAATGGTTTTCAAAACCGCTTCGGACATTTGCGCAAGGCTTAAAGGAATGGCCAGAAGAATAGCTTTTGCGCTGTTCCAAAGCCTCTCCAAATGGGCTTCCAGCTTGAAAACCCTGTTGTTGTACAGGCGAATCCCCTCAAACACCCCGTCGCCGTAAAGAAGCCCATGATCGTAAACCGATATTCTGGCTTCGTCTTTATCAAAATATTCGCCGTCGATATAGATTTTCATGTCTCTTCCCTGTCCTCGTAAATATCCCTTAAATGCTTGTAATTTTTTCCGAATTTTTTTTTCAGGTGGGGATCGAACCGCTTGACGATTTTGGTGATGTAGATGTCATGTTTGATATAGTCCTCGGCAAGGGTGACGAATCCCATGTTGTGACTCCAAGCCCCTTCCACATGCAGATCCGTTGAAATGGTGGCCACCAGAGCGGTTTTACCGTCACAGACCAGGGTGAACCCCCGGCCGCCTTTTTCCTCATACAGGGTGTCCTCAATGGGGTGCTGGAAAATTTGCCCGATTTTTTTTTCCGGAATGCCGAAATGAACCACGGCAATCTTCACTCCTGTTGATTCCGCCTTCTGCAGCACGGATATAAGCCCCTCAAACTCCTCCGGCCACAGGGAAACCATCACCTCCTGTTCAACACCTTGAATCATCCGCCGGGCCTTGTCCATCAAATACTCGTATTCATAAACATTCCAGATAAAGGATACCCCTTCGTTCTTTCGAAGGCCGGGCAAAGAGGCTTTCAGGGCTTTCAGGGTGTCATCGAAGTAACTTTTCCGGCGGTCCACAAATTCATCCGGAGGAACCGGAACATATTTATTCTTGTCCTGTTCGATCACAGCCAGGAAGATGTTTTTCTCCACCAGACGGGCAATGATTTCATAGATCTTGGAGGATGGAATGCCCGATTCCCTGGAGATTTCATAAGCCGTGGCCGGCTGGATCTTGATTAAAGCCACATAGGCCCGGGCCTCGTATTCCGTAAACCCCAAGGCGACAATTTGTTGGATGATTTTGTTAACTACCATGGTAGTTATTAATAGGGAGGATGAGAAAATTTGTCAATATTATTTTTTCACTTCTTCAATCAATCCATAAAACCGGGCCGTAAACAGACTGTCCACATATTCCTTGACCTTGGTGATCTCGCCTTTATCATTGAATATAAAGGAAATCCGGTATTCCATGCCGTAATCCCGGCCGTCCTTGGGTTTGGCCTTGGATTGGGCTTCCACCACCACACGATTGTCCTGGGCCGTGGTTTCCAGAATCTTCATGGTAAAATCGGAAAACATGTCTCCCACCATGGGTTCGAGCCATTTCCGATACCGCTCCAGCTTCATGGGGGGCATCATCACGGTGACGGGCAGCACTTCAATTTCAAAATCCTTGGACACCAGTGCAAAGGCCTGATCGAAGCTCGGCTTTCCCTTGGCGCCGCTACCATCCACGATGTGCTGCAAGTATTGAACGGCTTTTTCCGTGTTACGGTCTTCTCTTGACATTTCCATTCCTAATCTCCTTTATTTTTTTGAAATACATACCAGCATCTTTCCCGTATTCAGGCCGGTAAATAACCCGATCAGGGCTTCAGGGGCTTTTTCAATGCCATTTAAAATGGTTTCCCTGTACTTCAGTTTTCCCTGGGAGAGCCATTGCCGGGCTTCCATGAGGAAACGGTCCTTCATGGGCAGAAACTCGGTGGCCACAAATCCCCGCAGGGTGACCTGACTGTAGATGATATTGGAAAGGGTGGTGATCCCCGTGCTTCTGGCACCCCGGTTGTTATAGGCGGATATCATGCCGCAAACCGGAATCCTGCCCCGGGGGTTCATTACCGTGAGAGCTGCATCCAAGTGATCCCCGCCCACATTGTCAAAATATACATCAATGCCTTCCGGAGCCCCTTTTTGAAGCTCTTTGCGAATATTTGCGTCTTTATAATTAAAAGCGTAGTCAAAACCCAGCTCATTGATCAGAATGTCTTTTTTATCATCAGATCCGCAACTCCCGATAACCCGGCAACCTTTGATTTTGGCGATCTGACCCACCGTGCTTCCCACAGCGCCTGCAGCTGCCGACACAAACACGGTTTCCCCTTCTTTTGCTTTTCCGATGATCAATAAACCACCCCATGCCGTAAGCCCGGTCATGCCCAGCACATGGAGATGGGTCGTCAGGGGTTCACCCATGAGATCGATTCTTTCAAGATTTGAACCATCCGAAAGATAAAGCTCCCTGAATCCGTTTCTCGACAGGACATGATCCCCGACGGCAAAGGCATCATTTTTCGATTCAACAATTTTTCCAATGGCTCCACCCGGCATGGCTTCATTGAGTTTTGTCTGACCATTGGTCAGGGGAGGTCTCATGGCAGGATCCACAGACATATAGAGATTTTTCACCAGGACCTGACCGTTTTCAGGCAAAGGGACATCCGTCTCCACCAGTTCAAAATCGCTGGTTTTTGGAAGCCCGTCCGGCCTTGTCTTTAAATGGATTTCTCTGCTTTTCATGATTCCCCCCTGATTTTAAAAGGTTTTTTAGTTACCCTTTTTCCACTTCTTAAAGACTCTTGACCAAAGGGCGGGTTTACACCCGCCCTTGTTTCGGGCTTGAACAGGACTTGGATACATCTTGGAATTAAAGCCCTGCCGCCAGCATTTCATAGTGGTAGTTGGTATCCCCCATGATGTATTCGGCTGCGGCGGCTTTCCGGTAGAACACCCCCATGTTGAACTCCCGGGTGGTGCCCACGCCGCCGTGGATCTGAACCCCGCGTTCCGTGATG
>VMSV01000023.1 GCA_013791935.1 Desulfobacteraceae bacterium | reverse complement strand
TTTGGCCAGGGTGACCGCTTCAAAAAAGCTTTTGCCCAGGGCCAGATTCGCGGCAATGGCCGAGGAAAAGGTGCAACCGGTGCCGTGGGTGTGAGGGGTATGGAATCTTTCGCTTGATAGCTCCTGAAAGGTCACTCCGTCGTAGAGAATATCCACGGCTTTTTCACCCGCCAGATGCCCACCCTTGACCACCACTTTTTTAGCACCCAGGTCTCGGATAATTTTGGCTGCATCCTTCATGTCTTCAAGGGTCTGAATGTCCCTCTGAACCAGAACCTTGGCCTCGAAAAGGTTCGGGGTTACCACATCCGCCAGGGGGAAAAGAGATTGAATCAAGGCCTTCCTTGCATCTTCCTTAAGCAGCGCATACCCGCTTTTGGAAATCATCACCGGGTCCAGGACCACCGGCGGTAGTGAGTTGGCGGAGAGAGTGTCCGCAATGGTTTCAATGAGAACGATGCTGGAAACCATGCCGATTTTCACCGCATGGATATCCATATCGTCAAACAGACACTGGATTTGCCCGGCCACAATGTTCGGACGAATTTCCTGAATGTCGTAGACCTTTTGGGTGTTCTGAACGGTCACCGCCGTAATGGCGCTTGCAGCATAAACCCCATGGGCCTGGAAGGTTTTGATATCCGCCTGGATGCCCGCTCCTCCCGAAGAGTCGGAACCTGCGATGGTTATGGCAATTTTTAAAGTGGTCATTTTGTTGTCTCTTTCACCGGAATACCGTGAAGAGAACCACGGGGTTCAGGCCAGGACCAGTCTTGGATCATTTTGGCTGGCCGCCGTTATTTCCATGGAGGATCCCCGTTCCAAGGCGATTCTTCTGGAGCTCTTCACGATGTTTTCAATATCCGTATCCGACCGGGACGGATCATGATGAAACAAGACCAGGTGCTTGACTTTTCCATAGATGGCGGCTCGAACAGTCATTTCGAAATGGGAATGTCCCCACCCGATTTTGGACCCGTATTCCTCCGGCATATACTGGGCGTCGTGGATCAGGACATCCGCACCCCCGATGAAGCTGAAAAATTTCCTTTTCTGGTCTTCAAGAAACACCGTCTCCATGTCAAGGTCTTCATCGTTCATATCCCGTTCCACAAAAACCTTTTCCATGTCAAATTTAGCAAAAAGCTCATTATCCGGGAAATAGACGATCCTTTTGCCTTTATAATCCAGCCTGAAGCCCAGGGTCATGCCCGGATGCTCGGCATAGGAAGACTCAATTTTCATCCCGTTAAGGTCAACCACCGATTCCCCGATGGATTCAATGCGGATATCGGCCATCCAGCTGGACAATTTTACAGGAAAATAGGGGGTTTCCATCTGGGACTTTAAAACATCCTCGAACAGGGTTGCTCCCTGGTTGCAACCGTAAAAGGTCATCCTGTTTCCGGGGATAAAGGCAGGAACGAAAAACGGCAGCCCCTGAATATGATCCCAGTGGGCGTGGGTGATTAAAATGGAAAGGTCTTGGGGGAAACCTTCTTTCATGTATTGGTTTCCCAAGGGATGAATACCGCTACCCCCGTCAAAGACAATCCGCTGTCCATTATCGCCAATCACCTCCACGCAGGAGGTGGATCCGCCATAACCCAATGCATCGGATCTTGACACCGGAATGGATCCCCGGACGCCCCAAAAGACTATCTCAAGTGTTTGGCCCATGGCTACCCTAATATGGAGGAGATCTTTTCTATCAGTTGCTTGTCATTAAAAGGTTTCACCAGAAAGTCATCCGCGCCCAGGTCCTTGGCGGCTGAGATATCATGGTCGAAAAATTTTGTGGAGCACATGACGATTTTTGTTCCCGGGAAGAGGTTCTTTTTCTTTAAATGCTCCAGGAGATAGAATCCGTCATATTGGGGCATATTGATATCAATGATCAGAAGATCCGGATGAAAAGCTTCCGCCCGGCCATCAAAAAAAGTTCCGCTGTCCACCACCGTTTCAACCTGGTAGCCTGAATTGGAAAGGTATTTTTTCATCACGCTTAAAATGGTCGGGCTGTCGTCTACGATCATAATCTTTTTCATGGCGGCCACTTTCCAGCAGGTCTTTGATTTTTGTTCCACGGTGGTGTAAAGAAATATGCATTATCCCTGTACCCCTGTCAAGAATTTAGGCGGTTTCATCGGGGTCTTCTTCTTCCCCCCCTTTTTTTCTGCCGAACAATTTCGCCCCTACGATGCTGATTTCATATAGAATTATCAGGGGGATCGCCATCATGATCTGGCTCACAACGTCCGGGGGCGTCAGAATGGCGGCAATGATGAAAATGATTAAAATCGAATATTTACGGTTTTTTTTCAGAAAATCTACAGACACCAGACCCAGCCGGGCAAGACAGGTGACGATCAGGGGAAGTTCAAACACAAGGCCAAATACGAGCAGTAGTTGGGCGGATAAGGAAAAATATTCGGTCATGGAAGGCAGGGGCTGAATGGTTTCCGAGGCGAATCCCAGAAAGAATTTAAATCCAACGGGGAAAACAAAAAAATAACCGAAGAGAGAGCCTACAATAAAAAACAAGGAGGAGAGGACAATGATGGGAAACAAAAGCTTGCGTTCCTTCTTGTAAAGCCCGGGAGCTACAAACATCCAGAATTCATACAAAATGACGGGGGTGGCCAACATAATACCGGACAAAAAAGATACCTTGAGATAGGTGAAAAAAGCCTCGGGCAGGCTCAGAAAAACCAGTTTTTCGCCTTCCCCCATGACCTCAATCAAAGGAAGGGAGAGGATGTCAAAGAGCTTTTCCTTGAAGGCATAGGACAGGAAAAAGCCGATGGCCACGGCAATGGAGGCAACGATCAGCCGGCTTCTCAGTTCTTCCAGGTGAGCGGTAAAAGGAATCTTGTCCTCATCGGAATCAGGCTCGGTGGTCGTTTGGGGGTCCGTTGTCATTCTCAGTGTCACTCTCCGGATAGGGGTCCGGAATGCCCTTGGAGGTCAACCCGGTTTCTGGTTTCAACTCGCCGGCCTTATCTTTTTCAGGCGGGGTGCCGGTTTCAGTTTTTCTTAAATTTTTCTTGATGTCGTTGAGGTCATCATCCACATTGAGGGAGTCTTTTATTTCAGCCGTGGCATTTTTAAACTCCCGCATGGCCTTGCCCAGGGATTTTGCGAGATCCGGCAGTTTTTTAGGCCCGATGACGATTAAGGCCACGGCCAAAATCAAGATCATTTCCGGCATTCCAATCCCGAACATAAAAAGGCTCCTCTTGTAATTTATTCCTTAAACACAGTTTGTTGCAACCATACCGGTTCGGGATGAAAGAGTCAAGATCCATGGTAAACTCAGTGTGAAGCCGGATGCTCCTCCCGTTATTTCCAAATGGGGATTCGAAAATAACTTGAAAATAATATTTTTCTGTTTGATTACTTGACTTTGAATTGTTAATTTGACAAAAGATACGGTTTGAT
Source organism: Desulfobacteraceae bacterium (assembly GCA_013791935.1). Lineage (GTDB taxonomy): Bacteria > Desulfobacterota > Desulfobacteria > Desulfobacterales > UBA5616 > VMSV01. The sequence goes on along the minus strand of VMSV01000023.1, from coordinate 72,667 downwards.
TAAACCAACTTTCGGTCATATCCATGATGATTTTATTGAGTGATGCCGAAAGGATATTATATTAGGAGGCCTTATGATAGTTGCTGAAAGGAAGCCCTTGGAAGAAATTAAAACCATGGTGTCTGGTTTTAAAAACGTCTTAACCGTGGGCTGTGGAACCTGTGTTGCCGTCTGTCTTGCCGGCGGCGAAAAAGAAGTGGGTGTTCTGAACGCTGAACTGAAAATCGCAAGAAAGCTTGGCGGAAACCCCATCGACATGGGCGGTGTGACGGTGGAGCGACAGTGCGACATGGAATTTTTGGAGGAAATCAAGGAAACCGTGGGACAGTTTGATGCCATGATTTCCCTTGCCTGCGGCGCTGGCGTACAGTTTCTTGCAGAACGTTTTCCGGACAAGCCTGTGTTCCCCGGAGTCAACACCTCATTCATCGGTGCCAACCGCGATGTGGGTTGGTATGAAGAAAAATGCCGAGCCTGCGGAACGTGCGTTCTGGGGATGACCGGAGGCGTTTGTCCTGTAACCATGTGCGCAAAAAGTCTGTTTAACGGACCCTGCGGAGGGACCAATCAGGGGAGTTGCGAAATTCATAAAGATCAGCCCTGCGCATGGCACATGATTTATGAACGCCTTTCCAAGCAAAACCGGCTGGAAAGCATTATTGAAATCTGTCCGCCCAATGACTGGAGAAACACCATCCCCAGAACCATTGTCCAACCCGGATATAAGGGTCGGAAAGAGGCTTTATAGTCATGTTCTTCCATTTTAAACAAACCTGAGTGGAAAAAATAAAAAAAAGGAATGAGAATATGAAGTCAGGAAGTAATCTGGAAAAAATTTTGCAAGCAGGACATTTTGCCTTCACAGGAGAATTGGGGCCACCCCGAGGCGCCAATGTGGAAGCCGTCAAGGAAAAGGCCAAGCACCTGGTGGGCTGCGTTGATATGGTTAATATTACGGACAATCAAACGGCCATGGTGAGAATGTCCAGTTGGGCCGCATCGCTTATCGCCATTGAAGCGGGTCTTGAACCGAATTATCAGATGGTATGCCGGGATAGAAACCGGTTGGCCATGCAATCGGATATCCTTGGAGCCTATGCCCTGGGGATTCGAAACATTCTCTGTCTTTCAGGGGATCATATGCAGTTCGGAGATCATCCCCATGCCAAAGGGGTTTTCGACATCGATTCCATTCAGCTGGTGAGCACCATCAAAAAGATGCGGGATGAGGGAAAATTCCTCGGGGGTGAAGTCATCGACACGCCGCCTAAGATGTTTATCGGCGCTGCAGCCAATCCTTTTGCCGATCCTTTTGAGTGGCGGGTTTACCGTCTGGCCAAAAAGGTGAAAGCCGGCGCGGATTTTGTGCAAACCCAGTGCATTTTCAATATGGAAAAGATGCGGGAATGGGTCAAACGATCCAACGACATGGGTCTGACGGAAAATGTGGCCATTCTTGCCGGGGTCACTCCCATGAAAAGCCTTGGTATGGCCCGATACATGAAGCGCAATGTTCCCGGCATGGATGTGCCGGATTACGTGATCAAGCGGCTTCAGGGGGTGGAAAAGAATAAACAGGCGGATGAAGGAATAAAAATGGCCTGCGAACAGATCGAAGAATTCAAAGAAATGAAGGGCGTGGCCGGCATTCACCTCATGGCCATTGAATGGGAGCATATGGTGCCTGAAATCGCGGAACGGGCAAAAATGCTTCCCAGGCCAAAAGTATAAGTTGAACATCGGCAAAAACCGGTGGGGCGGCAAATTTAAAGCCTGCTGCTCCTGGCCAGAAACTGTATAAACCAAGGAGTTACCATTGAGTACAGAAAATAAAAAAGTAACGGTCATAGGCGGCGGAATCGCAGGCCTCACTGCGGCCTGGGAACTCTCCAGATTCGGTGTGAATGTGGATCTGGTGGAAAAGGCATGTTTTTTGGGGGGACACGCAATCGGGTTTTGCTGCAAGGCAACCGATGCGTGCGTTCAGTGCGGCGCCTGTTCCGTTGAGGATATGTTGAAAAAAGTGGTGGATGAACCTGCCATCAAGATTCATTTGTCCACAGAAATCGAATCCATCACAAAAAAGAATTCCTTTGAAATCGTGGTGAAAAAGAGCATCCCTTCTTCAGAAAAAGCCGTGAACGGTGTTCTGACAGGGTTTTCCAAGAACAATCAGCCCCTGAATGTTATCGTGGACAAGGACAAAGCCGGGAATGCGCCCAAGGGTGCAGTTTATGCGGGTGATTTGGGTACCAGCGGAGTTCTCGAAGCGGATGCGGTGGTTCTGGCCACGGGGTTTCTGCCTTTCAATGCCGACAACAAGAAAACCTATGGATACGGCAAATTTAAAAATGTGATCACCGGCCTGGACCTGGAAAGCATCAAAAGGGATCACGGCGGAGTGGTGAGACCCTCGGATGGCCAAAAGCCTGAAAAAATCGCTTTCATTCAATGTGTGGGAAGCCGGGATGAGCGTCTGGGAAATTTATGGTGCTCAAAGGTGTGCTGCCCCTATGCTTTAAGAATGGCCGAAGATGTTAAATTCAAAAACGAAGCGGCAAGCATATCCATTTTTTACATGGATATTCAGAATACCGGAAGGAATTTTCCCGGTTTCTACGAGAAATGCAAATCCCGTATGGATTTTGTTCGGACCATTCCGGTGGATGTGTTCCCCATGGAAGACGACAGTCTCAAAATGCGGTACCTGAATGAAGAAACCGGTCTGCCGGCGGAAGATATTTTTGATCTGATCGTTCTTTCCGTAGGCATTACACCGGGCGCCGACAACAAGACTTTGGCCGAACAGTTCCATGTGGGAATCAACCCGGACGGATTTTTGGCGGCATCCGATCCCCTGAATCGATCAAAAACGGAAAGTGAAGGGGTTTTCATCGCAGGGACTGTTGAAGGACCGAAAACCATTGCCGATTCCATGTCCCATGCAGGGCAGGCAGCCGGTGAAGCTATGAGATATCTGGGGGTAAGCAAATGACGGAACAATTCAATCCTGAAATGCAGGAAATAAAGATTCATACGGATGTGTTGGTGATTGGCGGCGGGCATACCGGTCTTGCCGCAGCGAAAATGATCGCAGAGACCGGGTACCCGGTGGTGCTCATCGAATCCGGCGAAAAAATCGGAGGACAATGCGAGTCCAGACCTTCTGCAGGCCTGGGCATAGAGGCAAAGAAAATCCTGGCCGGGTTGGCTGAAGATGTGAAACAGAGCAAAAACATAGAAGTTCTCACCTCTGCACGCCTGGCTTCATCCAAGGGAGAACCCGGCGATTTCACTGTGCGGCTGAACGTGGCAGGCGGTGAAGTGGAAAAGAGGGTTGGCGCCATTGTGGTGGCTACGGAGTTTTCCCCTGTCCCGCTAAACGACAAATACAGCTTGCCGCTTTCGGAGAGAATCATTTCCCTCACCCAACTGGAGGCCAAACTGGCCGGGTCTGACAAGAAACAGCTGGCCAATAAAAGCGTTGCGTTTCTCTTCGGCTTTGTTCAGGAAAATCATCCTCTCATCATGGAACGTGTTTTCCGCAATGTTCTTGCTCTGGAAGAGCTTGAAGGTTGTACCCCCTATATCTATGCCGGAAATCTGAAGGTTGCAGAGGATGGCCTGGAGAGGATTTACCTTGAAAGCCGGAACAAAGGGGCCACCTACTTCAAACTCAAGGAAGCCCCGGTGGTGGGAAACGGAGGCGAAACCATTTCTTTTCTTGATCCGGTATTGGGAAAGGATTTGGAGCTTTCCCCTGATCTGATCGTCATCGAAGAAAGCATGGTCGCCGACCCGATCAATGCCGAGCTTTCGGAAATCCTTAAAATCGATCTGGGACCCATGGCGTTTTTGCAAACCGACAATGTCCACCGTTTTCCGGTACGATCCAACCGGGAAGGGGTTTTGCTGGTGGGCGGCGCAAGGAATATTCAGGGGATGGCCTCGGCCCTGATGGATGTGGAAAACGCTGTTCTGGAATTAAAACGCTTTTTGAAAAACGGAAAAGCCATGGTTCAAGTCAACAAGGCGGTTCTGGATACCGGAAAGTGTACCTTCTGCCTCACCTGTTACCGGTGCTGCCCCCATGGCGCTATTCTCTGGGATCAAAGCAACAAACCCGTGATTTGCCAAATGGCCTGCCAGGGATGCGGCATCTGCGCCAGTGAATGCCCCATGAATGCCATTCAGATCGGTGGGTTCCAGGATACCGAAATCCAGGATGCCTTGAAAAACGGAAAGGCCGAAGCTCCGGATCAGCCCAAGATTGTAGCCTTCTGCTGCCAGAACTCCGCCCATGAAGCGGGCATAATGGCCGAAGCCTTCAATATGCCCAAACCCGGCAATCTCCAGATGGTCAAGGTTCCCTGCGCGGGGAAAGTGGATCTGGACTACATGATGAATGCTTTTGTGGAAGGTGCCGATGGTGTTCTGGTCATGGCCTGCCACTCGGGCAACTGCAAATCCGAAAGGGGAAACACCTACGCAAAATGGCGGGTGGACGATCTGCACAGAATGATGGAAGAAATGGGACTTGAAAAAGAAAGGCTTGGATTTGTCACCCTGGCTTCAAATATGGGAAGTGGTTTCTCGGAAGCCCTCACATCCCTGGAAAGGCTTCTCAAGGATCTGAAAAAATAGGGTGTGTGCATTCCAAATGATGAACAACCCAATCAATGGAGGAATATTCCATGGAGCAAAGAGTACTGATTGCATTTGACGACTCCGAAAACGCCATGAGGTCGATTGAGTTTGTGGTGAAAAATTTCAATACGGACAGCCGGCTGACCCTTTTCAGCATTCTGCCGGACACGGCGGCTTTATGTGAAATGAACAGCCCTGAACTGACCCCTTATTTTAAATCCCAGCAGAGCAATTTTTGCCTTCTGGAAAATAAGAAAAAGGAGTTGATTGAACAGGCCCTGGAGAAAGCAAAACAAATGCTGTTGGATGCAGGTTTTCAGGAGGATAAAATCATTCTGAAGGCCAATGCAAAAAAACAGGGGATTGCAAGGGACATTATAGAAGAATCCAAGTTGGGCTATGATCTCATCGTCATTGGCCGGCGGGGGCTTTCCGGAATCAAGGAATTTATCATGGGCAGCGTTTCCCAGAAAGTGCTCAGCCTCTCGAAGGATGTTTCGGTATTGATTGTTAATTAATCCGAACGATGAACCCGCTGGTCCGCTAAGATCTGCTGGCGGGTTTTTCTGCGGTTGGAATCAAGATTTTAGTTTTAATTTTCAGGGCATGGTGCCAGGGCTTTTGCAATAAAAATGGATAAAAACATTTTTTAAAGGGATAAGGAATGACTGAAGAACTGGAAATTCCTGAAAATCTGCTGTCAACCTATCGGCGTCTGATTAAGAAAGCGCCAAGTGAACAAAAGGAAGACGTGGAATTTCAGAAAAAAATCTTGATTTATTTAAAGGCCGGTGGTGAAAAACTGGCCAAACAGCGAATTGAACTCACCAAACAAAAATTCCAGGAAGGGTATCTTCTCATCAACCGTCTGGTTCCGGATCAGAATCCGGAGGATACGGGGGAGGAAGAGGCTGAAAATGAAGATTCGGATGATGCCCTGGAAAACGAAGTGGATGACGACTCATGACGATATTTCGTTAACCACTTGGTTTGTGCATTGCATGGGATGCCTGTTAAAACCCCATGGTTATTTCTCAGCGATCACAAAAGAACCTGCTGATAAGCCCTGAACGGGCAAGTGGAAAACACATGCAGATGCAAAAAAACAATGAATACCTGCTCAAGGCCATAGATGCTTTTCGCAAAAGATTTTTCGTCATTTCCACCGAATTTGAGATTCTGGCCATAAACCAGGGGGACGGCAAGGAGGGCAGCTCCATTGGTTCGGGGAAAAAATGCTTTGAAACTTTTTTCGGCCAAAACGAAGTCTGCGGATATTGCCCGGCAAAACAGATTTTCCTTTCCCGAGAACCCGTCATGTGGGAAGCTGACAAGGACACTTCGGGGGAAGGAAGAGGGTCCTGCCTTTATGCCTATCCCATCATCTCCGGTGACACCGTCGAGGCCTTGGCCATCATGGACTTTCAGCCTCCCATTCTGACCGGATTGGAAGAAAAACTGCAACGGTCCAATGCTTTTTTCAGAAACCTCATGCTGAGTTCGGTGGATGGGGTCATTGCCGCCGACAAAACCGGAAAGGTTCTTGTTTTTAACGATGCCGCGTCTGAAATCAGCGGGCATGGCGTAGAGGAAGCCTTGGAGAATCTGGATATCCGGCAGGTTTATCCCGAAGGTGGCGCAAAGGAAGTGATGCGGAAGCTTCGAAGCGATGAGTTTGGTGGAAAAGGCAAGCTTAAATCCTGCCAGGTGGATTTTTTAAGGAAAACAGGGGAAGTGATCCCCATCAGTCTGAATGCGGCCATTGTCTACGAGGGTGAAAAAGAGGTGGCCACCATCGGCTATTTCCATGACCTTCGTGAAAATATTCGAATGAAGACGGAGCTGGAAAAAACCCAGGTCCAGCTGCTCCAATCTGAAAAAATGGCCTCCCTGGGAAAACTGGCGGCCGGGGTTGCCCATCAGTTGAACAATCCTCTCGGGGGCATCACTCTCTTTACCAAGCTGATGATGGAAGAATACACCTTGGAAGAAGGGGTGATGAATGATCTTAAGCGGATTTTGAAGGATGCCGAGCGTTGCCGGGACACGGTGAAGGAATTGCTTGAATTCGCCCGGCAGACCCAGCAGCGAATGCAGTTGAACGACATTAACCGCGCCATTACCCGGACCTTTTTCCTGCTGGAAAATCAAACCTTGTTCCAGAATATCACCATACACAAACAACTTGCCGACAATCTTCCCAAGGTGTCCGGGGATATTCAGCAGCTCAATCATCTTTTCATGAATATTATTTTGAATGCAGCCCAGGCCATGAAGGGCGCCGGGCAACTTACCGTGAAAACCATGCTGGAGGAGGAGAAGGACAGGGTTCGGATTGAAATATCCGACACCGGACCCGGCATACCGGATGAAATTTTGTCCCAGATATTTGATCCTTTTTTCACCACCAAGGACGAGGGAGAGGGAACAGGCCTGGGGCTCAGCATTGTCTATGGTATTGTTCAAAATCATGGCGGTAAGATCAGCGTCAAGACGGCCCCTGGAAAGGGCGCAACCTTTGTGATTGAACTGCCCCTGGGCGAAAAGGAAGAAAAGACTCTATGAATCAGGAATCAATGGATCATGTTCAACTGCTGATTGTGGATGATGAGGAAAGCATTCGGGAGGGTGCCAAACGAATCCTCACCCGCATGGAATTTGATGTCTTTATGGCCTCAAACGGGGCTGATGGCCTTAAAATTGTCGGAGAAAAAGACATCGCCATTGTTCTGCTGGATTTGAAAATGCCGGGAATGGACGGCATGGAGGTCCTTCAGCGGATCAAGGAAAAATATATTCGGGTTCTGGTTATCGTCATCACAGGGTTTGCCACCCTGGAAACTGCCATTGAAGCCATGAAAGGCGGGGCCTATGATTTCATTCCAAAACCCTTTGAACCGGACCAGTTGAGGATTGTGGTCAATCGGGCCAGGGAAACCATTCGGCTGAGAACCGAGGCTGAAAAACTTGAAATTGAAAAAAGGCGGACCCTGGTCGATCTGGGCATGGAAAAGAGCCGAATCCGGACCATTATTGAGTCCCTTCCCAACGGGGTGGTGGTGACCAACCGCAATGGCCAGGTTGTGCTCATGAACCCGGCATTTCAGAGACTCTTCGGCCTTTCCCCCCAGACTCCATTGCACAACGCTATTAATTTTTATGTTTCCGAGGAGGAGTTGTGCAAGCTGGTCATAGACATTTCAAAGGGGAAGTACATTGATTTTGAAGATATTCCCACCCATGAATTTTCAACCGGATCAGGCCAATACCTCATGGCAAGGGGGCAGCCGGTTCTCGGGGAGAAAAATGAATGTTTGGGGGCCGTAGTAACTTTTATGGATATTACAGCCATGAAGGTCCTGGATCGGTTGAAATCCGAGTTTGTGGCCAAAGTGTCCCATGAACTGAGATCCCCTTTGTCCACCATTCACGAGCAGCTTGGTGTGGTCTTGAGGGATGCCATGGAGGAAGAGTCCCAGAGGGATCAGTACTTGCTCACCCGAGCACAGGAAAAAACCCAGAGCCTGATTTCCATGATCGGTGACCTGCTGGATTTGTCCCGAATTGAATCCAAAAGCGCAAAAATGGATCTTAAGCCCATTCAACTGGAGGACCTCCTGAAAAGCGTGGTGGATTTTTTGGATGTGCGGGTAAAAGCAAAGAATCAGACCTTGACCCTGAAACTTTCCGAGACAAAGCTTTCCGAGCTCACAACAGACCCCATGGCCCTTGAAAGCATTTTCGGCAACCTCATCACCAATGCCATCAACTATACCCAGGATGGCGGACGTATCCAGGTCACGGCCTCCCAGGCCATGGATAAGATTCTGGTGAGTGTGGAGGACAATGGCTTCGGAATAGACGCAAAATACCTGGACCAGATTTTCGAAAAATTCTACAGGGTTAAAAACGAAAACACGCGGTTTATCACAGGAACAGGTCTGGGATTGCCCATTGTCAAGGGTTTGGTGGATTCCCTGGGGGGCACCATCACCGTTGAAAGCACACCGGGCATGGGATCCACATTCACCGTCATGTTGCCGGTCAACCGCTGATTATTCATCCAGGGCCTTAAGAAATTCTTTGGGTTCCACTTTTATGCCGGTCCAGAGGGCAAAGGTCCGCATGGCCTGATGGGCCAGGGTGGTTAGCCCATCCATAAAACGGATTTTTTTGATCCGTGCGAAATCCTCCCAGAAATTTTCCCCTCTTCCGTAATTGAGATCAATGATCAGCTCACAGTTCGGGGCGGTCATTTTCAAGATCATTTCGGCAAAGACCGGGGCCTCATGATGGGAGGAAACGGAGGTTGTGTTCACAATGATATCCGCAGGAAAAGGGTTTGCCATTAAACTGTCAATGGTAACCGCTTCTCCCCCAAGGTCTTTTGCAATGATTTTAGCTTTGGTGGTGTTCCTTGCGGCAATGCGAATGGAATTGGCCCTGAGCCAGTTCAGGATGAATACAACGGCCCGGGCCGCACCGCCTGAACCGAAGACCAGAGCGGATTTTCCCGTGGGATCGAATCCCACGGATTCGAGCGTGTCCATAAAACCGATGGCGTTGGTGTTGTAGCCCTTGAACTTATCCCCGTCCCGGGCGATGGTGTTGATGGCCCCCATGATTTTAGCGCTTTCGGACAGGGTGTCCATGAACGGGATGACCGCTTCTTTGTAGGGAACGGTAATATTGGCCCCCGCAATATTCAGGATTCTTAAGGAATGAATGGCCTCCCCCAGCTTTTCGGGTTTTACCATGAAAGGCACATAGACCCCTTTTACCCCTACCCTTTCCATGACTTTTGAAAACATGGCCGGAGATTTAGACTGAAAAGCACGCTCATCGCTTAGAATGCAAAACACCTTGGTTCCGATGGCAAGTTTTGAACTTTTCAGGGAAAAAAAGTCGTTCATTCAATATTCCCGGGGTAAAACGAAAAGATAGGTGGCTTCAATTCTATTTTACGTTGGAAGGGTTGCTTGAAGAATATACCGTGACCGATGGATTTTTCTGAACGTGGCAAAATCCATCGGTCTGTGCTCCATGGCCATTTTATGGGTTGAAAGCAAACAGCCATGGCAGGATCTGATTCTTTATTCTTTAGAGGTTTAACAACCTTTTGATACTTTCGACAATATCTTCGGCCGTGGCGGGTTTCGGAAGATAATCGTCTGCTTCCATGCTCATGCCGTTGTAATGGGAATACCGTGTGGAAGAAACATGATCCGCCACCGCCGTAAGCATGAGGATGGGAATCCCTGCATATTTCTTGTCCTTTTTCAGCTCGGAGCACATCTGGTACCCGTCCTTTTCAGGCATCATGACGTCCAGTACGATCAGGTCCGGAGGATTCTGACGGACTTTTTCAAGCCCTTCAACGCCGTCATAGGCAACATTTACTGCAAAGCCTTCCTTTTGAAGATTACTCTGAACGATGGAAACAAAATCAGGTTCATCATCCACCACCAGTATCAATTTTTTATCAGCCATGAGATATCTCCTTTCATAATGAATCAAAGAAATGAAAACCTTGAAAAACAACGATACTTTTAATCCACCTTGGGTCTGGGATAAAGACCGGCTCTTTTTACGATTTCCGGGACTTTTTCTTCCCATTCAATGGCCATGATATGAAATCCGCTGACCCCTTCCACAGACTTTAACCGCTCAATGGCTTCAATGCAAATATTAATTCCTTCTTCCGCCTGTTTTTCTTTTGGTGTATCCGCCATTCTTTTTACAACGTCGTCCGGGACATCCATTCCAGGAACACGATTTTTCATATACCTTGCCATGCCTACGGATTTCAAGGGGGTCATTCCGGCCATGATGAAAACTTTTTCATGCAGGCCACGATCCCTGGCGAGCTTCATCCATTCTTCAAACCGATCCAGGTTGTAGATGCACTGGGTCTGAATAAACTCCGCCCCGCAGGCAATTTTTTTGGCCAGCCTGGGGACCCGGATTTCAAAGGGATCGGCAAAGGGATTGGCGGCAGCCCCCACAAACATTTGGGGGGGGCGCTTGATTTCATCCCCGTTAAGAAATTTGCCTTCATCCCTCATATGCCTTACGGTCTGCACGAGCTGCATGGAATCCAGGTCATGAACATTCTGGCCCTGCTTGTTGTCCCCGAAGCTTTGGTGATCCCCCGAAAGGCAAAGAAGATTATGGATATCAAAGGAGGCGGCCCCCAGAATGTCACTTTGAAGGGCGATGCGGTTCCTGTCCCGGGTCACCATCTGAAGCACCGGTTCGTATCCCAGGAGTTTGATCCGGATGCAGGCGGCAAGGCTGCTCATCCGCACCACGGACGTCTGATTGTCCGTCACATTGATGGCATCTACACAATCCCCGATCAATTTCGCTTTTTTAACAACCTCTTCCGGGTCGCTTCCCCTGGGGGGACCGCATTCCGATGTGACGGCCAATTGCCCGGATCGAAGAATTTTTTCCAGTTTGCTGGGTGTTTTCACATTCATAGCTGTACATCCTCCCTGACAACTCTACGCGGTCCTCCAGCTCTGTCGGTTGACCAGTCTTTAATGGGTTGCACTTTTTCATAGTCCTCCAGCCTGCCAATGGCCTTTAAACGGTCGATGATCAATTGCCAGGCGCAGTCCACGTCCTTGCTGATTTCGCACTTTCCTTTGCTGGAGCCGCCGCAGGGACCATTCATGACCCGTTTGGCACATCGGGACACCGGGCAGATGCCGCCGGTTGTGGCCAGAATGCAGGAGCCACATGCTTGGCACCGCTCCGTCCATAGTCCTCTTTTTTCCGTGGCCCCGAGAAAACAAGTGTTGACCCCGGGATAGACGGGCATGGAAGGATATTTTTCAGCGGTAAACTGAACCCCAACCCCGCAGGCAAGAGATACGATGGCGTCGTACTGATCGGCCACATCCCGGATTTCGTCCAGGTATTCATGGTCGCACTGTCTTTCCAGGGTGATCTCGTCGATTTTCATCTCTTTGCCCTGGTTTAAAAAATACATTCTCAATGCCGAGGATAGAATACCGACTTCCTTTTTGCCCCCGGCTTCGCAAACGGTGACGCATTCATTGCAGCCGAGAACCAGAATCTTTTCGCAATGTTTAACAGTTTCAATAATTTCCTGAATGGGTTTTTTGTCCGCGACAATCATTTGGCAACCTCTCTTTCTATAAAAGTAAACCCTCGTCCTTTATGCGGCTGATTTGTTGTGGGCCAGCTTAATGGGATTGGGCCCGAGTTTCTGGATTCGTTCTTCCATCTCAATGGCAAACTGGGCAAAACGGGTGCCTTCACCGGAGGACAAATTATACATCTGGGCGCGCTCCCCGCCGATGCCGATGGTATCCAGAATATTCTGGGCCTGTTCTATTCTTTTCCGGGCCCTGAAATTGCCTTTGGTGTATTGGCAGCTGCCTTCTTCGCATCCCACCACATAAACCCCGTCGGCCCCTTTTTCAAAAGCCCGAAGAACATGCAGCAGGTCGACTTTTCCGGTGCATGGAACGCGAATGATTTTAATGCTGGAAGGGTATTTGAGCCTCATGGAACCTGCCAGGTCCGCAGCGGTGTACCCTCAGAAATTACAGCAGAACGCGATGATGATCGGTTCAAAGTCCAAACTCATAATACCCCCTCCAATAAGGATTCCACCTTGCATAGTATTTGGTTGTCCTCATACCAGTTCAACTCAATGGCCTTGGCCGGGCATTCGGCGGCACATACCCCGCAACCCCGGCAAAGGGCTTCATCAATTTCGCTGACCCCTTCCTTGTTGATTCTTGGAACATTGTACGCGCAGGATCTTACACAGATCAGGCAGGACGCGCATTTATCCGGGTTCACCCGGGCCGTTACCGCGGATAGGGTGATCTGATCCTGGGAGAGAAAGGTTACGGCACGGGACGCAGCCGCATAGGCCTGGGAAATGGTTTCCGTGATCAATCGAGGACTGTGGGCCGTACCGCAGACGAAGACTCCTTCGGTGGCCATGTCCACGGGCCGAAGCTTCACATGGGCTTCCATGAAAAAACCTTCTTCATTTCGGGCCAATTTCATGATGGATGCAAGTTCTTCGGTATCCTCCGGCACCATGGCAGCACTCAGGGCCAGCAAGTCTGCGGTGACCGAAAGTTTTCTTCCCAGCACATGGTCCGTGAAGACAATCTCAAGACCCTCGGGAGTGGCTTGAACATCCGGCATATCTTCCAGATCATACCGGAAAAAGTAGATGCCTTTTTTACGGGCTTCCGTATAGTAATCTTCCAGGAAGCCGTACATGCGGATATCCCGGTAGAGGATGTAAAGGTCCGCATCCGGGTTCAGCTCCTTGATGTGCAGGGCGTTTTTGATGGCACTCTGGCAGCAGATTCTGGAGCAGTTGGGGTTTTCTTTGTTTCTGGAGCCCACACATTGAATCATCACCACCTGGCTCAGGTCTTTTGCCCCGGAATTTTCCAGGCGCTGGGCCAGTTCGATCTGGGTGAGAACCCTTTCATCGATACCATAGAGGAATTCCTTGGGCTTGTATTCCGTGGCTCCGGTGGCGAGGATCACCGCACCATGGTCGATTTTCCGCTCATACATGCCGGGACCCACCAGGATCTCCGTTTGAAAATTGCCTTTAAACCCGGAAAATCCAACAATGAGGGACTGGGCGAGAACCTGTATTTTAGGATTATTCATGGTGAGTTGGATCAGATTGCGCAAATAGGGCTCAATCTTCACCCCTTCAATGGTTTGGGTAAGCCGAGTGGCGGTTCCGCCGAGCTGTTTTTCTTTTTCCACCAAAACGGTTTCAAATCCCTGCTCGGCAAGTCCCAGGGCCGCGTTCATGCCGGCGATACCGCCCCCCACCACCAGAGCCCTTTTATTCACAGGAATGATTTTTTCATGGAGAGGGTAAAGGGAAGCGGAACGGGCCACGGCCATGCGAATGAGATCCTTTGCTTTTTCCGTGGCTTTTTCAGGGGCATCGGAATGGATCCAGGAATTCTGGTTTCGAATATTGGCCATCTCAAAAAGGTACTTGTTGATGCCGCAGGATTCAAGGGTATCCATGAAAATGGCTTCATGGGTTTTGGGGGTGCAGGAGGCGACCACAATCCGGTTGAGTTGGTGCTCCGCAATGAGATCCTTCATGAGGTCCTGGGTGTCCTGGGAGCAGGTGAAAAGGTTCTGCCCCACATACACCACATTGGGAAGGGTTTTGGTATAAGCCTCCACCTCGTCCATGTTCACCACGCCGGCGATGTTGATTCCGCACCGGCAGGCAAATACACCGATTCTCGGATCCTGCCCCGTGATGTCGATTTCTTGAGGAACATCCACCTTTCGGGTCAGAGTGTTTCTGCTTTTGGAAAGGCTTTTTCCGGCCACCATGGCGGCGGCACTGGCTTCAATGATGGAGGTGGGAATGTCCTTGGGACCCTGGAAAACGCCACAGGCATAAACCCCCGGCCTGGAGGTCGAAACCGGCTCAAACAGAGGCGTATCGGCGAATTTATGTTTGTTCAGGGAAACATTCAGACGATTGGCCAGGTCAATGGTGGGTTCTGAAATCTGAAGCCCCACGGAAAGAACCACCATGTCGAACTCTTCCGAAAGAAGCTCACCCGCCTCATTGGCGTAACGGATGGTCAATCCACCGGTTTCCCAGTTTTCCGTGAGGGTGTGAACCCTGGCTTTTTCAAACCGTACCCCTTCTTCATCCTTGGCCCGGTTGTAGTATTTTTCGTAATCTTTTCCGAAGGTTCGAATATCCATGTTGAAAATTACACAGTCCATATCCTTCTTGGAGTGTTCTTTGGCAATCATGGCTTCTTTGATGGCGTACATGCAGCACACGGATGAACAATACGTGTTGCCGCACCGGTTGGTATCCCGGGATCCGATGCATTGCAGCCAGGCGATTCTTTCGGGCTCTTTGGAATCCGAAGGTCGGATGAGGTGTCCCAGGGTGGGACCCGAGGCGCTCAGGATTCGTTCAAATTCGGCGCTGGTCAGTACATTGGGATTGGTCCGGTAATGGTATTGGTCCTCAAGGGCCGACGGATCATAGGTCTCACTTCCTGCACAGATGATGACCGAGCCCACATCGATATCTTTAATGATTTCCGCCTCCTCATGAATCACCGCGTTGGCGATACAGGCGGAGACGCACTGATAGCACTCGGAGCAGATGCCGCACTTGACGCAGCGGGCCGCTTCGGCAAGGGCCTGGGCGTTTTCATATCCGAAAGCCACCTCTTTGAAATTGTGCTCACGATCTTCCACGGGAATTTTATGAATCGGAATTCTGTTTTTGAGGGGCTCTGCTTCCGTGTCCGGCTTTTCAAAATCCCATTCTTTTTTTCTTCCTTCAGACAAATCCAGGCCATGAACAAAACGATGAATACTTTCTGCTGCTTCTTTGCCGCAGGCCACGGCTTCCACAACGGATTTGGGACCGTATACGGCATCCCCGCCTGCAAAAACCCAGTCTAAAGAAGTTTGGAACGTTACAGGGTCCACCTGGATTCCACCGGGGGGTGTGGTCGGAATCTTCTGGGACCCGGCAAATTCAAGTTCAGCCATTTGGCCAATGGCCACGATGACGGTATCGGCGGTAATCTTCATCAGGTCATTTTCGTCGTACTTGGGATTGAACCGGCGGTTTTCATCGAAAACCGAAGTGCATTTTTTAAACTCCGCATCCGTGAGGGCTCCGTTTTCCCCGATAAATTGTTTGGGGCCGTAGGAGTTGATGACTTCTATTTTTTCTTCCACCGCCTCTTCAATTTCATAGTCCCATGCGGGCATTTCCTTTCTGGATTCCAGACAGATCATTTTAACCTGCTCCGCACCCAGTCTTTTTGCCGTGAGGGCCACGTCCACCGCCACGTTTCCACCACCGATAACCACCACGGTTTTTCCAAGCTTGATGTCTTTGCCCAGGGCCGCATCCCTTAAAAAAGGAACCCCCGGGATCACGTTTTGAAGTGCTTCTCCCGGCACGCCGAGTTTCCGGCTTTGGTGAAGTCCCGTGGCCAGATAAACCGCCTTGAATCCGTCCTGATTCAGGCTTTCCAGGGTGATGTCGGTTCCGAAGGCAACCCCAGTTTTCAGGGTGACCCCCATTTTTTCAATCACGCTGATTTCCGCATTGAGAATATCTCTGGGCAACCGGTATTCCGGTATCCCTACAGCCATCATGCCGCCGGCCACGGGCAGTTTTTCAAAGACCGTGACCGGATAACCTTCCCTTGCCAGAAAATAGGCGGCAGCCAGACCCGCAGGCCCGGAACCGATGACGGCAATCTTTTCTTCCCTGGGTTCCTTGACCGCCGGGATATAGGGAGAATCAGAGGCGAAATCCACATCCGCGAGAAACCGATGAAGGGGCTGAATGCCCAGGGGTTCATCCACCGCATTCCGGGTACATTCATTTTCGCAGGGATGATGGCAGATTCGGCCGCAGATGCCTGGAAAGGGGTGCTCTTCCTTAAAAAGAGCCAGACCTTCCCGGTATTTTTCCTGGGTGATGAGGGCCACATAGCCCTGAATGCTCACGTGGGCAGGGCAGGTGGCTTTACACGGGGCCGTTCCCCGTTTGCTGATGGCATAGGCCCCCGGGATGGCTTGGGGGTATTTTTTGAAGATGGCTTTTCGGTTGGACATGCCTTTGTCATATTCATTGGGAACCGATATGGGGCAGACTTTTTCGCATTCGCCGCAGCTGGTGCATTTGGACATATCCACAAAACGCGGGGCTTGTTTGATTTTTGCGGAAAAATGCCCTGGCTCTCCGGAAAGGTCCATCAATTCGGTATTCATTAACAATTCGATATTCAGATGCCGGCCGACCTCGACCAGTTTGGGTGAGATGACTCACATGGCGCAATCATTGGTGGGAAAGGTTTTGTCCAACTGGGACATCATGCCGCCGATGGCAGAGGACTTTTCCACCAGATAAACGTAATATCCGGAATTTGCAAGATCCAGAGCGGATTGCATCCCTGCGATTCCGCCTCCCAAAACCATGACGGACCCCACCGGGTCATTTTTTATCGAGGATATTTCTTTGCGATCCATTTCGCTTTCCATAGTCATGTTGCCTCTGTTCTTTTAATGGATATAGGGGTTAATCGAAAAGAGCCGATACGTACTGATCCGGAAAAATTGTAAGGGAACAAACAGGATTAAATTTTTTCCAGAATTTCCGGGATTTTGTCTTCCCATCCGATGGTTGAAAGCACAGCACCGCCAAAACCGCTTTCTTTCAAGGTGCTCAACGTTTCCGCAGCAATGGAGACGCATTCGCGAATCTTGTCCGGGGCTTTCTGGATTCTTGTGATGATTTCATCCGGGATGTGGACATGGTCCACGTTTCTGGCCATGTATCTGGCCATACCCACGGATTTCAACAAAAGAACCGTTGGAATGATTCTGGTTTTGGAAAGGTCGATGCGTGAGAGGAAGGATTTCATGGTGGAAATATCAAACAGGGGGGGGGTGATGAAAAAAGAAACGCCCCCGGCCATTTTTGCGCTCATTTCCTTTAGCTCCATTTCAAGTGCCTGGCCGGAAAGACCTGAATTCAACGTGGAACCCACTACAAATTTCGGAGCGCCGCTTAAATCAATTCCGGCCATGTCACGGCCTTCCTGCAGCTGTTGAATTCCCTTAAGCAGCCCCATGAGGTCAATATCATACACGGCTTTTGTCTGGTGATGGTCTCCAAAACTCGGGTCTTCGCCTGCAACCGCCATGACATGGGTAATGCCTGCGGCTCCGGCTGCCAGAAGATCCGCTTGCAAAGCCAGTCGATTGCGGTCCCTGCAGCAGACTTGAAAAATGGGATTTAAACCATTGTTCTTCAAAAGCAGCGACGCTCCGAGAGAGCTCATGCGCATGACGGCGTTGCTCATTTCCGGAACGATAAACGCATCGATTTTGCCCTTAAGTTGTTTGGCGTTTTTCAGCATGTCCGAAACATCCACGCCCTTGGGCGGCTCAATCTCAGCGAGATATAGGAATTCACCGGAATCAAACTTGGATTGTAAATGCACTGATAAACCTCCGACTGTATTGATATAGATGAAACGATGGGAAAGCATAAAACATAATAAAATGAATACAATTCAGACTATGATCGCCTAATACTTGATCTGAATTGTTTAGTCAAGAAAAACAATTCAAGTAAATGGGGCTGGATCAAAGGAAAAAAGAGGGTGGAAGTAAAAAAATGGGGATCGGGTTCAGGCTGAAAAAACATTCTTTAGGGGGGTGTTTTTTTTAATTCTTTTTTATGCCGTTCACGAAAATTCGAAAGGCGATATCCAGGGTTTTTTTAAGGTAATTTTTCTGCTCATTCAAAATGCTTTTGCTGGCTTCCCATAGAATCACCCCGGAAAACAAAGACCACAAGGTGTCCGCCAGGGCATGGGGATGTTCGTCGATGAAAAGGCCTTTTTCGACGCCTTCATTGATGATATTGGCGATGCCACCGATGGATTTTCTGGAAAGCTCATTGATCTCATTGAGGAAATCCGGGGACAAATTCTTAAGGGTTTCGCTGGACTGAAGATGGAAGAGGTTGATGATGGTGGTGGAATCAAAATCATAGACATCCAGAAGGGCTTCCTGCAAAGCGCCCATTTTCTGAATCGGGTCAAGACCGATTTCGTCATTGACGTGCTGAACGCGGATATTCATGTACTGGAGGATTCGGAGCGAAAGGGAGGCGTACAACTCTTCCTTGTTTTTAAAATAAAGATACAGCGTTCCGGGGCTCAGTTCCGCTTCGCTTGCGATATCCTCCATGGTGGATTTACTGAACCCTTTTTCGGAGAATACGCGCTTGGCAGCCACGATAATCTGCTGTTTTCTTCTTTCTTTTTCCCTCTCTTTTCTTTCCTGGATTCCCATGGGGTCTTTCTTTCCGCGTTATGAATTCAATTTATTTAATGACAGCTTTTTAGTTTAAATTCATGGTTTAGTCAAGCAATTATCTTTCTAGGCCATAAAAACCGAAATCATGTCCTTTCGGGCATCCACATGCTGGATTTTCACATGGATGAAGTCCTCGGGCTTCAGTCGAATGCTGCTGGCCAAATGGCACTCAATCATGAATTCCTTGATCAAAATCTGGAAATCATTTCTACGCTTCTGCAGAACAATGGCCTCCATTCGCTCCCCTGTTTTTTTCTCCAGATGTTTTAAAATCCAAAACCGGTTGCGTCGGGTTTGGATTTTACCCACATTGGCCAAGGGGGGTCTGAGGACGTCAAGGATATGTTTTATGTCTTCCGCCGAATAGGGGGTTTCCAGACCCAGGGTGGCCCGAATCTGACGTTGTGAAACCAGATCAAAATACTTTCGAATGGGCGATGTGGCCGTTACATAGGCATCCAGGCCCAGCCCGGAATGCCGCTCCGCTTTCTCTGAAAGAACAAAACGGTTTAACAATCGTCTTTGCATGTGGTTTTGAAACAGGGATCCTTCATGACCCCGGAATAACCGTTCCTTGGGATCCGCCTGGCACCTGAACACCGCAGGCATTTTGTTTTTTTCAAGGTGCCCTGCCACCAGCCAATTGGCCATGATCATCAGTTCGGCCACCATCATTCTCCCCGGGCTTTCCCGGTCTATGTGAACGGGAAGGATCCCTTGTTTTTCATTGGAGATGAATTGGATTTCGGGAAGGGAAATATGAACGGCTCCCTGGCTCAGCCTTCTTGAGCGAAATTTTTTGGCGGTATGGATCATCATCATGATCTGCGGGTTTTCCCGGGCCAATAGATCGGCATTCTCATAGGTCAACTGCTGCTTGATCCTTATAACGCTGGGCAGGATTCTGTAATCCTGAATTTCTCCCGTGGGCGTTATTTTCACCATCATGCTGATGGCCGGTTTTTCAGCATCCTGCTTCAGACTGCAAAGATCCTCTGCAAAGGCGTTGGGCAGCATGGGAATTTTCAGATCCGGCATGTAAATGGAGCTTCCCCTCAGAAGGGCCTCCCGGTCGATAAAGTCGTCTTTCTTCACGAAATGGGCCACATCCGCAATATGAATTCCCAGCTCAAAGCCATCTCCTGATGGGTGAAGACTCAGGGCGTCGTCAAAATCCAGGGTTCCCGGGCCATCGATGGTCATGATATCCAGATGGGTCAGGTCGATCCGGTGGTTTTCAAAATCGCCTTTCTTTTGTCTTAAAATTTCATCGGCCAGGCCGAGGGCTTCTTTGGAAAACAGCACTGGAATACGCATCTGATGCAGGTCGATATTTTCATTGCCTTCAAAAACCTTCAACTTCACCAGCAGGGCAAATATATCCAGAGGAAGGGGAATTCCGGAACCGGCAATCATGGCTCTGCAACACGAAAAATGAGGGCTTTCTTTTTCAAACAGAAAAAAGGATTTCAACAGGTCCGTAAAAACAGCGTCATTTTCGTCTGGAGGAGGAGAGGCGTGGCTCATCTTGGCGACCAGCCAAGCCGACCCGTTTTGAATCAGATCATTGGCCCGTTGAGTCTCCAGGGCCTGGGATTTCATATCCAGGACCTGTTCCGGCGAATAGGGAAAAAACCGGGTTCTGTCGAATTTGAAATAAGTTCGGTTTTCAAAAAGCGCTCGAATGACGGCAGACTCATGGACCCCGGTTGCATTTTCCGGAAAGCAGAGCCGGGCGACTTGCGGAACATCAATCCATTCCGGGCTTTCATGAAGGATTTCCCATAGTGCCTGGATATCGATCTCTTTGGACAGGGCGATTTGCCGGTGAACCGATTGAAGGAGGTTTGCCAGCATTCGATCCCTGGACAACGAAAGATCCAATGAATGGTCCCCTGCGTGCAAAATCCGGTGAAAGGACAAATTAACTTCATGATTTGACTCATTAAGAAGAGAAGCCCGAGAATCTTCCGTTTTTAAAATCACAGCGGAGAGGATTTTCTGCTGATCAATATATTCAATGATATTTCCTGGTTTCATGGAGGCCTTATAGCAACCCGGTTTTTTAAAGTCAATGTGATCAGGCTCGTGGAACAGGGTAACCGATTTTGATTCTCAAAGGGGTGGATTGAGTGGAATGGATGCCCCGTTTGCCCTGAATGGATTTCAGGGGGTCATTGACGGCTGAATATTGTCCGTGGTAGTTTCCACAATCTTTGGCCCAAGGATCTGGAAAATTTTGCGCACGAAACGATAGGGAGGGCATGATGAAATGTAAAGCGGTGATATTTGATATGGACGGGACGTTGTTGGACACCCTGGAGGACATTGCCGGCTCGGTAAACCGGATCCTGATGAAAAGGGGGTTTCCAACCCATGATCTGAATCAGTACCGCGCCTTCATCGGTGAGGGTCCGAAAATCCTTATTTCACGAGCTTTGCCGATGGAGCAGCGTGCAACCGGCATGGTGAGTTCCTGCCTTCAAGCCTATCTGGACGACTATAGGGAAAATTGCACCATCCACACAACCCTCTACGAAGGGATACCGGAATTGCTGGATGAATTGGTCCATCGTAATATCAAAATCGCCATATTAACCAACAAACAAAATGACCTTGCCAGGCTTTGCGCGGACCTGTTTTTATCCAGATGGCATTTTGACAGGATTCTGGGTTTAAGAGCCGATGTTCCCCGAAAACCCCATCCGGCCGGAGCGCTGGAAATTGCGGATCATCTGGGGGTTGACCCCAAAAACATTCTCTTTGTAGGGGATTCGGATACAGACATGAAAACAGCTCTGGCCGGAGGGATGTTTCCAGTTGGCGTCCGTTGGGGGTTTGCTTCACAAAAAGTCTTGAAAATCGGCGGTGCTGAACGATTGATCGCGCATCCCATGGATCTTACAGGCCTGCTATGAGTTATAGAATAATGCAAAGAATGAATGCATTATCGGTAAACATGTTTAAGTCTGCGGGACATTAAATGATTGATTTGCATTTGTCCGGCCATGGGAGTGCAAAGAATTTCCCTTGACACGCAGGCTTTAACCGGATAATTTCACCGACAATTCAAAATTACGAGAAGGAATATGGACAGACAAAACCGATTACAGATCATGAGATATGTTTTAATTTCAGGTGCGTGCCTATTGGTGGCCACGGTACCCTTTTTCAATTTGGGGCCTTCGGTCAACCCCGGTGATATGGCCCACGAACCCGAACTGCCCAACCCTTTGGCACTGGATCAAGATGTGCTGAAAGAAGCCCTCCTGGCTTTGCCGGCAACCACGGCAAAACAAAAAGGAAAGGCTTCCTTAGACAATGCGGCTCTGGCTTCTCTGCGGGGAACGGCAGCGGAAATGCTTCTTCATCCGGTGATTCATGAGGTGGCCGGTCAGTATGACGTGGACCCGTCCCTGATCAAGGCCATCATCTGGGCTGAATCGAGTTTTAATCCTTCGGCAGTTTCAAAGCGAGGGGCTGTGGGGCTCATGCAACTTATGCCGGCCACGGCAAGATCCCTGGGCATCAAGGATATTCGTGATCCCGAGAGCAATATTGACTGCGGGGTAAGGTATTTCAAGCAGCTCATGGTTCAGTTTAACGGCGATGCCAGGTTGGCCCTTGCTGCCTATAACGCGGGAAGCAATAGGGTCCTTCAGTATAACGGGGTGCCCCCGTTTCAAGCCACCCGACATTATATTAAAAACGTATTCAAATATTATGACCGGTATAAAGGCGATGCAGCAGATGGAGGGGTTTGATGACCCGTGAGCTTCGGGCTTGGTGATCATTCTCCGGGCTTAGTCCGGGGCGGGTTTTCCGCATTCCGTACATCGTCCGTCCATGCCCATGATGCCGATGCAGTTTTCATCGCAACACAGAATTCGGTTTTCCCAGTCCAAGCCCGGGGAGGAATCGGAAACCTCCAAGCCCCCCGGCGGGATTTCCTCTTCAACCCATGGTTCCCGAGCATTCACATCCCCAAGGGCATTATCCTCGTTTTCGATAGATCGTTTGCCACATTCACCGCAAGATCCGTCTTTTCCGATGACGCCGATACAATTACCATCGCTGCATAATTTACGATTCTGCCACTCCTTGTCGAATTTTTCGGATTTACTATTTTCCGCCATGGAAACCCCTTATGCTTTTATATGGAAGTTACTTGTCAGCGCCTTCAATGGAAACCAGTTCAGCGATAAAACTGCCCACGGAAACTTCGCTCTTCAGTCTCACGGGTATTTTGCGATGGTCTGCGGTCACCCAGACCTCGATTTTAGCCCCTTTTTTCTTTTCAAACACCCCCCCTATATTTTCAATGCCGGGCTCGAACAGGTAGGTTTCAAATTCCCCGACCGGAACCTTGATCTTTTCCTTGGCCTTTAAATTGGCTTTCCCCATGATGAGTTTTTTGCCGTCGGTCACCGGTTGCTCCATGGAGGAATTTCGGCTCCAGTCAAAGGTTCTGGAAAAATAAAAAACGGAAAAAGGGTCAAAGGTTCCGGGGGCAATGGAGACGGGATCTTTCTTCTTTCCGGAATTGGAATAGCTGACTTGATTGGCCTTCCAGTCAAATTGCACCACGATATCCTTTTTTGAGCGTCCTTCCCTCTGTTGTTTTCGATAATACAGGGACCGGGTCATGGAGAGATCGGCATAGGCGTCAATCCGGTCCCGGACTTTATAAAATTTATCCACAAAAGAGTTGGTGGAGGCAGTCATGACAAAATGATAGGCCTCCTCGCCGTTGATTTTTTCCATGGGCATGACTTCAAGAACAGCCGTGCCGGCGGGGATAAAACTCCATCGCAATTCAAAAATCAGTTTTTCACCCACCTGGAAGGGTAAGCCGGGATCATCGGCCATGAGCCGGCCGGGCCAGAGCATCCCCCCCGAAAGAACCATGAGGAAAAGGATGACCGTTCCGGCCATTGCGGGAAGGGAAAAAGATTTCTTGGAAGTTTTCATGGATGTATTTTATCCTGTTTCAAACGAAGGTTTCCTTGAGATCAGCAAGAATCCATTCACCCATTTCAATGCCCAGGTCGATGAATCGGGGGCCGTATTTTTTCCCGGTGGGCGTTCTGAAGGTCTCTTTAATCTTTACAAGCCCTTCAATGGATTTGGGATAATAGTCAATAAAATTTTTGATGGGGGTTTTGGAATAGGCCAGCATGTCCCACACGGTATGGGTGAAGTTGTCCGGTCCCCACCGGAATTTATCCGCATCATACAAGCAATCCGAAACCAGATTCCCTTCCGGGGAATTCAGTGGATCCACGGGTTTAAACGCCTCGTGGTTTTTGATGGCCATGCTGATATCAAGGATCTCCCCGGGAGTGAAGGGATAGGATTTGAGCAGATCCTTTACAAAAATACTGCCTTGAAGGGCATGCTCTTTTTCTTTGCGTTTAATATCATGCAGGAGCCCGGCGCTTTGGATGATGAGCATGCTCCGGTGGATGATATTCTCCTTGAATCCTGAATTTTTCCCTTCAATCAGCAGCAAGGCCCCGGCATCCAGGGTCACCTTGACCACATGGTCCATGCCGTGGCCAAAATCATTTTCTATGGTGCTTTCAACATATTTTTTCAGGTTGGCGATGATGGGGTCTGTGTCGAAAAAAACCCTGGAGGATTCGCAGGCGTATTTGAAATCCCTGTAGAAAACCGGGGGAGGAAACCCGGAGGCAATTTTAAGAGCTTTTTTTTGAATATCTCTATAGATGGACTGCATAAAACCCGCCGGCAAGGGTTAGGAGAGCGCCATGGACCCGCCGCAAACTTTCCATTGCTCTTTTTCTTTGATCAGATGAATGGTCTGATCCACTTCGGATTCATCCAGGAGAAAAAAGATTTTTCCCACATATTCAAAAATGGGATTAATGGATTTTCTCTGTTTGGCAGTGAGCCGAATGACTGCGGTTTTTTCCGTGCTGTTGAGCAATTCGGTCCGAATATGAAACAAGCTGGTTTTCAGGTAGGAGGGATCATAGCCCCGTGCCGAGGCCGAAAGAACCATGCCATGGACATAATGATCCGCAAAGCCTTTAGAGTTCAGGGACTCGCAAAGGTTTTCCTCCATATTCTTTTCGTTCAATCCATAGTAGGCCTTATAGAATTCCACGGCGGCTTTGTTCGGTGTATTCTTTTGATCCGCACAGATGAAAATTCCCTGGAGCAGCAATCCAAGTCCAAGGGTCAATGCGAGGGAGAGGTATTTTTTAACAAAGCTTAACATCCGAGACGCCTCCTTTAACAATATACGGTAACATTTTGTAAAAACCGGAATTTTTGAACAACTGCCAGGCCAATACCATGGAAAGAATTTTGAAACAAGCATTTTCAGGACAAGGAAAGGTTTGAATATAACCTTCAGGGACTTCCATTTCACCTTCTTGAAAACTGACGAATAGGTGTCGAACCTAAGGGATGAAATTCGTTGCATAGGACCCTTTATGCTGCGTTTTGAGCAATTTTCGTGTAATCCCTTGCAAAAGGTGGAGAAAACCATTATTCAACCTATGTGCCAATGCCAAAACAAAGACCTCCCTTTTTTTGAAAAGGAGGTCTTTGTTCACCCCATGCAATACCGGGCATTGGATCAGCTTTTGCAGGACCCGTCTTTCAATTTCAACCGATCCTTTGATTTAATTTGGTCTCTTGTTTTAAGTTGATCCGCCGACAGCAACATGGAACCGCTGTTCATCATCTGGCAGGACCCGTCCTTGAGCTTCTTCTGGTCCTTGATTGGGGTTCGTGTTCTCATCTGGTCTGCTGCGGAGGCCACACTTGCGCAAAAGAAAATGATCATCATGGAAGAAAAAATTTTTTTAAACATGTTTCGGGGGTTCCTTTCGATTTAAGGTTTTTGGTGTAATGGGTTTAAATGTTTAAGCCTTTGAGAGGTAAAACCCGTCTGCTTCATAAAAGTTACAAAAAATATTTATTCAGGAGGGAATCATGTCCAGAAAAATTCTTGCGGCTGTCGTTCTCGTGATCATTTTATTGGCGGGCTGGTTTTTCTTTTCTGCCCGGTCCTCCGTCGTTAAGGAACCCGGGACGGCTTTGGCAGATCCTTCCACCGAAAGGGTTTTAAAAACCGGCAGGGTCGTGGGTTTTGTGGATTCCCTTGAAAGCCATGCCTGGCTTGGCATTCCTTTTGCCAAACCGCCCGTGGGGGATTTAAGATGGAAAGCCCCGGTGGGCCCGGAGCCTTGGATTGAACCCCTGGCGGCTCTCCGGGTGGAAAGCATGTGCACCCAACCGGCAGGAAGGCTCAACGGGCACCCCGACGCCGGCCCGGATGATATTGCCGGAGAAGAGGATTGTCTCTATCTGAATGTCTGGGCCCCGCCCTATGACAAGGAAAATATTCCAAGGGCTGATCATGGCCTGCCCGTGATGTTCTGGATCCACGGAGGCGGCAACAGCATCGGGCACGCGGGTCAGGAGACCTATAATGGCTCGGCCCTGGCCACGACCCACCAGTTGGTTGTGGTATCCGTCAATTACCGGCTCGGGCCGTTCGGGTGGTTCCCTCACCCGGCCTTGAAGGATTCAGAAACGAGCCCGGAGGATAATTCCGGAAATTTCGGAACCCTGGACATCATCCGCGGGCTGGAATGGGTCCGGGAAAATATTGCAGAATTCGGCGGAAATCCGGAGAACGTGACCATTTTCGGGGAATCCGCCGGGGGTGTAAATGTGTTGAGCATGATGGCCTCCCCAAGAGCCAAGGGCTTGTTTCACCGGGCCATTGTCCAGAGCGGGGGCCTTCGGGTGAATCCCCTTTTCGTGGGGGCGAATTACTCGGATGACCTTCAGCCAGGCCACCGGTTCAGCGCCAGGGAGATCGTCAATCTTTCCTTGATTCGCGATGGTTTGGTCAAAGACCGGGAAGAGGCCAAGTCTCACCAAAACCACATGCCGGATGCGGAAATCGCCCAATACCTTCGGTCGAAATCAAATCGGGACATTATCTCCCTGTACGCGGAAAAATTCTCCGGCATGATTACCATGCCCCAGCTTTTTGCCGACGGTGCGGTTCTTCCCCTGGAGCGCATTGAAAACTTGTTTAAGGCAAAAAACCGGTTCAACAGCGTTCCGGTGATTCTGGGAACGAACCGGGATGAAGCCAAGTTGTTCATGGCCTTGGATCCCCGAAATGTAAAGCGGGTCTTGTGGGTCTTTCCCCGTCTGAAAAATCCCGAGGCCTACGAAAGACAGGCCCGGTACCAGTCCGATGCCTGGAAAGTCCGGGGGGTGGACAGTCTGGCCGGGATACTACGGGATACCCAGGGGCCGACGGTGTTTGGCTACCGGTTTGACTGGGATGAGGAGCGATCCATCATGGGATACGACCTGAGCAAAGCCCTGGGTGCCGCCCATGGTATGGAAATTCCATTTGTATTCAATAATTTTGCAGGGCCGGGGCTTACCGGAACATCCCTTTACC
Organism: Desulfobacteraceae bacterium; assembly: GCA_013791935.1. Classification (GTDB taxonomy): domain Bacteria; phylum Desulfobacterota; class Desulfobacteria; order Desulfobacterales; family UBA5616; genus VMSV01. Next base: position 45,633 of record VMSV01000023.1, on the reverse strand, counting down.
GGAAGGACAAGGCCCCGGGTAGGGAGGCGCTTTCCCGAAGCATGATGTCCTACTGGGCACAATTCGCCCATACCGGTAATCCGGGAAAGGCAGAGATGGAAACGAGGTGGAATGGAAAGCCTGGGACAATGCCAGTGACGCTTCGGAAAAATTCATCGTGTTCGATACTTCGGAGGATCAGGGGATTCGCATGGTTTCAGAGGAAATCACCCTGGAGGATATCAAGGCGCGTTTAATGGCGGATGAGCGTTTTGAGACCCAGGAGGAGTACTGCCGAACCTATGTGGAGCTTTTCAGGCTCAGCCCTTTATGGGACAAGGCGGAGTATGAGAGCCTGGGAAAAGAGGGGTGCAGTGGATTCGACCCGGACCTGTTCCGGCGATAGCAGGGGGCTTAAAAAACGGTAGGAAGACCCATTTCTTTTGTCTTATTGGGAATCCAGGACGCTTCGAATTTTTTCGGCAAATTCTCTCCTGACCACAGGTTTCATGATAAAACCCTGGAGGTTCAGAAGGCGGCATTTTTCTTCGTTGATCTGATCGCTGAAACCCGTACACAGGATCACGGGGATTTCCGGTCGAATCTGTTTGATTTCCCGCAAAAGCTGGATACCGGTCATGTTGGGCATGGTGAGGTCCGTGATGATGAGGTCAAAGGCATGGGGCTTGGATTTGAAGGCCTCCAAAGCTTCAATGCTTCCTGTGCGTATGGTAACGGAATATCCAAGCCTTTCAAGGATCTTTTGCTGCATTCTGACAATCGGTTCTTCATCATCCACCAGCAGGATCCGCTCCAATCCTCCCTGAATCGGCAGGCTTTCCTTTGTTTCAGACTTGGATGCAAACCGTTCGATGAGAGGGAGGTAGATATGGAATGCGGTTCCTTTTCCAGGCTCACTGGTTACGTGAATTTTGCCTCCGGATTTGGTGACAATGCCCTGGACCACGGAAAGCCCCAAGCCCGTGCCCTTGTTTTTACCCTTGGTGCTGAAGTAGGGGTCGAAGATCTTGTCCAGGGTGTCCTTTTCCATGCCCATGCCCGTATCGATGACCTTGATCAGGGCATATTCTCGGACTCCCGGCTCGGGGAAGAGCCAATGGTCCTCCGCAAACCGAACGGGTTTCAAATCGATTTGCATAACCCCCCCGGAATCTTCCATGGCATGAAACGCATTGGTGGCGAGGTTTATGATGATCTGGTGCAACTGGCTCGGATCGGCCATCACAGCGCCGCCACCCTGATCCAGGGTCGTTCGCATCTCAATGGTTTTGGGGAGCGTGGCTCGAAGAAGTTTAACCGCTTCCTCAATCACCGGGGCCAACCGAACGGGTTTCAGTTCTTGCTCATCCTGGCGGCTGAAGGTGAGGATTTGTTTGACCAGGTCCCTGGCTCTGGATGTAGCTCGAAGAATTTCATTGAGGTAATCCTGAAGTGGACTGTCCCTGGCAATATCGTCTTTCAGCAATTCCGTATAGCCTACAAGGGGAGCCAGAAGGTTATTAAAATCGTGGGCAATACCCCCTGCAAGGGTTCCGATGGCCTCCATCTTTTGGGCCTGGATCAATCGGTCCTCCAGCTTTCGGGTATCGGTCATGTCTCTTGAAAAACTGCAAATTCCGTTGATCCCACCCAAATCATCCACGATGGGCACTTTGATGCTGTGAAAGCTTTTATGGGTTCCTCCGCAGATCTTTTCTTCATCCATTCTGACGATTTCCCCGAGGAGTACCCGGGATTCCAGGTTCCTGTTTATTTTTCCTTCCGGAAGTCCAAAGAGCTCATCATCTGTTTTTCCTATAAAATCGGCAGCTTTTATGTCATAAAGTCGTTCCATGGCGGGATTGACCAGCGTGTATTTTAACGAACGATCCTTAATGAATATGGCATCCTGGGCGCTCTCCACAATGGTGCGGAAAAGCTGCTCGCTGGTTTTGAGGGCTTTCTGGGCATTTTTCAGCTCCGTGATATTCTTGCTGATGGTGAGCATACAGGTCTGGCCCTGGTATTGGATGCGTGTTGCGGAAACCAAAGTGTTTGCCTCCACACCATCCCGGTGGCGAAAGCAAATCTCCAATCCATCCACCCGACCGTTGATCCCGAGAATTTCTCTCAAACGTTTCAAATCATCGGGATTCTCGTAGAGGCCAAGCTCCAAAGCCGTTTTGCCAATGACTTCCTCTCGGCTGTATCCGGTTCTCTGGCAGAATGTGTCATTGACCTGAAGGTACATGGCGTCTTCAAGGCGACTGATGACAATGCTGTCCGGCGCAAGCTCCAGAAGCTTCCGATAGCTTTCCTCGCTTTGCCGGTAAGCGATTTCGATTTCCCTTTCCTTTGTAATGTCCTTTGAAACCGTGGCAAAGCCCACCACCGTACCGAATTCATCACGAAGAGGATGGACTGTTGCTGAAAGAATGGTTTTAGATCCGTCTTTTCGGATAATTTCAAAATCGTTGATTCCCTCAGGAGTACCGGTTTGAAAGACCCTGTTGTAAACAATAAAAATCAGGCCGCTTTGGTCCGGGGTCATGAAATCCGTATAGCTCAGGTTGACGGCTTCTTCTTTGGTTCTGCCGAATAAATCAGCCAGAGCTTTGTTGCAGACCAGGATTTTGCCGGATAGATCCGTCTCCACATACCTTTCGGTCATGGTATCCAGCAGCCGATTGAGCCGGTCTGAAGTTCCGGCCAAACCTTCTTGTTCTTTTTCAGGGGAATGGTTTTTTACTTCCAGGCCCGGGGGGGATGGTTTTCGGGTCATCTTTTCCTCGAATGAAATTTTTCCGGTACCGGCAGAAAAGAGCCTTGGGGGAGCGCAAGAGAGAGATAGAGGATATCGGAAAAAAAGAATGGTAAATCTATTTTACGGGCACCATATCTTAGCCCCTTCCTGGTGTCAACAAGTTAATAAATTCGGTATTTTGACTTAAATAACCCTTTGGGTTGCAACCTATACCATGAATCTGGTATAGATAAACGTACTGATCCGGAAAGATCCGCCAATCATTCAAGAAATCAACCGTTTGCTTCAGGTGATGCATGAAAAATCAACCATCTTATGAAAAACTGGAAAAAAGGATCATCGACCTGGAGGCCAAGCTTTCCGACCGGGATCAAACCATAAATCGATTGCGAAACAGCCGGGACAAATACAAAACCCTGGTGGAGAACTCCCTGGAAGGTATTTTTGTGGCCCAGGACGGCCACATTAAATTCGCCAACCTCGTTACGCTGAAAGGTGCCGGGTATGAAAGGGGAGAAGTTGACAAAATCCGGTTTACGGAATTCATCCATCCGGAGGACAGGGATTTGGTGCTTGAAAGGCATGTGAAGCGATTGAATGGTGAATCCCTGCCCTCTCGATATGCCTTCAGAGTCATCAATCGGGAAGGGGAGACTCAGTGGATGGAACTCAATGTGGTGCAGATTCAATGGGAAGGAAAACCGGCCACCTTGAATTTTATGACCGATATCACCCAACGGAAAAAAACAGAGGAAAATCTTCTGGCCAGCGAGGAAAGATTCCGGTCCATGGTGGAGAAATCCCCCCTCGGCATCGCCATTGTGGATGACAAGTTCCGCTATGTGTATGTAAACCAGAAATTTTGCTTTATCCTGGGTTTTGAGACCCATGAACTGGTCGGAGCCGAGTTCACGACCCAGTTGGCGGAAGAGAGCCGGGAACAGGGTGTTGAGCGGTATATTAAACGCCAGAGGGGAGAAGAAATCCCCGATCACTACCCGGTGTCTTTTGTTCGAAAAAACGGAGAAACCGGGTATGCGGAAGTTCAGAGCGCAGTGTATGTGGATAGCCAGGGAAGAACCCGTTCCATCATTCAGGTCAGTGATGTGACCGAGCGCATGGGAGCAGAAATCGAAAGAAAAAGCCTGGAGAATCAGCTTCGGCAGGCCCAGAAAATGGAATCCGTGGGCCGTCTGGCCGGAGGGGTGGCCCATGATTTCAACAACATGCTCAGCGTCATTTTGGGGCACACGGAAATGGCCATGGGCCTCATGGGAAAAGAGAATCCCGTTTTTGTCAACCTCACGGAAATTTTAAAGGCCTGCCGACGTTCTGCAGACCTTACCCAGCAGCTTCTGGCCTTTGCCCGAAAGCAGACCATTGCCCCCAAGGTGATGGATCTGAACACCTGGGTGTCCGGTACCCTTAAAATGCTTCAAAGGCTCATCGGGGAGGACAAAGAATTGGTGTGGATCCCGGGTCATGGGCTCTGGCCCGTCAAAATGGATCCTGCCCAGATGGACCAGATCCTGGCGAATCTCGCAGTGAACGCCCATGATGCCATATCCGGTGTTGGAAGAGTCATTGTGGAAACCCGGAACATTGTGCTTGATGATCTTTACAGCTCCGATCATGTGGGGTTCATCCCCGGAGATTATGTCGTTCTGACTGTGAGCGATAACGGGTGCGGCATGGACAAAAATACGCTGGGTTTGATTTTTGAACCTTTTTTCACCACCAAAGAACTGGGGCAGGGCACGGGCCTGGGCCTTGCAACGGTTTATGGTATTGTCAAGCAGAACAACGGTTTTGTCAATGTGTACAGCGAACCTTCCGTGGGCACCACATTCCGCGTCTACTTTCCCAGAGACAAGAGTGGTGATATTCAAAACGATTCTACAAAAGAGCCGGATGATCGGCCAAAAGGCGGCAAGGAAACCATTTTGATGGTGGAGGATGAGCCTTCCATTTTAACCACGGCTCAAAGCCTTCTTGAAAGGCTTGGCTATACGGTGCTCCCTGCGGCCACCCCCAAGGAGGCCATTCGTCTGGCTAAGGAATTCGTCGGGTCCATTGATTTGATCCTCACGGATGTGGTGATGCCGGAGATGAACGGCAAAGAACTTTCAGAGAAATTGCTTCAGTACTGCCCGGGGTTGAAATGCCTTTTCATGTCCGGCTATACAGCCGATGTCATCGCCCATCGCGGCGTGCTTGAAGGGGGCATAAATTTTATTCAGAAGCCTTTTTCCGGCAGGGAGTTGGATGAAAAAATCCGAGAAATTCTGGAAGGGAAGTAAATCAAGACCATTCCGCCGCTCTTGCTTTGGGTCCCCGGAATCTGCTATTGGATGATCCTATCCACAATTCGGGTCTGAAAATTAATGGGAGGTTGTGCCGGAGTCAACACAAGGAAACAGGGATGAAAATTAAGTACCATTATAAAATGACATGGTTTTTTTTCGGGTTGCTTTTTTGCTGTTCTTCCTTTGGAGAAACTCTTTTGCTGAAGGACCTGGCCGGGCGGGAGGTTCAATTTCCGAGGGATCCAAGAAAGATCGTTGGGATCGGGCCGGGGGCTCTGCGTTTGCTGGTGTATCTTCAGGCTCAAGACAAGGTGGCTGGGGTGGAAAAAATGGAGAAAATGAGCTTCCGAGGCAGGTCCTACTGGATCGCCCATTCGGAACTTTGGGATCTGCCGGAGTGCGGGCCGGGAGGCCCGGGGGGGATCAATCACAAGCCGGATCCGGCATCCATCATGATGGTGAACCCCCAGGTGATTTTTGTTACGTGCATGGATGGTCCCCTTGCGGATGAGGCCATGAAAACATCCGGGATTCCTTTTGTGATCTTAAGCTACGGCGAGCCGGGGGGGAGCGATGAGGTCCTGTTTGAGTCCCTCAAAATCTCAGGAAAAATCCTCAACCGGGAAAAGCGCGCGGATGACGTGATCGCCTACTTTGAATCCGTTAGAAAGGATTTGGATCAGCGTACACGAGCCATTTCCCGGAAACAACGACCCTCGGTTTATGTGGGGGGTATCGGTCATAAAGGTCTCTTCGGGATTGAGAGTACCGAAAAGAGTTTCATTCCCTTTTCCAGGGTCAACGCAAAGAACCTGTGCGAGGATCTGGAAACCCGAATAGGCAACCACCTTTTCCTGAACAGGGAAGACCTTCTGAGGATGAACCCCGACGTGATTTTCATCGATGGAGGAGGATTGAATTCGGTGACGGAAGATTTTTTCAAAAAGCCCGAGTACTATTTTTCCTTCAAGGCTTTTTCCGAGAGGGCGGTCCATACCCTCTTGCCGGTCAACGCATACGGAACCAATCTTTGCACGGCCCTGGCCGATGCCTATGCCGTGGGGAAAATCCTCTATCCTGCCGCCTTCAAAGATATCGACCCTGAAAAAAAAGCCGATGAAATCTATACGTTTCTGGTGGGAAAGCCGGTTTATGAGTCCATGAAAAAAGACTATGGACCCTTGGGCGCCGTGGTTCCATTTCTGAAGCCGGAAGAATAGAAAATGCGAAATTACCCTTTGGTCCGGGACATGTATTTCCCGGTTTCGGTGTTCACCTTCTAATTATATTGACTTTTACCCTTAATTTAGAGACAGTTAGAAAAAATTTCGCCTTATTTTCTGATTGCCTTTTCAGAAGGAGCAAGATCACTGTGACGCATATTAACCCCGATGCATTAAAACCTTTTGCCGCCAAATACATCTGGTGGAAAACACCGGAAGAGGCCATTGAAATCCCTGAACGCGTCATTGCCCAGGTGATGAATATCGCTGACTATGCCGATGTGCAATCCCTGGCCGATCTGGTTGGAGATAAGGTTTTTCATGATGTTTTAAAGCATGCTGAAATCGGCTGGTTCAATGAGCGATCTTGGGCCTACTGGCATTACCGGCTTGGGCTTGCCGCTGTCGATCATGTCCCGCCGATGCCGATACGAAAACTCCCATGAGCCACTCTTTTAAACCGCACATGGAAATACTCCCCCTTGAGCAGAAAAAACTGTGGCCTGAACTGCACCCCTATAGCAAACTGGGCTTTGTTTTATACGGAGGCACTGCTGTTGCCTTGATTTGATGGCTACAAAAACCAAGGTTATTCTCCAGCGCATTGAAGCCAAGGACTACCGTGACATTGCTGCCATGCTCCATTCAGAAGTTAGCCTCCCCAAAGGTCTCGCCGCGGCTCGTGCCATGTATGGCATCAATTTCCAGCCAAGCGAAAGCCTCAAAGCCATGGTTTACTTTGAAGGAGGAGACCTGTACACTCTCACGACAAAAGAAAAAAACACCCTTGTGGCGGCTGTCCGCAAAGTGCGCAACCTGCCGCGGGTTGAAATTCTTGACCGGCGGCTTTCACGCCCCATGAACCAGCCCAATGATAAGGACCATGACTGAGGAAACCTCGACCTGTTTTAAAAAAAGAATTTGACAAAGATTTTTCCTTCCGATAGGAGAGTATCTATTCGGCATCAGGAAGATGCCATACATAAGCTGATTTATTTTCATCATATAAAAAAAGCCACGAAGGCGCACACGGATTGAAATCCGGGGCGGTTTCGTGGCTTTTTTTTTGGCGGCTGTATTGCCGTGAAATCTTTTCATGCGAAAGGGAGGTTGGTTTTGAAGGGTACTAAACGATTCTCGATGGCAGTGCTTTGTGTGTTTATGAGCTCATATGGCTCATATTCCTTTGGAGAAAATACAAAAGTCATCAACCTGGGAGAAATCTTCGTCACCACAGAGACCCGGGTTGATGTAACCACCACTGAGGTGGGGGTCAAGATCATTGAGAAGGGGAAAAACATCAACCTTCCCGATGTCTTGAAGGACGTTCCCGGAATCGATATCAAACGCCGGGCCAGCGTTGGGGATACGGCGGATATTCTCTCTATTCGGGGGTTTTCGGGAAACCGGATTATGCTCAATATCGACGGCAGGCCGGTGAACGCCGCCGGCGTGGTGGGGGGCTATTACATTGACTGGGGGACCATTCCCTTGGACAATATTGAAAAAATTGAGCTGATCCGGGGCGGTGGTTCGGCGGAATACGGAAACAACGCCATGGGAGGGGTGATCAACGTCATCACCAAAAAACCATCGGAAACCCCGAGGTTCACCTTTTTCGGGAATTACGGCGGGGGAAGGGGAATTGATCCCATTGAGAATATCCGGATAACCCATACCTTTAAGGTTGGGCCCCTGGGCTATTCCCTGGCCGGAAGTTTTCAAAAGGCCGGTGCCTTTCTCTGGAACAATAATTTTGAGGGCCGCAACCTTTCCGCAAACATGGATTTGGACATGCCCGCTGAAGGAGTCATGCGCTTTGGTTTTCAATACGCATTTGCCGAACGCGGGTTTATTCGAGAAAACCGCCAATCCACCAACCCGGACAGCACGGATTTTTACATGAAAAAAGATGATGATTATCCCTTGTCCTTTGGCGAAACTTTCAGCCCCTATTCAGGTACAGCCTTTATTCCCGGGCCCGGGGCCTTCTGGGACAAAACCAAGTACTATTTGGATTTCGGTTATGAACAGCCCGTATGGGACGGTAAGGTGGAATTGAAAATCTACAAAAACCATGAAGACCGGAAGGAGAAAAACTATTCGTCCAGCCTGATCAACCCCGCTTACGACGACGGGGCACTGGTTCTGGACCGGGATGTGGCCTCGGACCGGTCCTATGGCGGTTGTTTCAAGGTCCGAAAACCGTTTGAAAACCATAACCTCATAGCCGGATACGAACACAAAGTATTGGCCTACGGGAATACGGATTTGAATTTTATTGACACGATATACAACAACTGGTGGGCGCCGGTCACAGGCTATAAATCCTCCTCCAAGGGGATTTGTCACGGGCTCTTTCTCCAGGATGCCTGGTTTATGAACGATGCCCTTGCTCTAACCGCGGGCGTAAGGTGGGACAGTTACGAAAACCAATCCATCCACGGCAGTACATCCCCCGAACTCAAGGATGACAACATTACGCCCAAGCTCACCGCATCTTACACCATGACAGACCGGGATGAGTTCACCCTCTCGGCCTACCAGGCCCTGAGAACGCCGGGGCTTCCCGAAACCTACTGGTGGGCCGAAGGAATGACCAAGGGGTCCCCGGTTTTGTCTCCGGAAAAGAACAATGCACTTGAAATCAGCTATCAGCGCAAGTTCATCCAGCCGGGTTATTTCAGGCTCTCGGGGTACTATTATAAAGTGGATGACTACATCATGTTCCGGTTCGACCCCTCCTGGAGAGGAGTTTACAACATCAACGAAGCTGTGCTGACCGGGTTTTCCGTTGACATGAAAAAACAGCTTGCTTCAAGGGTTTCCGGAATCGCCTCCATCACCTATCAAAAAACCCGAAAGGAAGGGGACCTTTTTGATACCGCCGGGCTCACGGACCGGATTGATTATCTTCCGGAGTGGAAGGCCAATGCGGGATTGGAGCTCAGACTGCCCTTTGACTCCCTGGTTCGAGTCCTGGCCAGGTACGTGGATGAGCGCCAGACGATTTATGCTTACAGCTACGGGTCGCCAGCCCAGAAGGCTTTCAAGCTCATGACGCTGGATTCCAGCGTGACGGCGGATCTGGATTTTAAAATACCGGTGACGAAAAAAGGAGAACTCGGCCTGTATGTGGAAAACCTGTTTGACAAGGGCATTGAAGAACAGTTCGGGTACCCCCTGCCGGGACGGATCATCGGGGCGTCTGCAAAAATCATGTTTTAAGGGAGAAGAGCATGGAAAATACTTCATTCAAGGAAACGTCGGCAGTTTTCTGGAACAAAATGGCCGGGCATTATCCCCTGCCTTTTGAGGAGAAAACCCTCCGGGACACCCAAAGGGTGATAGCACTTGCCAGGGAAAAGGGTGTTGCCGTGGAAGGCCGGACTTTGCTGGATATCGGATGCGGCACGGGAATTTTCACACTGCCCTTGGCTCGTGAAGCCATGGAAGTCACCGGCCTGGATTCCTCACCGGCCATGATTGAACGGCTTAAAGCCCAGGCCGATCTGCATGGCATGGCCAATGTGAATACCCGGGTGTTGTCCTGGAAGGAGGCGGATCTTGCAAAAGAAGGGTTTGAAAAAGCCTTTGACGGGGTGTGGGCCTCCATGACGCCGGCAATTCAGACGGAGAATGACTTTTTTAAAATGGAGCAATGCGCGAAACATTGGTGCGTTTATATTGGATGGGGAAGGAAAAGGGAGAACCCTTTCCTTCAATCGGCATTTGAAATGCACGGGCTCCAATTCGGCCCTCCACCGGGGGCCTTCAAATCCCGGGACATCCTCATGGACATGGGAAGATCTCCTTCCCTGGACCTTTTCGGGGCTTCCTGGGATTGGAAGGGAACGGCCGAGCTGGCTGTGGAGAGCATGGCCGGTCATATTGAAATGCAGGGAAGGACGGCTGACAGGCGGAAGCTTCTTGAATTTGCTCGATCCAATCAGGAAAACGGCTTGGTTCGGCACACCACCCATGTGGAACAGGGAATATTGGTATGGCAGGTGAAATAAAATTCGATGAGCCGGGTTTGAATCCCCGAGCGGGAAACCCCTCCGGAGGGATCGTTGAGACGTATCTTTCCGGAACCCGTCAGAAAATGCTGCTCCTGCTTGCTTTAACAGGATTGATGGGGGGGATTGCGGTTTATTCCATTGCCATGGGCGCCTATGCAATTCCGTTATGGGATGTGCTGGCTGCTTTATCGGGAAAAATAACCGGCCCGGCAGGGGTTGTGATCACCAGCATCCGGCTTCCCCGGGTGGTGGCGGCCATGGTTTGCGGCTGGGGCCTTTCGGTGTCCGGCCTCTGCCTTCAATCGGTTTTGAAAAATCCCCTGGGTTCTCCAGCCACCCTGGGAATCAGCCAGGGGGCAGCCTTTGGCGCGGCCCTATCCATTGTGGTGTTCGGCGCCAAGCTATTCTCCGTCACCACCTTCGCCTTTGCCGGCGCCATGGGGGCCATGTTCATCATCCTGATTCTGGCCGGCATCAAGCGGCTGGCTCCCGAGGCGGTGATTCTGACAGGGGTGGCTCTCTCCGCCCTTTTTTCTTCGGCCACAGCCCTGATTCAGTACCTGGCCACGGAAATCCAACTGGCCATTGTAATCTTCTGGACCTTCGGGGATGTGGGCCGGTCCAACTGGCGGGAAATTCTCATATTAAGCGGCGTCACGGCAGCCGTAACCCTGTATCTCATGGCCCGAAGATGGGATTTGAACGCCATGATGCTGGGGGAGGACAATGCAAAGGGCCTGGGGGTGAATGTGGAACGAACCCGAATCATCAGTCTGCTGGCCGTTTCCCTCATCTGCGCCCTGGCCACGGCCTTCCACGGGGTCATCGCTTTTGTGGGGCTCATCGCTCCCCATATCTCAAGAAAGCTTGTGGGGGAAGACCACGGCATTCTGATCCCCTTCTCCTCGGTCATCGGCGCCCTTATTCTTCTTTGCGCTGATACCCTTGGACGTGTGATTCTGGGTTCAGGTGCCCTGCCCGTGGGCATCATTACCTCTTTTCTGGGGGCACCCATGTTCCTTTATCTGCTGATTCGGAGGCACCCATGAAACTGGTGGTGAGGGATATTTGTTTTTCCTACAATAGCCACCCCGTGTTGTCGGATATCCGTTTTCACCTGAATCCGGGTCAGATGATGTGTATTCTGGGAGTGAACGGAGCAGGGAAATCCACCCTGCTGAAATGCTTGAACCGGATACTGAAAGCCGGAAAAGGCAACGTCATGGTCGGGGAAGAAAATCTTCTTTCTCTCGGCAGGAAGCAGATCGCCCGAATCATGGGCTATGTGCCCCAGCGCCATCCGGAAACGTCCCTGACGGTTTTTGAAGCGGTGCTCCTGGGCCGCAAGCCCCATATCCAATGGAGCGTGCAACAAACCGACTACCTCCTGGTGGAGAGGATCCTTCAGGAAATCGGCCTGGCCCAGCTGGCCATGCGACCCGTGAGCGATTTAAGCGGCGGCGAGATGCAAAAGGTAGGGATTGCCAGGGCCCTTGCCCAGAGCCCTGGAATACTGCTATTGGATGAACCCACCAGCAATTTGGATTTGAAAAACCAATTGGACGTCATGGGCCTGATTCGAAGGATTGTGGATACACAGCAGTTGGCTGCCGTGGTGGCCATTCATGATTTAAACACGGCGCTCCGGTTTGCCGACCGGTTTGTTTTTATGAAAAACAACAGCATTCACGCGGCGGTGCCAAAGGAAGGGCTAACCTCTGAAATCATCAGTGAAGTCTATGACGTCAATGTTCTTCTCCAAGACATCGGCGGCCATCAGGTGGTGGTGCCGGTATAAAAACAAGGAGACCCCGATGAAAAAAACCGGTTTTATTCTGGCTTTTATTCTGCTTTGCATCGTACTCCCGTTTCCGATCCACGCGGAAACCCTTATTGTAAAGGACATGGTCGGGCGGGAAGTCCGAACACCCCCGGACCCTCAGAAAATCATCGGGATCGGTCCGGGTGCGCTGCGGCTGCTGGTCTATCTTCAGGCCCGGGACAAGGTGGCGGGGGTGGAAAATATGGAGAAGATGAACTCCAGGGGCCGGCCCTACTGGCTTGCTCACCCTGAATTTTCCTCCTTGCCTTCCTGCGGTCCGGGTGGCCCTGCAGGAATCAACAAAAAGCCGGACCTGGAATCCATCATGGCGGTGAATCCCCGGGTGGTTTTTGTGACCTATCTGGATGCGCCCCTTGCGGACGAAGCCCAAAAAATATCGGGGATTCCCTTTGTGGTATTGAGCTATGGCCCTCTGGGCGGTTTTGATCAAGCCCTTTTGGATTCCCTTAAAATCGCAGGGAAAATCCTGAACCGTGAAAAACGGGCCGATGAGGTCATTGCCTATTTTGGATCCATTCAAAAGGATCTCAACGCCCGTACAAAGCATATCCCGGTAAAACTACGCCCTTCGGTTTACGTGGGAGGAATAGGATATAAAGGAACCTTCGGCATTGAGAGCACGGAAAAAAGCTACCTTCCTTTTTCCTGGGTGAACGCAAACAACCTGGCAGAGGCTCAGGAGACCAAAATGGGCAGCCATGTTTTTCTGGATAAGGAAGCGCTTTTGAAGATGAATCCGGATGTGATCTTCATAGACGGAGGAGGGTTGGCCCTGGTGACGGAAGACTTTTCCAAAAAGCCGGAATTTTATTTTTCCTTGAAGGCTTTTTCCGAGAAGAAAGTCCATACCCTGCTGCCGTTCAACTGGTACGCAACAAATATCAGCACGGCCCTGGCCGATGCCTACGCCGTCGGGAAAATCCTCTACCCCGACTCCTTCAAAGATATCGACCCTGAAAAAAAGGCGGACGAAATCTATACGTTTCTGGTGGGAAAGCCGGTGTATGAAGCCATGAAAAAAGACTATGGTTCTTTGGGAGCCATGGCGAATTTTTTAAAACCTGAAGAATAAGGAGTAAATAATGAGCGCAGAAGAAATTATGGACAGTGAAGATTTCAGAAAATGTGTGGAATTCCACGGTCATTTATGCCCGGGTCTTTCCATGGGCTTTCGGGCCGCCAAAACAGCCATGGAAAGATTGAATGCCCTGCGGAGCGAAGACGAGGAAATCGTTGCAATCGTGGAAACCGATGCCTGCTGCGCCGACGCCATCCAGGTTCTCACCGGATGCACCTTCGGCAAGGGCAATTTCATCTATAAAGACCACGGAAAAGTGGCCGTAACGCTTTTATCCCGAAATACCGGCGAGGGGGTTCGCGTGGTCTTGAAACCCGATGCATTTAAGCCGGACCCGGCCCACATGGCCCTGATCCAGAAAATAACCAGCGGAACCGCGGATGAAAACGACAGGAAAGCCTTTGACGGCCTGCATTTGAAAAGAACCGGGGATGTTTTGACCCTGCCGGAAGAAAAGCTTTTTACGGTTCAGAAGGTGAACGTGGAACTGCCGGCCAGAGCGCAGATCGCCCCCTCGGTTCCCTGCGATTTCTGCAGGGAGGGGGTCATGGGGACCAAACTTCAGAAAAAAAACGGCAAAAACCTCTGCCGGGCCTGCGCCGGGGGTTGAGCCTATCCCTTGGCCCGGGACATATATTTTCCGGTTTCCGTGTTCACCTTGATGATTTCTCCCTGGGTGAGATATTCCGGCACCAGAACCGTAACGCCATTGGATAGGACAGCGGGTTTGTTTCGGCTGGTTGCGGAGGCGGCTTTCATGCCCGGGGCGGTTTCCGTGATGGCAAGATCCATGGTATCTGGAATTTCAATGCACAGGGGGATGCCATTGAGTAGAAACACCACAATCCCTTCGAGGCCTTCCATCAGCCATTGGATCTGACCTTCCAATGCCCCGGCGGGCAGGGTGTATTGCTCATAATTTTCACCATCCATAAAGGTGTAGTGCTCCTGGTCGCTGTATAAAAAACTTGCCGATCGTTTTTCAAGGTCCACATCTTCCAGAAAATCATTCCCTTTATAGGATTGGTCCAGCTTTTGTCCTGTGCTCACGCAGTTAAACCGGACTTTATACAGGGTGTTGGCCCCCCTGGCAGACGGGGTATGTACCTCAACCTGTTTCACCTGATAGGGTAACTGGTTGATGGCTACGATGGTTCCTCTTTTCAAATTGCTTGCTTTAGGCATATTCTGATTTCTCCAAATCCAAAGGGGGGTTCATTCTTTAGGTGTCTATCGCATATTCCGGGTTTTGAATCAAAAGGAAAAAAGGTCCAGAATGAGGGGTTGAACTTTTGGGAATAACATATAATCGAAAAAGGCTATCCAGAGCTTAAGTCATATCAGAATTATCAATTTGACCTATCCTGATTCTAGATATATTGCTCTCTTTCTGTTACACGAATTCCTGATATGCCCATTTTGGAGTGCAATCTTAGCGTTTTTTTCGAGGTCTGATTAGAAAAGGATGAAACCATGGAACTGAAAGTCAATCAGAAAATTGATGAGGTAAAAACCAATTTCGCCCAGCAGTTGGAAATGGCCAAAGATGAGGGCAAAAAAGTTGTCGGGTCCTTGTGTTCTTACTTTCCGCGGGAAATTGTCTGGGCGGCCGGGGCCATTTCCGTTGGACTCTGCGGCACCACCGAAGGTCCCATCGAAGCAGCGGAAAAAGTTCTTCCCGCCGATCAGTGTCCCATGGTGAAGGCCACCTACGGTCGGGCCATCAACAACACCTGTCCGATCTTCCCTTTGGCGGATGTCATTGTGGGCGAAACCACCTGTGACGGCCGGAAAAAAATGTACGAGCTGCTGGCCCGGGAAAAAACCATGCATGTGATGGATCTTCCCCAAAGACCGGAGGAGCCGGAAGCCAAAATTCACTGGCGTGGGGAGATCGAAAAGCTTAAAGCTTTCATTGAAGACCAGCTTGATGTCAAGATTACAGAAACTTCATTGCGGGAAGCCATCGCCCGGGGCAACAAGGAAAGGGCACTTCTAAAGGCCATCCATGAATGCCGAAAGGTCCAGCCGCCTCCCATCATGGGTCTGGACCTGGTGGCCGTATCCACCAAAACCGGATACACGGTGGATCGAACCGACTATCATCGAAATCTCGAATCCATATTAAGCGAGCTGACCCGGCGCATTGAAACCGGTTACGCGGCCTGCGATGCAAAACGTCCCAGAATTCTCTGGACCGGCCTGGGTAACTCCCTGGGGTGTGATAAAGTTCTTCGCCTGGTGGAAGAATGCGGCGGAGTGGTGGTCTGCCAGGAAGGATGCGGCGGGGTTACCCGTTTAAACGACCCCATCGATGAAACCAAAGATCCTTTGGACGCCATTGCCGAGCGGTATCTTCGGGTGACCTGTTCCTGCATGACTCCCAACAACACCCGTTTTGACGACATTGATTTGCTCATTCGGGACTTCAACATCGACGGGGTCATCGATCTCACCTGGCAGTCCTGCCACGCCTTCAACATCGAGTCCTATCGGGTGGGAGAGCTGGTCCGGGAAAAGCACGGGATTCCCTTCCTCCACGTGGTCACGGATTACTCCCAGTCGGACATCGGCCAGCTGAAGGTTAGAATCGAAGCCTTTATCGAACAGATTCTGGCGGAAAAATGAGATGGCCTTCATCGAAGCAAGGGGACTTGGAAAGGCGTTCAGCAAACGAAGGCAAATCACAGCTCTTTCCGACCTGAATGTGTGCGTGGAAAAAAATGAATTCGTGTCCATCATAGGGCCCAGCGGATGCGGCAAATCCACGTTTCTGCTCATGGCCGCCGGCCTGGAAAAAGCCACAAAAGGAGAAATCCTTTTTAAAGGCCGAAAAATTCTGGGTCCGGACCCCGAAAGGGCCATTGTTTTCCAGGAATACCTGTTGTTTCCCTGGAAAACGGTCCGGAAAAATATTGAGTTCGGCCCCAAGGTTCGGGGGAAGGATTCGGAAGAACAAAAAAGAATATCCTACCATTTGATGGATCTGGTGGGGCTTAAGGCTTTTGAAAACCAATACCCCCATGAACTCAGCGGAGGGATGAAACAAAGGGTGGCCATTGCCAGGGCCCTGGCCAATAACCCGTCTTTACTGCTCATGGATGAGCCCTTCGGAGCCTTGGACGCCCTGACCCGGGAGATGATGCAGGCGGAACTGCTCAACATCTGGCAGCAAGCCAAATGCACGGTTCTGTTTGTAACCCACAGTATCAGCGAGGCCATCTACCTTTCGGACAGGGTGCTGATCATGAGCCGCAGGCCTGGAAAAATCATTGCGGATATTCCGGTTGGCCTGCCTCGGCCCAGGACCCGGGAAACGCTGTTTTTACCGGAATTCAAAACCATAGAAAAGGATCTGCGCCAGATGGTGTGGAAGGAAGTATCGGAAGCAAACCCATGACAATCAACTGGCGGAAAACATTGTCTCCCCTTGGCGTTCTTCTCATCTGCGAAATGATCGGAAGGGCCGGCCTTATCGATCCCTTTTTTCTGCCCACCCCCAGCGCCATGCTCACCTCCCTCTGGGGTATGACCATCACCGGGGAGATCTTTCCCCATGTGGGCATCAGCATTCTAAGGGCGCTTTCAGGTTACCTGATTGCCGCGGTGCTGGGCCTGTTCATCGGCCTGCTGGTGGCCTGGTCCCGGATTTTTGAAACGATTTTCGATCCCCTCATCGAGCTGATCCGGCCCATCTCCACCTTCGCTCTGGTTCCGGTGATGTTTGTGTGGTTCGGCATCGGAAACGCTTCTAAAACCGCCATCATCGTCAAGGGTTGCTTTTTCCCCATAGTGATCAACACCATCGCCGGAATCAAGGGGGTGGATGCCAGGCTGGTCCAGGCCGCCCGGTCTTTGGGCGCAGAGGGGCGGCGGCTGTGGACCATGGTGCTGATTCCTTCCGCCATGCCCTCCATTATCACGGGCATGCGAATTTCAACGGCCATGTCCATGCTCTCCATTGTGGGGGTGGAAATGCTGGCTGCGGATTCGGGAATCGGGTTTCTGGTGATAGACGCCCAGAGAACCTTTGCGACAGACAGGATGTTTGCCGGAATCATCGTCATCTCTCTGATGGGGTTTTTTCTGGACCGCGTTGCGCGGCTGGTGCAGAAAAGGGTCTTATCCTGGCACACGGAGACCTCCATGGCGGGAATCGGGTAGGATGGGTGAAACCCATCAAAAAATGAAAAGGAATGGCGGCTATGTTGATGGGTTTCACCCATCCTACGTGGTGGCGCAATGAAAGAGGAAGAAAGCAGAAATGAAACATGGAGCGGGTTTGAAGAGGATTCTTCCGTTTGGACTTATCGTGGGACTGGCGGTCCTTACTTCCATGGTTTCGGTGGGAGCCACAGAAACCATGAAGGTGACCTATGGCCGGAGTATAGATGATCTTCCCCTGTATGTGGCCATTGAGAAAGGCTTCTGGAAGAAGAACGGTCTTGATGTGGAGCTGGTCCGGCTGGTGGGGGAGCAGAATATCATTGCAGCCGCCCTCCACGGGGATATTCAAGCCGGGCACCTGGAAATGGGCTCAGCCTTCCACGCCGGGTTGAGGAATATCCCCATCAAGGTGGTGGTTTGGCTGGGCCATGCCCATAAAGGAACACGCTGCGGGCTCCATGTGGACCAAAAAAGCGGCATTCACACGATTTACGATTTAAAAGGCACCAGGGTGGCGGAATCCGGGTCCTTCACCACGGCCATGATGATTGCCGAAACCTTGAAAAAAGCCGGGCTTACCCGTGAGGATGTTCATTGCATCAAGGGGATCCGCCTGGATGATGCCATGAAGCATGAGGCGGCTTTAAGGTCCAAGGGGGTGGATGTTATTGTGGCCTGAGATCCCACAGCGACCATGCTGGAGATGCATGGTGCGAGCAGGCTTCTGACATCGTTTAACGATGCCATCCCGGGTTTTATTTTCAGCGGGCTGTTTTTTACGGATGAGTATCTGGCTGAGCACCCTGAAAATGTCCGGGCTTTTTTAAGGGGACTGGTGGAGGCCTTTGACTTTATTCGAAACCACGAAACGGAAGCCCGGAAATGGATTCCCAAGTATGCCGGGGTGGAAATGGATGTGGCGATGAAATCCGCCCTTCGGGAGTTCAATGACGGCCGGGAATCGGAAGAACAGATTGATCGGCAGCAGGCCATGATGATTCAGATGAAATTCCTGCCGGAAGTAGTTCCGGTGGGGAATTTTGTGGATTACCGTTATTTGCCCGAACCAAAAGAAAATGACAACGAGAGAGGAGAAGGAGGTAAAAACAGATGAAAGTGGCTAAAACCGCTCTGATTTGCTGCTGGTTGTTGGGATGGATGATTCTGACGCCTTTGGCATTTGCAGAGCCCGAAAAGGAGGATTGCCCGGATTGTCCAAAATCCGAGGCCATTGACCTGGGGGATATTTTCGTGACGGCCTTTTACGGCGGGGCTGTCACCATCACCCCCACAAAAACCGTGATTGATATTGAAAAATTCAACAAGAGCGGGTCCGTGGACCGGGTGGAGGATATCCTCATGCACCTCACCGGAATCGACGTGCTTCGCGGAACCTCCGGAGCCGATCCCCAGCAGATGGTCATGATGCGGGGATTTGACGACAGCCGGTTCACCATCGCCATTGACGGGAGGACCATCACCGGGCCCACTGCCGGGGCCGACACCTACGTGGACTGGTCCAGCCTCACCACCGGAGACATCGAAAAAATCGAAGTCATTCGGGGGGCCGCATCGGCCCAGTATGAGAACTCCCAGGGCGGCATTATCAACATCATCACCAAAAAAGGCAAGAAGAAGGAGACCCTGAGGCCCGATATCAATCTCACCACGGATTATTCCCGGTTCAACTCCTTTGTGGGCCGGGCGACCGTGGATGGCGGCGCGGGCGACCTGGGATATTTTATGAATTACGGGTACAAGGAATCCGACGGCTATCTGTTGAATAATGATTATCAAGGGTACGATTATTCCACCAGGGTGAATTATTTGTTTCCCTTTGAAGGGAATTTAACCCTGGGGCTCAAGGGATCTCAGATGGAACACGGATTTGCTGTGGTCAATGATCCGGATTGCACCCTGAAGGTTAACCCAAAGGATCCGGCCAGCACCTTGTTGGTCAAAGATCTTTATGATCCGGATTACCCGATCGTGAGGCAGGATTCGGATACGGTGAGGCGTTACCGGTACACCTCCTTCCCGGGAGGCGACAATTACAAGAACAAGAGCGCCCGGCACATGGATCTGGCCTATGAGCAACCGGTAAAGAATGTTCGACTCAAGTTCCAATTGTACAAAAGCGCCGGCCAGGAGGATGCCTTCTATTACCGGGCAGTTAAGGGGGATGGCAATGGAGACGGAGTTGTTGATCCTGGCGAATTGAAACTAGAGCCCTATTTCAGCGGTGGCGAAGGTCGAAAGGAAGCCCAGAAGGGCGGTCGATTCCAAACGATTTTCGATCAGTGGGAAAACCATAACCTGATTTTAGGATATGATCAGCGCCGCATGGAGGTTGAAAACAAACCCGATGTATGGCGGATGAACGCACTATATGGCGAGGACACCTTTAACTTCACCCCGAAATGGTCTGCGTTTTACGGACTGCGATACGCCCACATTCGGGAATGGACCTATGAATACAAGGAAACGGCCAGTTCTCCCTCGGTGCGTCATCTGCTGAAAACCGTGGAATGGCTTCCCAAATCCACCCTGACCTACCGGTTCAATCCGGATACGGAACTTTTTGTTTCCGTGAACAGGGACTACCATGTCCCGGGGTGCTGAGATCGCTCTGCTTGGGCCAGTTTCGGCTCAGTTAATAAAGGCGATGAAATCAAAACGGAAACCAGTTGGCATTATGATTTAGGCGTGTTTCACCGTCCCATGGAGAAATTGGAAACTCGGGTGAATTTTTATTACATTGACGTAAGTAACTATATCGTGGCCAATGCGGCGGATACCTTCCATGCGGAGAGCACTTATGGCTTTAACATGAATGAGATCATTTTCTACGGTGTGGAAATGGAATTTAACAGCGTATGGTCGGACAAGCTGACCTTTTTCGGGAATTACACCTACCGGAAAACCGATTACGATGAAGAAGAACTTTATTTTAAAAATGCAAGTGGCGCCGACCTTGATGTCAGCCCCATTTTATTGGAGATTGCACCGGAACACAAGGCCAACCTGGGCTTGCGGTACCGTATCTGGGATAAAACGCTGCTCACATCCGATATCCGGTATGTAGGCAAACGGGAAAGCGAAGGCAATGTCTACACCCTGGATGATTTCATCACCGTGGATGTGGGCATGGAATATGAATTCCGGGAAAACCTCAAAGCTCACTTTTTTGTGGGCAATGTGCTGGGTGAGGAATACCAGGAGATTTACGGGTACCCCATGCCTGGAAGGGTTTACGGAGTTTCCATGAAAGCATCATTCTGATGGATTTGAAACCCTTCGCCCGTTGAACTTGATTCCGGGGTTCGGCAGGCGAGGGGGTTTTTCCCTGAAAAAGAAAGCATAAATTTTGACAGCAACGGTCATGGACGCATTTGTTCCCCCCAAAAAACAGCCCAATAAACTGCTTCGGGGCCTGATTCTGGTTTCCGTCGCCATTCATTTTGTACTGTTTTTACATATCTCCGGGCTCTATAACAAGGCAGCCCTTCAGTTCATAGAACTGACCATGGAGGACATCGGAAAGCCTTTCAACCGGGCTATTCCCCGGCCTACCCATCGGCCCAAGGAACCGGACCAGCCCCATGATGTGAAGAAGATTTTCGTTTCCCCCAATCGGATTGCACCGGTAAAGCCCATCAGCGTGGATCCGCCCACTGGAAAATTTGCGGAAGGGTTAATGGAGGGGGTCAGCATTCCTGAAAGTGATGCCG
This sequence comes from Desulfobacteraceae bacterium, assembly GCA_013791935.1. Lineage (GTDB taxonomy): Bacteria > Desulfobacterota > Desulfobacteria > Desulfobacterales > UBA5616 > VMSV01. Next base: position 24,520 of record VMSV01000023.1, on the reverse strand, counting down.
GAATGGGCCAGACCACCGGGGTATTCAAGATGGAGGATCTCCTCAATGTGGGGGCGGAATACACGAATGCCAAAAGCTACCTGGAAATGGTGGTGATGAAAATCGAATCCGCAAAACGCTACCCGGAATCCGCTCGGTCCTTGCAGCAGCAGGGCCGGGTGACGGTGAGTTTTGTGGTGACCATTGCAGGAGAAGTCAAAGAGGTTCAAATTGCGACCCCCTGCCGGCATGAGGTGCTGAATGAGGCCGCGGTGAAGGCTGTGCAGACCGCGGCGCCTTTTCCCAGGCCGCCTCTCAAATTTTTCAAGTCCGACATTCCCATGAAATTGAACATCATTTTTGAGACCACCTGACCCATGAAAAACAGAATGATAAAAAAATTCACGATCCTTTGTGGGGCCTTTGCCGTGGCTTTGGTTTTTAACCCGGTATGGCTTGAACCGGCCCATGGAGCCTCCGCAAAAACCGTAGAAAAGGATACGGACAACGACGGCAAAACCGACCGGATCATCCACTTTGATGGTGCGGGCAAGGCAGTGCAGTTCGATATCGACACCAACCAGGACGGAATAATGGACCGGTTCCAGTACTATGAGAACAATGTCCTGGTCCGGGCGGAACGGGATTCGGATTTTGACGGGAAAAATGATGGAATCGACTACTTCAAAAACGAAAAACGTGTCCGCATGGAGAGACTGAACCCAAAGGGAAAAGTGATCGAATGCGTGACGTTTGACGAGCAGGAGCGCCCGCTTACCGTGGAAAAAGACACCACCGAAGACGGGAAGCTGGACACCCGGTATTTGTACCAGGCCGGTGCGCTGGCCTCCTGTACCCGGGACACGGATGAGGACGGAAAGCCCAACACCTGGATCACCTTTAAAAATGACAAGCCGGTGGAGAAGAAATCAGACAGCGACGGCAACGGCTCCGTGGAACAAGTGGTGTGGTATGATGACAAAGGGCAACCCCGTGAGAGCCAACATGACCTGAATGGAGACGGCAAAATGGAAGTATTCCGATCCTACAGCAAGGGTGAAATTCTTCAGGAAAAAAAAGATTCGGACGGGGACGGAAAGACGGATACGGCAACGGATTTTTTTTCCGGCCAGCCTTCCAAGCAGCAGAAGGACACCAACGGCGATGGGAGGTTTGATGTGTTTACCGCCTTCCGGAACGGAAAACCCTTTTCCCAGGAAAAGGACACCAACTTTGACGATATCATGGACCAATTCCTGAGCTTTGATGTCCAGGGCGTTTTAAAGGAAATGAAAGAAGACTCCAGATTCACCGGCCGGATCGACCGCATCCGGTTTTTCAAGGACGGAGAGGCCGTGAAGGTGGAATACGACGCGGACGGGGACGGGTTTATTGAAACCGTTTCTCATTATAAAAAATCAAAGCTTTATCTCCAAACCGTGAATGAGGATAAAAAGGGGGACCCCGATATCCGGATCTATTTTAACCCAAAGGAAGAAAAAGAGCGGGTGGAAAGTGACGCGGATTTCAATGGCAAGACCGACACCTGGCAGTACTACGAAGCCGGTCGATTGGTCCGGGTGGAAAAGGACGAAAACGAAAACGGTGCCGTGGATCTGAAAGTTTTCTATCAAAACGAGGAAAAGAAAAAACTCATCAAGGATATGGATGACAACGGCCATTTTGAAACCGTCCAGTGGTTCGACCGACCCGGATGGACCACCGTCCTGGAGGTGGATGAGAACAGCGACGGAAACCCGGAGCTGAGGTCCTTTTTCAAGGACAAGACCCTGTGCATCAAGGAAAGCGATCCGGAAAGCAACGGAACCATCAATGAGCGGGAGTATTATGACGACAAGGGCCATTTGACCAAAAGTGAAAAAGATGAGGACGGCACAGGAAGGCTCAACATGGTGTGGACCTACAACCCCGGGGGGGAGGCCGTTAAGGCGGAAAAGGACGGCAACGGGGACGGCAACCCGGATGTGTGGTTTTTTTATGACAAGGGTTTGGTGAACACCGTGGAGGAAGACAGTAATTTCGACGGCAAGGCGGATGTTTGGGAAACCTATGACGAATCCGAGGCCCTGGTGAAACGGGACCGGGATTTGGACTATGACGGCAAGGCCGATGTGATGGAAGACATGGGCAAGAAAACGGAACAGGCAACAGCCACCAATTGATTCTATGAATAAAGGAGTGATTCCATGTTAGATTTTTTAGCCAAAGGCGGGATTCTGGTGATCCCCATTCTTCTGTGTTCGGTCCTGGCCCTGGCCATTTTTGTGGAACGGGTCATCCGGTTTGCCAAGATGAAAGCCAGGGGTGCGGGGCTGGCCCAGAAAACCATTGATTTCATGAAGGAGGGTAAAATTCAGGAAATCGATCAATTGCTCACCGAGAGCAATTCCCCCATGGGCCGGGTTTTGTCCAAAGCCATCCAGGTGCGGGACCAGGATCGGGAAACCGTGGAATCCGTTATCACCCATTCCACGGAAGAGGAGGTGCGAAACCTTTCCACCTACCTTCAGGCCCTGGCCACCGTCGGCAATATCGCCCCCCTGTTGGGCCTTTTGGGCACGGTGATGGGGATGATCAAGGCTTTTATGGTGATTCAGCAGATGGGCGGAAAAGTTAATGCCGCGGTCCTGGCTGGCGGGATCTGGGAGGCCATGCTCACCACGGCCCTGGGGCTTGCAGTAGCCCTTCCCACCATGGTGGCTCATAGTTATCTCCTGGCCCGGGTGGACAATTATGAAGCCCGGATTCAGGAAGGGGCCGTGGCCTTCATGACGGCTATCTTCAGAAGATAAAGGGGAAAAACATGTCTTTGAAATTTAAAAGAAGAGCACCCTATTCGATTCAGACGCCCCTGACCTCCCTCATCGATATCGTGTTCATGCTGCTGATCTATTTTCTCCTCACCACCAATTTCATGGTGGATGAAGGCATCAAGATCAAACTGCCCCAGGCCCGGGCCGCCGCCCCCCAGACCCAGCAGGAGATAACCGTTTACGTGGACCAGGAGGGAAGGGCTTTTCTCATGGATAAGGAAGTTCCCCTGGACCGGCTGTTCAAAGAGCTTAAGAACCTGATCGGCAGCGACAAGAACCGGCTGGTGGTGATCAAGGCCGACCGAGCCGTGGTCTTAAACAAGGCGGTGAAGGTCATGGATCTGGCCAAGGCCGCCGGGGCCGGAAGACTTTGCCTGGCCACGGAAAAGGGGTTTTAGGGCGCCTTCAACCGGAAAGATAGAACAACTCAATACGATGATCAACACGCATTCACATAATGAATTGGATCTGGTGCCTCAGTTCGTATAACAACAACTGAAAAGAAGGCTGATATTTTTCTTTTTCCGAAAAACGAATCCAAGGAGAACTGATGAGCGAAGATTACAAAAGCATGTGGGAGAAGCTGGGGCTGGATTTAGAAGCCCATGATATGCTGCTGAATGTGTTGGGAAAAGGATACCAGGACATTTTCCTGTCCCAAAAAGACCGTCCCGAAGGCATGGGCTATTTTGATTTTGTCATGAGCGAGGTGCACGGGCTTCGGATCAAGGAATTGATGGATGAAAAGGATCAGGGCCGGAAGATCATCGGGTCTTATTGCGTGTTTGTTCCCGAGGAAATCGCCCTGGCCGCCAATGCTACCCTAGTGGGATTGTGTGCCGGGGCGGATTTCGCCATGGAAGAGGTGGAAAAATACGTGCCCCGGAACACCTGCGCCCTGATCAAATCCTCCTTCGGTTTCAAACTGGGAAAGGTATGCCCTTATCTTGAGGCCACGGATATGGTGGTGGGCGAAAATACCTGCGATGGGAAGAAAAAAGCCTATGAAACCTTAAAAGATCTGGTGAGCAACCTCTATGTCATGGACCTTCCCCAGGTGAAATCCCCCATGGGTCGCGAATTGCTCAAGAAGGAATATTACCGGTTTAAGGAAGCTGTTGAAAGCCTCACCGGCAAAACCATCACGGTTGAATCTTTAAAACAAGGGATTGATACGGTGAACGCCAAACGAAAAGCCATTCACCGGCTTTCTCTGCTGAGAAAAGAAAACCCGGCGCCGATTTCCGGACTGGACGCGCTCCTGGCCAACCAGGTTTTTTTCTATGATAATCCCAAGCGTTTTACGGAATCCGTGAATAAAATTTGTGATGAGCTGGAAATCCGAATTCAAAATAAGCAGGGGGTATTTTCGGAAAAAACACCAAGAGTCCTTCTGTCCGGATGCCCCATGGCGGTTCCCAACTGGAAGTTGCCCTGGCTCATCGAATCGTCCGGCGCTGTGATTGTGGGAGAAGAGTCCTGCGTAGGGGAGCGGGGAACCCGAAACCTGACGAATGATTCCGGCCGTACGGTGGAAGAGCTCATGGAAGCCCTTGTGGATCGTTACTTTAAAGTCGATTGTGCCATCTTTACGCCCAACCCGGATCGGTTGAGCCACATCAAAGAGATGGCCAAAACCTACCGGGCGGATGGGGTGATTCACTACAGTTTGCAGTTCTGCCAGCCTTACCTCATGGAATCCATGCCTATTGAAAAGGCCCTGGAAGATAATAATATACCCACCCTGAGAATTGAAACCGATTACAGTATGGAGGATGCCGGGCAGTTGAAAACCCGTCTGGAAGCCTTTATTGAGCAGCTTAAATAGGACAGTGAGTATGAAATTTGCTGGGATTGATATCGGCTCCCGGTCCATTGAGCTGGTGGTGGTTGAAAAGGGAAAAATTGTAAAAAGTATTCAGGAGGACACGGGCTTTGACCCCATGGCCAAAGCCCGGGCCATGCTGAGAGAGGTTCCATACGATCGAATCATGGCCACAGGCTATGGTCGGAACCTCTTTGAAATCTCCTTTGATGCGGCAACGGTTACCGAAATCAAGGCCTATGCCCGAGGCGCAAGGGAACTGTTTCCCCATGCGAGGACTGTTCTTGATATCGGGGGCCAGGACACCAAGGCCATCGCCCTTTCTGAAAATGGAAAAGTCAAGAAATTCGAAATGAATGACCGGTGTGCGGCCGGCACCGGAAAATTTCTTGAAATCATGGCCAGGGCCCTGGGGTTTACCATTGAAGAATTTGGAACAGAAGCCTTGAAAGCCGAGAAAAATCTATCCATCAACAGCATGTGCACGGTGTTTGCGGAGTCGGAAGTCACCACCCTGATCGCCAAGGGGGAGAGCCCCCTTGAAATTGCAAAGGGATTGCACATGGCCGTGGCCAAACGGTCTGCGACCATGCTTAAAAGAGTATCCCTTGAAGATCCCCTGGTATTTGCAGGCGGGGTGGCAAACAATATCTGTATGCGGCATTTACTGACCGGCTTGCTGGGCCGGGACATCCTGGTTCCCGAATACCCCCAGGGGGTGGGAGCCTTGGGGGCAGCCCTTCTGGCTGGAGAAGCTTAAATGGAAATCGCGTTTCAACCGCCATCAGGAGCAGCATTCCCCGGAATCACTGGAGCAACTGCACCCGGAACACCCGCCACCGCCCAATTCGAGACCGAATTTGGTTTGGGAACCCATTATTTTTCTTACAATGACAGTTTTACACCTGCCCAGAGGGCCCTGCCTTTTCCGGGAACCAGGGAGATGTCCTCATGGGTTTCGTTGAAAAGGTTTTCGCCGGCCAGAAAAACATCGGCATTTTTGGAAATTCTCCGGGTGAGTTTCAGGTTGAAAAGAAAATAATCATCCAGCCACTTGGGAATGCTCACCATATGGTTGATGTTGGTGGGATCGTAATGGTCGTAGTACCGCTGTTTTGAAAAATAGCTTCCGTTCAACGCGACTTCAAGACCGAAAAGAAATTTCTTGCTCACATCCAGATCGATTTTGTGCTTCGATCGATAGGGAAGCTCATCGGGTTTATAGGTTAGATCCTCATGAATTTCGTTGTCAATGGTGACCATGGAATTGTTTTGGGTATCCAGGAAGGTGTATCCGAGCCTGGCCAGAAGGCCCTCTGAAAAACGGGTACTCAGCCCCAGTTCGAAGCCTTTGATCACTGCGCTTTCATACTGCTCGAAGCGGCCGATGATGTTGTCAAAGTTGATCAGATCGGTGATATCGCTGTAAAACACCGCCCCATCCACTTCGATGTTCTCCCGGACGGCCCAGGTGGCTCCCGCTTCATAGTTCAGGGCTTTTTCCTCCTTTAAATCAGGGTTCCCTTCAGGTCCCAGGACCCCGTCGGCATAGAGGTTCCGCATGGTGGGGAAACGCACCTTTTTTCCCACGGAGAAGGAAAACGTCAGGGCGTCGTTGAAATCCCAGGCAAGGCCCGCTTGGGGACTGAAGGTTTCGATATCTCTGCCCGGGTCTTTGTCCGTTTCCTCTTCCTGGTCCTTTTTTCTTTTGTCAAACCTATCATAACCGGCACCGGCGGTAAGGGCCAAACCATCTCCGATACGCAATTCATCTTCCAGGGAAAGAGACAGGGTATGGGAAATCAGGGTGTCAAAGGGTCCGTCCAGGAAGTTTTCCCTGTGAACATCCCGTTTGAATTGGACACCCAGGCGGATTTCATTGTTTTGAGTATTGTTCCAAAAGGACTGGACCTGGGCACCGCTGCTGTAGTCATTATATTCCCCCGGGCCCGAAGGCGGCCCGATGCGGTTCCGGGTGGCATAGTCCGGACCATCATAGGCGTCCAGGGTATTGTCGTAATCATCGTAGAACAACCGGAATTTGGTTCTGAGTGCTGGGGTGATGCGGTATTCATCGATCAGGTTTACCGTGAAGCGTTCCCAGTCGGAAAAACGCCAGTACCTGGGAAAGTAAAAGATTCCCCGACGGTGATCGCGAATGATGGGGACCGCAGGCATGCCGTATTCATGGTTGTAGTACTCCATGGACAGGCCCAGGGTATTTTCAGGGGTTGCTTCCAGGCTTCCGGTAAAGGTAATGGAGTTTTTCCGGTAATCGGAGTTTTCTCTTTTTCCGGAATCCGGGGCAATAGGCACGTTGGGCACGGTTCCGGGGTTGGCCGGTGCCGCCGCCATACTGGCATATACCGTTTCAGGGTAGGCGTAAGTGTCTGCAAGTTTCCAGCCGTCAGACTGCTGGTGGGCCGCACCGACAAAATAGCTGAAATTGCCCACCTGCCAGCCGTGGGTTGCCACCAGGTGGTGGGTGTTGTAATCACTGACGCTGTAGGTGCCTGAAAGGCTCGGCTTATCAGTCCCTTTTTTGGTGATCACATTCACCACGCCTCCCATGGCATTGGGGCCGTAAAGAGCAGATGCATTGCCTTTGACAACTTTGATCCGGGCGATATTCTCCACCGGAATGTCTGCCAGGTTCACCAGCCCTTCATAGGGCACGTTGAGGGGAATGCCGTCCAGAAGAATCAGGACGTTTTCCTGCTCATAGCCCCGAAGCGTAATATAGAAACCCTCCTTGGTCCGGCCCTGACGAACATGAACGCCGGGAATCCATTTCAGAGCATCCCCCAGGTTGGACGCGTTTTTCTTTTCAATATCCAAAGCGGTGATTTCCGAAACCGTGGAAGGGCCTTCCTGGCCTTGGTTTTTGGCCGTGACCACGATTTCCCCGAGATCGAAAACCGAAAAATCGTTTTCAACGGCCAAGGCAAAGGAAGCCACACACCAGATCATAAAGGCAAAGCATGCTATTTTTCTGCGGTTGTTCATTTTTTATACTCCTAAAAAAGTTCTATTCTTTGAATGCGTTTGACGGAACGACCCCCCAAATTGTCCTCCCCGGCAACGGACATGGCGAAGCCTTGGCTTTCATTGAGCAAAGCATCGTCCAGTTTATAGGCGATGACCAGGTTGTTGTTCAGCCGGGAATTGAAAAGTTCACCGAAGGAAAAAGTGGCGCAGAACCCGTCCTCGCTGGCCACCAGAACATAGCGGTTGTACTCCGGCCGACAGGGGTCCACGCCGGATTGTACCAGAAGATCTTTCAACAAAATCCCTTCGAAGGAATAAATGCCGCGGAACCCCTCGCAATCTCCAGCCATGACGGCAAAGGGCAGGCGAACGGGGGGAAGTGCCTTGAGGGTTTCCAGAGAGATATTTCGGGTTGCGCCGGTTTTATGGTCCATGAGCATAAAGGCCAGGGTGGGGGGCCTTACGACCTTTTCTTTTTTATCATCATAAGCCAACATCTCCACATCCACCCGGGAAACCTCAATGCGGGATACACCCTGAAGCCTTCGTCCGGCCCGCAGGTCCGTGGACACCAACAGGTCGCAAACCCCCTGGGGAAAAACCATGGGCTTGTCATTTTCTTCAAAAGCCAGCAGAACGCTACGCCCGATGCTGGAGTAAAAAATTTCCCCGAATGAAAAAACCTCCTCTTTGCCTTGGGTGTCGTACACCGTGATATACACGCCGGGCTCCCATTTTCTGACATATTTCATTCCGGCTTTCAGAAGCACATCCTTCAGAAGAACCCCCCGGAAGTGTGCACCGTGAATGAATTTTTCAGGATCCCCGCAACGCTCCTTCTCTTGGATGAAAAGAACATCCTTGATGAAGAGGGAGGGCATGGCCTTGAGGTCTTCCAAGGAAAGCTCCAAGGGGTTTTTGACTTCCCCGGAAACCGAAAGCAAATTATCCCGTGTCGGTTTTGGTTTGGTTTCAGACGTACAGGAAAGAAGCAGAAAGGCTGAAGCCAGGGCGTAAAGCCATAGGGCCTTTCGCTTTGGCTTGGTTATTTTGCGGAAAGAAAAGGTCAAAATGGTATCTCCTTAAAATGGTTTTGGTTTGCAGCCTCTATAAAAAATCATCCTATCCATTAGAAATTTTAAAGGTTTCTACTAATATTCTCGGGCCGTGGATGTCAAATCGATTCGATTAATGAAATTCTTAAAACCTATTGTGAAAATCTATCTTCTTTGAAGGTGAAAAGGGTTGAAAATATCGATACTTCTTCCGATTTTGCGACATGGCTTGCCTTTGAACCCATGTTGACACACCCCATCCTTTCTGCCATAGTCCGGGCCAGGTATTCAGGGGATGATTTATCAATGATTTTATCTTTATTGTTAATATGATAGCACGCTATGGACCTCTCTTTTATTAAGAATTTTATCCGAACATTCAGCCAAGACCTGAAATTGCTTTTTCGAACGAAAAGAACCAAACGGGTCCTGGGTTTTCTCCTATTCGCCACCCTCCTCATCCTATCCATCAGTGCATACCTGGATTTTCGTTCCAGCCGGAATTTGCGGGAAATTGCCAAAAAACAGTTCAATGAGGAACAGCTGGTCATTGCCCGGAATATCCGGTGGAACATTGAGCGCGAACTGGAATTCATTCGAAGAGAAATCGGAATGATCACCGTAGCAAAGCCAAAGGCATCCGAGGACTTGATGGCCATGCAGGGAGGGTTGGAAAAAACCCTCCTGCGGGTGATGAAAAACGGGATTTTCCGAATCAATATCCTGGATCAGGTTCAGAAGAAAATGTATTCCTATGAGTATTCACAACCCTGGATGATTCAGGATTTTGCCTCAGAAAACCAATCCATTTTCATGGATTCCATCAAGGAGGTCCCCCAGGGGGCTTATGCTTCGTTCCCGGTTCAAAAAACCGGAGGAATCCATATGATTCTGGGACGATCCTTTGTCGACCCCAGGTTCACCTTGACCATGGAACTGGACATCACCCGATTTCTCAATCAGTTTCTTAAAAACGCCCGGTCGGGGAAAACTGGATATGCCTGGGTTGTGGCCCAGGACGGTATTTTCCTGGACCATCCCTATACGGAGTTCATCGGGAAAAGTGCTTTTACAGCCCGGGGAGAACGAAACCCGGAGATGTCCCATGAAACCATTAATTTTATCCAGGAGAACCAGATGCTCATGGGGCTTGAAGGGGCCGGGTCCTATCAAACAGGCTGGCATCGGGGCATTACCGGTGAAATCGAAAAGCTCATAGCCTATTGTCCGATTACCGTATCCGAGTTCCCCTTGCAGAGATGGTCTGTGGCCGTGGTGGCTCCGGCCTCGGAAGTGGATGAATACATCAACCAAACCTATCTATGGCGCTCTCTTTTTCAGGTCATCATCATCATCGTTGTGATTTTCGCAGGTACAGCCATTCTTCTGAATGAAATGCGATGGACCCGGGAACTAGAAGAAAAAGTGGAGGAACGCACCCTGTCCTTGAAAAAATCCGAAGAAAAATACCGGTCCCTGGTGGAAAGCGCTGAAGATTTCATTTATACGGTGAACCCGGAAGGGGAGTTTCAATCCATTAACAGTTTCACCGCAGCTTTTCTGGGTGGGAGCCCGGAGGATTTTATCGGGAAAAGTATTCATCTGGTTTTTCCGGACGAGGCTTTTGCCAAAAATCAAAAAATACTCCAATTGGTTTTCCGGCACGGCAGAAGCATTCGTGATGAGTTCGCCCTCCAGGTGGGAGACCATGAGCTCTGGCTCAGCGTGAACTTCATGCCGGTTCGGGAAGAATCCGGGGGAGTTGGATCCATTCTGTGCATTGCCAGGGATGTGACCAATGAAAAAAATATGGAACACCAGCTCATCAATGCGGAAAAACTGGCTTCCATGGGAACCCTTGCGGCAGGCGTGGCCCATGAAATCAATAATCCCCTGGGCGTTATTCTGGGTTTCACCGATTTGCTGGTCCGCAAAACCCCCAAGGATACCCAGGCATACGAAGACTTGAAAACCATTGAAAGGCAGGGCATGAATTGCAAACGGATTGTGGAAAACCTGCTTCGATTCGCCCGGTTCGGAGGGGGGAAGACTGAAAAAGCCCATATCAATGAAGAGCTTAGGGAAATCATCACCATCGTCGGTCATACCCTTGAAATGGAAAACATTGAGTTGGTGACCCATCTGGCCAAGGACATTCCTCCGGTGCAAGGGGATCCCAGAGAATTACAGCAGGTGTTTTTGAACCTGATCAACAATGCTTCTTCGGCCATGAAGGGTGGCGGCAAGCTCACCATTCGATCCCGATGGGATGAAAAAAGCCGGAAAGCCGAGGTTCAGATCGAGGATACGGGCCACGGCATCTCCAGGGAAAACATGGACCGGATTTTCGAACCTTTTTTTACCACAAAACCCGAAGGGGAAGGCACGGGCCTGGGTTTGGCCGTGACCTACGGCATCATCTCCAAATACGGAGGAACCATTGACTGTGAAAGCATTTCCACGGATTCCCCCCTTTCGGCAACCCGGTCCAGGGGAACGGTATTTTCCATCAAAATGCCGATTTACCATGAAGGAGCCTCTGTATGAACGGCAGAATCTTGATCGTGGACGATGAAGCGGACATGCTGGTGCTCCTTTCCCGTATCATCAAGGAGGAAACCCGCCATCAGGTAACCACGGAAAACAATCCGAAAAAAGCCCTGTCCCTGTTCAAGCCCGGTATTTTCGATTTGGTCTTCCTGGATCTGAAAATGCCCGGAATGAACGGAATCGAGCTTTTGCGGCAGATCAAAAAAATTCAGCCGGACATCTCCGTGGTCATCATCACCGCCTATGCGTCCATTGAAACCGCTGTTGAAGCCGTTCGGGAAGGGGCTTTTGAGTATATCACCAAACCCTTTGAACGGGAGAGAATTCTTCTGACCATTGACAAGGTATTGCAATGGCGGGAGATGGTTTCGGAAAACATTTCCCTGCGGGAAGCCCTTGCGGAAAAGGAAGCCTCAGGCCATCTCATCGGATCCTCCCGAAGGATTAAAATCCTCCTGGACCAGATCAGGCAGGTGGCCCCCACCACAGCCACCGTACTCATCACCGGAGAAAGCGGCACCGGAAAGGAACTGGCTGCACGGGCCCTGTGCCAGTTCAGTTTGCGGAAAGATAAACCCTTCATTACCATCAATTGCACAGCCATTTCCGAAAATGTGATTGAGAGCGAGTTGTTCGGTCATGTCAAGGGAGCCTTCACCGGGGCCTGGAAGGACAAGAAAGGGTTGGTGGAAATCGCCGATGGTGGAACTTTGTTTTTGGATGAAATCGGTGACCTGGATTTTGCCATGCAGACCAAGCTGCTTCGCCTGCTTCAGGAAGGGGAATTCAAGCCCGTGGGCGGCATTCGGACCTTGAAAGCGGATATTCGTTTTATCGCAGCCACCAACCATAACCTGGAATCGGATATTCAAAAAGGGGTTTTCAGGGAAGATCTGTTTTACCGGCTTAACGTGATCCGCCTGGAAATGCCGGGTTTAAGCCAGCGAAGGGAAGACATTCCCATGCTGGCCCATCATTTCCTTAAAAAGTATGCCCTGTTGTACGCGAAGAATATTCACAGCATATCGGAGGATACCCTCAGAACGCTTTCATCCCATGTTTTCCCGGGCAATGTCCGTGAACTGGAAAACACCATCGAACGGGGGGTTGTGTTTTGCAGGACCCATTGCCTGGAGGTCAACGACGTTTTTGCCGAAGGCAACTCCCGGGGTTCTGAAGCCATGGAAACCGAGGCGGATTTTTTGACCCTGCCTTTTCGGGAAGCCAGGAATGCTGTCATGAACCGGTTTTACCGCCAATATATCCAGAGACTCCTTCAGAACAGCAACGGCAATATCAGCCGGGCGGCTGAAACGGCGGGTATCCAGCGGCAATATCTTCACCGGCTCATCAACCAGGCGGGCCTGGAGCCTGAAGAGTAAAATGGATTGGTGCTTCATGAGGAGCGAACTTGCAAACTGGAACAATCGCTCAATTTAGGTTATAGCTTACCCCGATTCCAGCCCCAGTTTTTTCAAGGCATCCCCGAGACGAATCATGCCCACGACAGAGCTGTTTTTTATCACGGCAATTTGCTTGGCGTTATAGAGCAGCATTCGTTCCACTGCCTGGGTGAGCTTATCCTCCGGTTCCACTGAAAATTTCAGGGAAACCCCGGTTTCATAAGGCAGCATAATGGATTTGACTTTATGGAATTCCAACCGTGCCTCCAATTCTTCATTCCAGGGCTCAACTTTGTCCTCCCCGGTAGAAACCCTTCAGCAAAAACAATGCCGAAATTTTCAAGCCCCTCCGTGTTAAGGAGGCTTGACCATGCTTTTTAGGCATAGATAAAGGGTTGGGGGAGCGATATATTGTAAACATCAGGGACCAAGGCCGCCGGAAAAAAATGGGCCACCCCTCTCCACTGTCCACAAATCGTTTCAGTAGATCCGGAACCTGTCACCTGACAGGATACATTTGATCGTTTCTGCCAAGAGCCCTTGAGTCTCCCCTCCTGTCAGACCCCCTGGATTGATCCAAGAAAATCGTTTAATTTCAGAATGCTGAAGAATTGATTGGATCCTCTTGAGCCCATTCATGGTGAATGGCACATTTTTTGATCTATAGCCTCTAAAATAACTAAAAAAGCACCAGCCCGGGATGAAGAAAGAGGAAAAGTCCGGGTTGCAAGGTCAGACCCGAGAGGAACGGGACCTTGGCTGAAAATAAACCGTAAAAGGATAAGAGGAGGGAATGTATGGAATGGCAGATGTGGTTTACATTGATAAGTGTGGGGTTGATGTTCGTAATGCTCGCAAAAACACGTATTCCTCCCGAGTGGATTTGCCTGGGGACCCTGCTGTTATTTCTGGTCACGGGAATTCTTACGGATAAGGAAGCCGTGGAAGGGGCCTCCAACCAGGGCATGCTCACCGTGGCCATTCTGTTTATCGTGGCCGGGGCGTTTACAGAAACCGGGGCTATTCAGTTGCTTACGTTTCTTTTGTCTCCCCGGATCAAATCAAGGCCGATGGCTCTGATTCGCATGATGGCTCCGGTTACGTTGCTGAGCGCTTTTCTCAACAACACCCCGGTGGTGGCAATTTTCATTCCCGCGGTGAAAGCCTGGGCCAAAAAAATCAAAGTGCCCGTGTCCAAGCTGATGATTCCCCTAAGCTATTCGGCTGTTTTCGGCGGGACCTGCACCCTGATCGGGACCAGCACCAACCTGGTGGTGAGCGGGGTGATTCAAAAAGAGCTTGGGGTTCAAATTGGTCTTTTTGAAATCGCCAAGGTCGGAGTGCCTTTTGCCCTGATCATGTTTGTGGTGGTCACCCTTTTAAGCCTCTGGCTTTTGCCCGACCGGTCCTCCGCCATCGATCAGATGGGAGACCCGAAACAATACACCACGGAGATGATTGTGCCCCCCGGAAGCGTATTGATTGGAAAAACCCTTCGCCAGGCGGAATTGACGGAAGAAAATGAAATTAATCTTATTGAAATTATTCGGGGCAAAGACAGCATTCCTGCCACGGATTACAACCTGAAGATAGAGGAAGACGACCGAATGGTTTTTGGCGGGATTCTGGGCATGATCTCCGAAGTTCAAAAAGTCAAGGGCCTGACGCCGGTCATGGACCGTCTTTTTAAAATCGATACCCCCAGGCCTGATCGCTGCTTTGTGGAAGCCGTGGTCTCCAATTCCAACCGATTCATCGACAGGAGCATTGTTGGAAACCACTTCCGGCAGCTCTATGATGCGGTGGTGGTAGCAATATCCAGGGCCGGGGAGCAAATTCAAGGGTCTCTGGGTAATGTGGTTCTAAAGGAAGGGGACACCCTGCTTCTGGAAACCAACCCTAGTTTTTATGAAAGAAACAAAAACTCCCAGGACTTTCACCTCATCAGTCAGTTGGAAGAATCCGCATCACCCCGGTACAACAAGGCCATTCTATCCTGCGTGGTGCTGGTGGGCATGATTTTTACCGCAACGTTTTTTGATGTGGGGATGTTCAAGGCCGCTGTGGTGGCTGCTGCCATTCTACTGGTCACCCGGTGCATTACTTTCACCGGAGCTTATAAAAGCGTGGACATGCAGGTACTTCTGGTTATTATCGCGGCCTTCGGCATTGGAAAGGCCATGGAGAAAACAGGTGCGGCGGCGTTTATCGCAACGCAAATGGTCAGCCTGGGCGGGGGAAGCCCTTGGATGGTTCTGTCCATGCTCTACATCACCACTTCCGTCCTAACCGAGATGGTCACCAACAATGCGGCGGCCCTGATCCTCTGGCCCATCGCCTATGCCATGGCCACTCAAATGGGTGTGAGTTGGACGCCTTTTGCCTTTGCCATCATGATGGGTGCTTCGGCAAGCTTTGCCACCCCCATCGGTTATCAGTGCAACATGATGGTGTTCGGTCCTGGCGGCTACCGGTTCAGCGATTTTCTGAAAATCGGAATTCCCATGAACCTCATCGCCTGGGTGCTCATGAGCATAATGATCCCCTTGGTGTGGGCATTCTAATAACAACAAGGCCGGGCTTTGGCCCGGCCTCTTTCAAAGAAATTCAAGCAATCATTTTAATAAGAGGAGGAACATAAATATGGAAAAGGCAAGAATTCTACTGGTGGATGATGAGGAGGATTTTGCGAAAAACATGAAGAAGCTTCTGGAAAACAGGGGGCATGCGGTAACCACCCTGAACAGCGGCGACGGCGCGGTGGCGGCCATTGCAGGAGGGGGGCAGTACGATGTTATGGTGCTGGACTTGAAAATGCCGGGAATGGACGGGATGGCCACCCTGAGGGAAATGAAAAAGCAGAATCTGGAAATTCAAACCCTGGTGCTGACCGGTCACGGGGACATTGGAACCGCCCTGGAGGCCATGAAGCTGGGGGCCTATGATTATCTCACCAAACCCTGTGAAATCGATGAGCTTGAGGAAAAACTTGAAGAACTCTGGAAGAAGAGCAACGGTAAAAAGCCATCCATGCTGGGCAAATTGTTGAATAAGAAATAAGCAACAGGCATGATGCGGAAAACAGGACGGAAGCTATGAGATGGTTCGGGAAATGGTTTGAAAGAATATCCGATGGCGATCAAAACCGGCAGTCCTATGGACATCTGTTCCGGAAGTTTACGCTTCTGACGGTGGTTTGTTCCGTGGGGCCCCTGCTGCTGGTGGGCTGGGGCCTGAACGCCTACCATACTTATTTCACCAAAGACCGAGTGATGAGGCAATTCCAGGGCCAGGTGGAAAACCATCGGAGGTTTGTTGAACAATTCTTAAAAGAGCAAAGCTCCAAATTGCGGTTGCTTACCTATACCCATTCATTGGATTTTCTTCTGGTTCCCGGGAATCTTCGCGTTGTGTATGAAAACATGAACAGGGAGTATCAGTCCATTACGGATCTTGGTGTGATTGACCATACCGGCCGGCATCTGGCCTATGTGGGTCCCTATGATCTGCTGGATAGAAATTATGCAGAAGCGGAATGGTTCAAGGAAGTGCTTCACAAAGGGCTTTATATCAGCGATATGTTTACCGGGTTCAGAGAAGAGCCCCACTTTATTATCGCCATCAGCCGTTCTGAAGGGAAAGGACAGTGGATTCTGCGGGCCACGGTGAACACGGATGTATTCCGAACCCTGGTGGAGAATGTTAGGATCGGTGAAACCGGGGAGGTTTACCTGGTGAATTCCAGGGGGATCTATCAGACCAGTCCTCGGTTTTCCGGAGAGATTATGGAAAAGTCACCCATTGAAATTGAAGACTTAAAAGAGACCGTCAAGGTTGGCATTGTCAATGGTGTGTCTTCAAAGGGGAGCTCTTCCAAACAGATTATCGGCAAGTCATGGCTGGACGAACCCCGATGGCTTCTGGTGATCAAACAGGACTATTCGGAGGCCTTTTCCGAAATTCATCATTCCCGGCGAATCAACCTGATTTTTTTGTATATCAGCGCCATCAGCATTCTGGTGGTTTCCCTGTTCATCACAAGGTATATGGTTAAAATTATACGAAACCGCGATGAACATGCAGGTCAGTTGAACCTTCAACTGCTCCAGGCCAGCAAACTTGCCTCCATTGGAGAACTTGCCGCCGGGGTGGCCCATGAAATCAACAACCCGGTTGCCATCATCTCCACGGAACGGCAGCTTCTTGTGGATCAGTTTAAGAAAACCAAAGTGGAGGATGAAATATTCAGAACCCAGTTTATAGACTCCATGGATCAGATCGCCGCACAAACCAAACGGTGCAAGCGGATCACACACAATCTCCTGCGATTCTCCAGGAGAACCCACTCCTTGGTGGAAATGCTTGATCTTAACAACTTCATCCTTGAAGTGGTGGAACTCATGGAGCGGGAGGCCAAAACCAGCGGGGTAAAATTCATTACAGAGCTGGACGCACTCTTGCCCTCTATCCAGTCGGATATCTCCCAGCTTCAACAGGTGTTTTTGAACCTTATCACCAATGCCATAGATGCCCATGAAGGAAAATCCTACGGCTCCATTCGAATCGCGACCAAATATGATGAAGGGGGTGGGGGGGTGTTGATCACGATTGCAGACACGGGAACCGGAATTTCAAAAGAAAACATGAATCGAATATTCGATCCCTTTTTTACGACAAAAGCTGTCGGCAAAGGAACGGGCCTGGGACTTTCCATCTGTTTCACCATTATTCAAAACCTGGGAGGGAATATTACGGTTCGGAGCGAAAAAGGCGAGGGAACGGAATTTGCCATTTTTCTTCCGCTGATAAGTCGGATAAAAGTATCGGAAGAAGGAAAAATGGATAATGAATTTGCTAAATATCCAATCATTTAAAGGAAAGGAGATCACCATGATAGGCAGCAAAATATTGCTCGTTGATGACGAAGAGGTTTTTGCTTCGAATATGGAAAAGCTCTTAAAAGACAGAGGGTATTGGGTAAAAGCAGTGAACAGCGGCAACGACGCGCTGGAAGTGCTTGAAAAACAGGATTTTGATGTTGTGGTCCTGGACATGAAAATGCATGGACTGGACGGCGTTTCAACGTTACGGGAGATTAAAAAAATGGGTTTGTTTACCCAGGTTCTCATGCTTACCGGTCATGGCTCCATTGGCACAGCCAAGGAAGCCTTGATGCTGGGAGCCTATGACTATCTGACAAAACCCTGTGAAATCGATGAACTGGTGGAAAAAATTGAAGGGGCCTGGAAGGAAAAAGACAAAAACGTGAAAGAGGAGTTGAATGAAAACATTAAAAAAATTGTGGAGTCTCCCTCTTCTGTTTTTGGATTGTATCCGAAGAAATAAAACGGTTCGGATACAATCCCTTTTGAGATGCGTTTATCCCGGTGTTGAAGGGGGGATTTGTTTGACAGAATGACGGTAAAAGGCTATGGTTGACTCCTTTTCACATATTCTGAAATCCCCCCGGAGGGAAGCCATGTTTCTTCAAAAGGAAATCAAAATACCCCAGGTCGTCTGGTCGTCCATTTTCTTTATCGTTCTCATCTGGTCCGGCATTCATCCCAAGGACCTTTTTACCTGGTTTCTGGAGGTGGCTCCGGCGCTCATCGGGTTTGTTCTTTTGGTTGCAACCTTTAAAAAATTCCGGCTCACGAACCTTGTCTATGTTCTGATCCTGATCCACTGCATCATTCTCATGATCGGCGGGCACTACACCTATGCGGAAGTCCCTTTGTTTAACTGGCTTCGGGACGTCCTGGACCTTGAAAGGAACAATTATGATAAAATAGGCCATCTGGCCCAGGGGTTCATTCCCGCCATGGTGGCCCGGGAAATCTTTATTCGAAAATCCGTTATTGCCGGTGCCTCCTGGCGAAACTTCCTCATCGTCTGCTTCTGCCTTGCCGTGAGCGCTTTTTATGAACTCATTGAATGGTGGGTGGCGGAATTAAGCGGAGAATCCGCCGAGGCTTTTCTGGGCACCCAGGGCTATGTTTGGGACACCCAGTCCGACATGGCCATGGCTTTGTTCGGGGCCATTGCAGCCCTGGTGCTTCTATCCAAAGCACACAACCGGCAACTCAAAGCCATATCATCCAATTCTGCGGTATAATATTCTTCCGCATGGAAGCATTTTCTAAAGCCCCCTCACGGCGATTTCGATTCGGCTCAAGGCTTCCGTCAGGGTGGACCGGGGGCAGGCGATGTTGATGCGCTGGAAACCTTCACCACCTTGGCCGAACATGGGGCCGTCATCCAGCCATAGCCGTGCTTTTTCCTTGAAAAAAGTGTCCAGTTCCTGGCTGCTCATATGAAGACTCCGGCAATCCAGCCATACCAGATAGGTGCCTTCGGTCCGGATCACTTTGATTGCAGGGATTTTTTCGGCAAACCAGCCAAGACAGAATTGCAGATTCTCTTCCAGGTAGACCAGCAGCGCTTCCAGCCATTCTTCACCGTCCTTGTAGGCTGCTTCCAGGGCAGCCAGTCCGAAGGTATTGTCTCCGGCCAGGGAAAGATTCCCAAGAGTAGTATTGTATGCCGCCCTGGTCTTTTCATTGGGAATAATAATCACGGAGGATTTCAAGCCTGCCAGATTGAAGGTTTTGCTGGGGGCGATGCAGGTGATGGTCTGCCGGGCGATTTCTTCCGAGATAGATGCCGTGGGAATATGCTTAAAGCCTTTGTAAATCAGATCCGAATGCACTTCGTCGGATACCAGCACAATGTCTTTTTGGACGCAGTATTCTCCCAGCCTTCTCAATTCATTTTCCGTCCACACCCGGCCCACGGGATTGTGGGGGTTGGACAGGATCATGAGCTTGATGCGGCTGCCTTTGATTTTTTCCAGCCCGTCGAGATCCATGGTGTATCTTTGGCCGTCAAAGGCCAGGGGGTTCTCCTTGATCCTTCTTCCGCTGGTTTCAATCACTCTGAAAAAAGGGTAGTACACCGGGGGTTGAACCAGAACGGAATCCCCTGGATTGGTAAAAGTGAGAACGCAGAGGCTTAGGGCCGTCACCACCCCGGGACTGCTGGTCATCCATTCTTTTTGAATCCCCCAGCCATGGCGCCTGGACAGCCAGTCCATCACGGCGCTGAAATAGGATTCCGTACGGAGAGGATACCCGAAAATCCCTTCATTCGCCTTGTTTTTCAGGGCGTTGATCACAGAAGGGGCCGTGGGAAAATCCATGTCCGCCACCCACATGGGAATCACATCCTGATCTTTGAAACGGGCGGCCACAAGATCCCACTTGGCCGAGCCGGTGTTCTTTCGATTCACTACGGTGTCAAAATCATAGTTCATGAAGATTCCTCCCTTTTTAAGGCGGGCCTATGCTTACGCCCCCCTTTGTTTGGCCGCAGCTGACTTAATTTCGGCCATGCGAGTTTTCAGGTGCCGGGGTGTTGTAAAAGGCCCGGTTTGCACCGCAAGCATTTGCTGCTCGTAATCCTGCTTTTCATCCATGGCCGCCTGGATATGGCCCAGGAGAGCCTCCAACCCCTGGGGTTTGACCAGGTATTCCGAGGCCCCGGATTTCATGGCGGAAATGGCTTCGGAAACGGAACTTTTGCCGGTCATGACAATTCCCTGGATAAAAGGCTTGTGGGCCTTGATCCGGCCAAGTACTTCCATCCCGGTCCTATCCGGCAATACCGTATCCAATAAAACCACATCCACCGGATCATTTTTATAAACCCTCTTCAGAGCCTCTTCCCCGGAACTTGCGAGGAAAACTGAAAACCCCATTTTTTCAAGCTGCTCCGCAAGGGGCACGGTGAAAGACCGGTCAGGATCAACAATCAACAGGTTGTTGAAGGAGAGGATTCCGTCCAGAAAGGATCTTTCCCGGGTGGTCTTGGCCAAAAAGGTTTTTCTTAATCGTTTTTTGAGCGAAAGCCGGTTCCAATAGGTGAAGGGAGCCCTGCTCACCTTGGGTTTTTTGTTCATGAAGGACGGCGGGTCAAAGAGAAGATCCAGAATATGGAAGGTGGCCATGGTCTTTCCCAGGTTATTCGTGCACCCTGCACAGTAGGTCAATACAGGGCTTTCCCCGGCTTCAGCTTTCCTGATCTTTTTCCAGTTTTCCGATAAAGGTTTTGATACCAGGAAAACCGCGCCCCCCTCTCCGCAGCAGACCGAACGGTCTTTCTCATGGGCCATGGGGGTGAAGTGCAGCCCGGTTTTGGCCATCAAATCCCTCACGGCTTGCATGGCAGAATCTTCAAACCGCATGGGGCAGGGATCATGAAGAACCAGGGTTCCGGACAGAGAGGGAAGATCTTCCGGTGGATGCTGATTGAGAACTTCATGGACCATCTGCACGGAAAGGCCGCGCCCGTATTTTTTGAAGATCTGAAAACAGTTCGGACAAGCCGTGAGAATGTGTTGAACGTGGTTTCGGATTAGATACCGGGTCATCTCATAAAACATCTGCCGGAAATGGTCAAAATAACCCAGATCATGGGAAGGCATGGTGCAGCAGTCCAGGACAATGCCCAAGGAAGGTATCCGGTGTTGAAGGTATTGAATCAATTTAAGCGTTACCTCCGGCCGGGTTCCGGGCAGGGCGCATCCGGGGAAGAATACGGTTTGGCATCCTTCGGGCAAAGTATAATAGGAATACCGGCGTGAAGTTCCTCGTTTTTCATAGGCCAGGATGCGTTTGAACCGTCTTTTTTTGCCAAGCTCGCCGATGGATTTTGTTCTCATGGAAAGAAACATTCCCGCAGGATCAAGATCCTTGGGGCAGACGGCCAGGCACAAACCGCAGAGATGGCATTCAAAGGGCAGGCTTTGATGGCTTCGGTCCTCCGGGTCATAGGATTCGGCAATTTGTTTGGGATTCCCGTATTTTTGAAGAAAAGCGCATTCCCCAACGCAAAGATCGCAGGCAATACACTGGTCGGCCATGTGCTTGAGCTGTTCCGGCAAATTCATTTTTGCCTTGCCCCAGCAAGAATGACCATCGAATATTTTTCGGCCAGGTGGTTTAAAACCGGTTCAAGGGTTCGGTGGATGAATAACATGGGGAAAACATTACCGGAACAGGGTGCAATTTGCAATACGCTTCTGGAAGCCGTGTTTGGAATTAACAGAAAGAATTGCTTCCTTAATTTGTGGGCACGCTATGGAATCGCACGTTTCCATCAAATTGGGAACGCCACCATATCTTGAGATCCTCAAAATCAACTCGATGTCGCCTATCGGGGAGATATCTACAATTTAATAAATTGCATATAGGTGGTACATAGCTTTTATTCACCGTTCCAATAGATGAAGCATATAGAAAATCACCGCCGCGGATAGGGAAAGTGTTAGGGCGATCGGCCAGATAGCCTCCACCGAATGACTGCGGATAAACCATCCCGCCAGACGTGGCCCCACGGCATGGCCGCTGAACATGATAAGCGGCACAATGGCGTTTATTCTGCCCCGATGGGTCATGGGTGAGTGGTTCGCAATATAGGTGGAAATATTGGTTGCGCTGAGGATCTCGGCGATTGACCAGCTAACCGTCAGAACGAGGATCATAACAAACGATGGGAACAGGTGGATGAAACCGAATCCCAGAGCGCAAAACAGCCCTGAGAGAGACATGGAGAGCGTTGGTTTTAACTTGTCGGTCACATGGATGATCGGGGCAGTCAGAAGGATAATCGTCAAGGTGTTCACAAGCATGAGAATGCCGAAAAACTTGGGGCCCGAGTCTCCGAATCTCGCAACGAGCAGGAGTGGCAGGCCGAAGAGGGTTTGGGAAAAAACCAGAGAGAGAAGGATATTGGTAAACATAAACGCAACCAATCTTGGACGCTTCGCGAGAACAGAAAACACCGATCCCTTCTCAGCCTTTTCTGCGCTCACATCCGATTCTAAGCTTTCCCGAATCTTCTCTTTGCTGGGCTTTGTCTCGCGGGTAAATGTGGCGACGAGAACGAGGGCGATCCCCGTCGTGATCGCGTCGCCCAAGAACAAAAGCGGCAGGTAGTCATTAAACAGAAATCCTGCAATCATCGGCCCAATGGAGAAGCCGATATTATAGCCCAAATAGAGAAGGCTAAACGCGGCTTTCCGCTCCTCCGGGCGAGTCATATCGGAAATCATCGAATCGTTCGCCGGATCTGCGATGCCCTGGAAGAAACTGCTGAGTATGAGCAACCATGGTACCACAATGCTCGTTCCCAAGAAGGCGCAGGGAACAAGAGTAATAGCGGCCGTGCTCTGCGCACCAATCATCACCTTTTTCCGTGCCACCCTGTCCACCAACCTTCCCCCAATAAGGGTGGCCGGTACCCAAACGACTGCTGAAAGAAACACATAGAAACCCGCGAGCCCGACATCCATTCCCATTTTCTGGGTGAGGTAGAGTGTAATAAACGGATGCACGAAATGGCCGAGGCTGTTCACTATCTGAGCCAGAAAGAGAAAATAGATACTTCTGTTCAATCCAGAATATCTTTGTAGGAATCGGGGTAGTTTCATTCGTTTGACCTTAGCACATCAGAATTAAGAAGTAACATGCTTTAGGGTTGCCTTCTCGCGATAACGATGAGTTGCGCCAACAGCACTTTCGTTTGAGAGGTTCAGTCGATGTATCTGAAACTAGTTATATCGATGAAATTGCATGTGATCAGCAATAAATGAGCAGGGTGCAAATCGCAGCTTAAACCTTCATATTGCACCGATCTTAAAATCCTCAAGGTTGATTTGACTGTTTTATGTAAGGGGTCGTTGCTGTGCCCGGCGGCGTCGAACGCCTTCATAATAATCCAGGGAATTCTTCAGGGCTGTGGCCGCGCGCTGGACGGAGGGAAATGCGGGAATACCCAAATTCTGCAACTTAAACATCACTTCCCTTACTTCTCTCTGGGCATCGGGTGTTTGCAAAAACACGGCTGTAATCAGAGGTTTCGGACTCGACTTCCGGATCGCATCCAGCATGTCCAGGGTGTTGGAAACATGCCCGGCCATAAAGCCGCTGCCCGGCCGGGAGGAAACCATATAAAAAATGTTATCAATGTTGGCGTCTTGCACGACAATGTCCAATACCCGTTTCATGTCTTGACGTGTAGGACCGGCGGAGTCGATGGGATTTTGATAGCTTCCCCCCACGGTGTTAAAAAATGACGCCAACTCGGTGTAGGACTCGTTGGTGAAAACGGGCACATTCAGACCGGCTTCGGCAAAGATATCCGTGGAGATGACGGATTGCCCGCCCGGGCCGCCTGCAATCACCATGCGGTTGCCCTTTACATCCGGCAAAAACAGCAGGGCCTTGGTTGTATCGACCAGTTCTTCCATGTTCCGGGCATTCATGGCGCCGCACTGCCTGACAACTGTTTCCCATATGGCTTGAGAGCTGGCGAGAGACCCCGTATGGGAGGCAATGGCCCTGGACCCCTCTTCCGTCCTGCCCCCCTTCCAAATAATGACGGGCTTTTTTGCTGCCGCTGCTTTCAGGGATGCGAAAAACCGCTCCCCGTTCTTTACTCCTTCGATATACATGGCGATGGTTTTAATTTCTGAATCTTGGGCGAAATAATCCAGAAAATCCGCCGAATCCAGGATAATCCCATTGCCGTAACTCACGGATTTGTTGATATCGACGCCTTGGAGATGGGCCTCGAAACTGAAGGAAATGGATATACTGCCACTTTGGGAAATGAAACCAACAGGTCCGCTCACACCGTCGTATTGCGTATCCGCCTGTTTGATGCCCACGGCGGGATTGAACAATCCCATGCAGTTGGGGCCGATGAGATGGAAATTGGCTTTTTCTGCTTTTTCCACCAGAAGCTTTTCCAACCTTCTGCCTTCTTCCGTTTTTGTTTCGGAAAAACCGGCGCTGAAAAAATGGGCCGCTGCCACGTCTTTTTTTA